>CAZAYA010000309.1:903-1521 GCA_964489175.1 uncultured Flavobacteriales bacterium | reverse complement strand
ATTAGTTTTGTCTGTATTTATTTTGCTCCAGTATTGACAGGGGGAGCATCCTATAAAAATTAAATTTTCATCCTTTTCCTTTACAAGGAAATCTTCTTTTAATTTTTCAACTCTATAATCCCTTATGTCCTGTTTTATAAATTTTGAACCCTTATTATTCCTTTTGTAAGTTTCCTTAAAAGCTTCTTCTACATCAATTCCTCCCACGACATTAATTCCCGCTTGACTCAAACCATAACTCATTCCACCCGCCCCACAGAAAAAATCAATCGCTTTTAACTTCATAATTGCTTCAATTTCCAATTTTCATTAAAATTACTCAAACCCTAAAAACCTTCATCACCTCATCCCCCAAATGATTGATCACCTTCACCGCGATCCTTCCGCTTGAAGGCTTATCAAAAGGACGGGAAGTATCGCTGTAAAGCGACTCCCACGCCTCTTCATCAATCTCCGCTTTCAGGGAATTCTTCAAGGCTTTGTATGGATCCGGCTCACCAAGGAAATAAGTGTGGCGGACGAAAAAGCTCTCTTCGTTGTAATCCGTGTCGATGAACCAACAAGCGATCCCTTCCGGGCCATCGCGGAGCACGACCGGCGGCACGTCAGGCCACCCCA
>CAZAYA010000309.1:0-893 GCA_964489175.1 uncultured Flavobacteriales bacterium | reverse complement strand
CCGGGCCATCGCTTCGCACTTCTCCTGTATTGGGATGGAACACATCCACTCCGTTGATCTTGACCTGGATCTTGCCTTTTTCCGGTTCCTTGATGTCGATGTCCGGCTCCCCGAAGATGACGAATAGGTTGCCGCTTCCAGTGTTCTTCAACTCATCGGCCATGTGGAGTTCGGCGTTCATGTGGGCCTTGAGGACCGGAATCTTACCCAGTTTATCGAATTCCTCGGAGTGGGCATCGTAACTAAAGGCACAGGTGATCAACACGTCAAAACCGGCATCGGCGGCTTCTCTTGCTGCTGCCACAAGGTCAGGTCTTGAAACGGTTCCGAACTCGGGACCGATAAAGATCCCGGCTCGCTTTTCTTTTCCATCTTCTTTATCTCCTTCCAAATAACGCCCCTCTGCACAGATCATCTCCCCAGGCCAGGCCTGGAGCGAGGTGAAATTGATGCGGTCTTCTTTATGGGCTTGCTGAACTCCTGCTTGTTTGAGATTTTCGAGGACCATCTCCACGAATCCCCTTTCTTCACCATTCTCACTGTAATGGCCATTGCCACTATCATGGAGGACTCCATCGTTCTCATTGACGGGAAGGGTACGGTGAGGAGAAAGGCTTTCTACCGTGAACGGTCCTGATACCCGAACCTTGCTTTTGTCCTCATAGGGACGGTCGTATAGCAATTCCTGATCAGCATTAGCGGCGATGGAATCATCGATCTCCTTTTGGCGTTGTTTGCGAAGTTTCCACCACTCTTCATGGAGCTCTTTAGCCTTTTTGGACCATTTTTCTTCGGCTTCTTTCGGGACCTCCCATTCTTCCCACTTTTGTTTTAAAGCCTTATTAAGTTCCTTTCGGAGGGGCTCCATTTTTTCCTGGTATCGATTCCAAATG
>CAZAYA010000308.1:0-1526 GCA_964489175.1 uncultured Flavobacteriales bacterium | reverse complement strand
GTCCGCATGCATTGTTGTGTTTCAGCACGGCAAAGGTGGTTTCATCAAACTCCGAGATGAGTCCCACCGCTGCATCAATATCCAGGAGGTTGTTGTATGAGATCTCCTTTCCGTGCAGCTGCTCGAAAAGTTCATCCAGCTTCCCGAAAAACAGTCCTTTCTGGTGGGGATTCTCGCCATAACGCAATTTCCTGGCATGTCGCTGGCTGACCTTCAGCGCGGTGTCCTCACCCCCGTCAAAATATCCGAAGATCTCCGCATCATAATGGGAAGTCACTTCGAAGGCCGCCCTGGCAAAGCCCTTCCTGGTCTCCAGGATAGTTTCACCTTTCCCCGAATCAAGCAGGTCCAGCAATGCACTGTACTGTTCACGGGAAGCCACAATGAGCACATCCCGGTAATTCTTGGCCGCCGCCCGGATCAGGCTGATCCCTCCGATATCGATCTTTTCAATGATCTCCTGTTCACCGGCACCGGAACGGACCGTGTCTTCGAAGGGATACAGATCGACGATGACCAAATCGATCTGCGGGATCTCGTATTTCTTCAGCTGATCAAGATCCGATGCTTCTTCCCTGCGGGCAAGAATGCCTCCGAAGACTTTGGGATGCAGCGTTTTCACCCTCCCTCCCAGAATGGAAGGATAGGAAGTAAGCTCTTCGACAGGATTGACGGTGATCCCGAGTTTTTCGATAAAACTGCGGGTTCCTCCCGTGGAATAGATCGGGATGCCCAGGGCATCGAGCTTATTGGCGATTCGATCAATCCCTTCTTTGGAATATACCGAGATAAGGGCGCCGGAAATTTTTTTCTTGACAGACATCGGATTTTCTTATCAATTCTTACTTAACTTTACACTCTTGCAAAAGAACGAGTTTCCGCTGAAATAAAGAAGCGGAAAATTAATATAATATTCCATTCATGGTAAAAATTTTGAACCGGTGAAACTTGTAAGGCAGATATGGGAAAGTCTGAGGATCGCCGTCCAGGCAGTAACCGTGAACCGTTTACGTGCACTTTTGTCGTTGCTGGGGATCACCATCGGGATATTTGCCATCATTGCAGTTTTTACCATTGTAGACTCCCTGGAAGCGAATATCCGTGAAAGCGTGAGCAGCCTGGGAAGTGATATCATTTATGTTCAGAAATGGCCCTGGGCCCCGGAAGAAGGAGAAGAATATGCCTGGTGGAAGTACATGAACAGGCCTTTGCCCTCTCTGGATGAATACGAGTTCATCAAGAGTAAGAGCCGGCTGGCAGGAGAGGTAACTTTTGTTGCAGCCGTGCAGAGAATGATCGAATACGAAAACAGCAATGTGGACGGGGCCGCCATGGCCGGGGTTACAGACGGGTTTCAGGATATCAAGTCCTTCGAGCTGGAGCGGGGAAGGTATTTTTCTCCCCTGGAGGCCAGTGCAGGCAGGAATGTGGTGGTGATCGGTCATGATATTGCCAGCGAGCTTTTCAGGTACAGTGATCCCATCGGGAAGAACGTGGAGATATTTGGCCGGAAAGTGGTGGTGATC
>CAZAYA010000307.1:0-1590 GCA_964489175.1 uncultured Flavobacteriales bacterium | reverse complement strand
CCTCACTAGCTAACCATCTAACTATCTCACTAACCTCCCTCACCATCCATGTTCAACACTTGAATGACACTTATTATGAAAGCTTTACTGATCGTAGACGTCCAGAACGATTTCTGTCCCGGCGGCGCTTTAGGTGCTCCGGGCACCGATGAGGTCGTACCGGTCATCAACCGCCTCCAGGAGCAATTCGACCTGGTGGTGGCATCCAAGGACTGGCATCCGGAAGAGACCGTCCACTTTGAAAAATGGCCTCCGCATTGCATCAGGGAGACCGAAGGGGCTGCCTTTCATCCCGACCTGCAAACCCAAAAGATCGACACGGTCTTCCTGAAAGGGACCGGGAACAAGGATGATGGTTATTCTGCTTTCGAAGCGACCAATGAAGACCTGGCCGGTTTCCTGAAAAGCAAGGGGGTTGATGAACTATACGTGGCCGGACTTACCACGGATTACTGCGTCAAGCATACAGCCCTCGATGCCGCAAAGAACGGCTTCCGGACCATCGTGGTCAAGGATGCCATCCGGCCGGTGAACGCCAACCCCGGGGATGAAGACAAAGCCCTGGAGGAGATGGAAGATGCCGGCTGCCGGTTCACCATTTCCGAGGCTGTTCCCGGCACTTGATCGCTTGCTTTCCTTCGACATAAGCCAAGGTCCATGATCGCTCTCTTCCAGAAAGAAGCCATAGCCCCCGGGGCGATCATCGACCGGATCATCATTATTGATTCAAGAGATTGATGGTGTGGCAAGCCGCCACTGCTGCGGTTTCTGTCCGCAGGATCGCATTGCCCAACGTAATGGATTGATACCCTTTCTCCCCTGCTTGATGCAATTCTTCCGGGGTAAAATCCCCTTCCGGACCGATCAGGATCACCACATCCTGCCCCGGTTCGTAATGCTCCATCAATTTACCCCGCTCCGGCTGTTGGCCACAATGGGCGATGAACTTTTGTCCGGCAAGGTCCTGTCTCAGGAAAGCATCCAGGGTCATGGGTTCGGCAAGCTCCGGGAGGTAGGCTTTGACGGATTGCTTCATAGCGGCCACCAACACCTTTTCCAGGCGGTCCTTCCGGACCTTGGCCTTCTCCCCCCGGGCGGTCAACAGGGGAGTGACTTTATCGAGCCCCATCTCCGTGGCTTTTTCCAGGAACCATTCGTAGCGATTGTTGTTCTTGGTGGGCGCCACGGCCATGTGGATCCGGAAAGGCCGTTTTCCGTATTCCTCGATCCGGTCCTCGATAATGAGGGAGCAATGTTTGGGAGAAGCTTCCTCCACCCGGGCTTTGTAAAAGCCTCCTTTCCCGTCGATCAGCCGAACCTCATCCCCTGCTTTCAGCCGAAGCACTTTGACAGCGTGCTTGGCCTCCTGTTCAGGAAGCTGGTAAACCTCTCCTTCAATATCCGGAGCGTAGAACAAATGCATGGGGCAAAGCTACGGGAAGATAAAGAAACCCCGCCGGCAAAGACCAACGGGGTTTCGGACCATGAAACGGAAGCAGTGAACTAGTTCGTCACCTTAACCTTGGGGGCAGCTTCCAGGATCTCTTCATTGGCGTGATCCTTGAATTGCTCGAAATTCTCATTGAATTT
>CAZAYA010000306.1:0-1621 GCA_964489175.1 uncultured Flavobacteriales bacterium | reverse complement strand
TTCTTCCATTTCGGTTTCATCCTTCATAAAAGCACCCACAATGGTTTCCGAGGATATCTCTTCTTCCTGGTTGTCCTCATCCTCTTCTCCTTCCTCCTCTTTTTTTCCCTCTTCACTTTTTTCCTCATCCAGTTCCAGCAGCAAGGGATCCGGGCCGCTCCCCGCCCCCGCATAGGGAGCATGCTGCTCAATGATCACATCCACCTGCTGTTGGGGTTCATCAGAGAAACGGATCTCTGAAGATTCTTCCTGAAGTTCTTTTCCGGGCTCCGGCAGTGTGCTCACCTCGTGGACAAACTCATAAAATCTTCGCCGGTCACCGGAGTAAACCGCAGCCCGTTTTAATTCCTTTTCCTTGTTCTGGCCCAGGGCCTCTTTGATGCGGACCTCCAGCATATGCGCCAGGTTGAACATGGGATAATGCCTGCACAGATCACGAACCTCACTCAGGTCGGCAGGGGAGTAATGGTCGGCTGACAGCAGGCGTATGAAATCTGAACTGTTCATCATCCAAGGTTTTACCAGGAAACGAAAGCCCTGTTAAATATATCCTCCACCAGGTCATTAACGATCAAATCGATTAATTCATTCTCCACGTCCGTCAGGTTCTGAGAAGCATCATAGTCTTCATAACGTGAAAAACTTGTATCGTAATCAAGTTCCGGTTCCACGATATTGGTATACCGGACCCTCACGGCGATGGTCAGACGGTTGCGTGCCGCCTGCTCTTCTCCGGTAATGGCCGTCGGCCTGGTATCATAATTGGTGATCTCCCCTGAGAACTGCACATCTCCCCCGCTTTCTGCCAGTTCCAGACTTGTATTGGACTGTATCTTATCGATAAGGGCATCGGTAAAAAGCTGGCTTAGCTGTGCCTGTACGATAGGTGCCCGGTTGGGAAAATATTCTACCGAGTATGTCCGGACTTCCGGGGAAATATTCACCCCGCTGAAAGAATAGGTGACCTTGCACTGCTGAAGCAACGCCATACCCACCACCGCAAAGATGACCGCGATGGTGCCGGCTTTTCCTGTTCCCGATATCCTGAACCTCTTATTCAATGTTATATTCCTTGATCTTTCTGTAAAGCGTTCTCTCAGAAATCCCCAAATCCCGTGCCGCATATTTCCTTTTCCCGTTATGTTTCTCCAGTGCCTTGTTGATCAGTTCAATCTCCTTATCCTCCAGGGACAGGGATTCTTCCACAATCTCCTCCGTATCCAGTATATCTTCTTCTTCCCGTTTCTTCCTGGACGCTTCGCCTGCTGTGATCAGTTTTTCTGCCCGGTCGGGTACGTCATCCACCGAAGCATAAAGCTTCCGGACAAGGCCTTCGTGCTCGGGTTCCAGGGCGTCCCCCACTTCGCTCTTCTCCATCAGCTGAAGCACAAGTTTTTTCAAATCATTCATATCGTGCTTCATGTCGAACAGGATCTTGTAAAGAATCTCCCTTTCCGTATTGAAGGCTTCCTCGCTCACCGCTTCCTTTCCGATCAGGGCAGGCAGTCGGGATCGCTGAAAGTCGGGCAGATACCGTGTCAACACCGGAGCGGAAATTTCGCGTTCCTGCTCGATGATAGAGAGTTGTTCGGTCACATTTTTCAGCTGCCTGACGTTTCCC
>CAZAYA010000305.1:0-1636 GCA_964489175.1 uncultured Flavobacteriales bacterium | reverse complement strand
TCGTCGCGGTAAAGGCCGGTATGGGTACTGTTGCCGTCGTCGTAGGAACCCTTCGTGACCGGGATATCAGCACCGAAGACAAAAACGAACCAGGTCTTCTTCTCCTCTCCCCGCTGCCATTTGTAACCGACCTCATTGTCGCTGATCAGGTCATACGCATAGCCGTTGGTCTTGAAACGGAAACCAAGCGAGGAGGAAAAATAGGCCTTGCCCCATCCCCTCCCTACCAGGATCCTCGGGGTGAAATACCAGGCATCATAGCCGGACCGTAAACCAGTGCCGGGCTGATAGGAAGAAGTGTTCATGCCGGCCATCAACTGGGCCGACCACACGTACTTTCCCTGATGTAGCAGGTACTTGCCTCCCAGGTCGATGTTCCCCAGGGTGTTCAGGCTCCCCCCCTGAATGGTATCTCCGGAGTAGGGATAATCCTCCGTTTCCAACAATTCGTTCTCCGTCCGCAGCAACTTATAGGGTACGGAACCGATCACGGTGAACCGGTCCGTGACCCCGTATTCCAGGTAACCGTTCAGGGTATGATCGTTGACGTACCGCTGTAAGCCATGCACCTGAAACCCATCACTCAAAGAAAAGTTATCGATGAGTTCATGGTACCGGAGATAGGTGAAGGAAAGCTGGAAATAACCGCCCCCCTTCTCCTGAGGCCATACTCCGGCCAGCATCAGGACAGGAAAAAGCACCCCTGCTCCAACTAAGACCAACCTTAAACCCTTCATTGTAAGAGACAAAAATATTGCTCTTCCCTGAAGGGAAATGTCGGGCAGGGGTCACTTTCCTTTATCTGGCAAACCGCGCTCTATTTGCCAACAAGGGTTTCTTTCTGCCGCCCTTTGTGATTCTCCTTGATCGCCTTCTCGAACCGTTTCATGGGATCGTATTGTTTCCCTTCGATCTTCCCTTTGATCTCCACCTCTATATCCCTGTTCTCAGCATTCTGCTGGAAATCCTCTATGATCTCCGCAGCATCGGGATGAATGGAAACCGTTTGACGGGCATCGATCACCACTTTACATCCATCCGGCACTTCCTGGAAGGTGTGAAGCAGTCCTGCTTTGTTCAAAAAGCTGACCTGTTCCGCCAGCCGAATGTGAATGGTCTGTCCTTCCACATGATCCTCCGGATCGAAATGGTAAGGGGTCCGGTAGTTGCTCCAGAGGATGTAGAAAATACCAACTGCTAATCCCATCCCGACTCCGATCAGCAGATCGGTAAAGACCAGGCCAAGGACAGTGACCATGAAAGGAACGAACTGCGTTTTTCCTGCCCTGTACATGGCCTTGAACAAAGCAGGACTGGCCAGTTTGTAACCTACCATGAAGAGGATCGCGGCCAGACTGGCCAGCGGGATCATGTTCAACACTTGCGGGATAGCCATTACACTGATCAACAGTAAGATCCCGTGGAAGATCCCGGCGGTCTTGGTCCTCCCTCCGGAATACACATTGGTCGAGCTTCGCACGATCACCTGGGTAATGGGAAGACCACCGATGAACCCGGAGATCATATTCCCTGTCCCCTGGGCAAGCAATTCACGGTTGGTCGGCGTCACTCTTTTGTAGGGATCGAGGCGATCCGTGGCCTCAACCACATCCGGTTCTTCACCGACGAGGTGCGC
>CAZAYA010000304.1:0-1682 GCA_964489175.1 uncultured Flavobacteriales bacterium | reverse complement strand
TTTTCAGAGGTTCTTTTCATTGATCTCGATGCTTCCGGACTCCTTCAATGTTTGCTGGATCGTCTCTTCCCCCACGCTCTTGTTTTCCGACAGGACGATCTTCATCACGAACTTATCATCGGTGGTCCTGGGATCCGGATTCCGGGGGGCAAGACCGGGAAGGGTTTTGTTCCGAAGCAGATAGGTGATGGCCATCCCGTGAGCCGCACAGAATACCGTGAATTCGAAGGTGGGTGGCACGAAAGAAGGAAGGTTTTGGTGCAAAGAGAAACTCGGCTTTCCTCCGATATTCATAGGCCAGTCTTCGATCATCCAGTACCAGATCCCCAAAAGGGCAAGGGCTAACCCTGTGATACCGAACATAAAGGAAACGATGGCGAGTCGAGTCCTTTTGACACCGATCACATGCTCCAGGCCGTGAACGGGGAAGGGGGAGAACACATCATTCACCTTCACTCCCTTGTCCACCAACCGGCGCGCCCCTTCCAGGAGCGTGTGGTCATCGTCGTACATCGCGAATATGACCTTCTCTGCCATGATCAAGCGTTTTGTTGAGGTTTCTTGTAGGCTTCACCGGAAGACTTCAGGATCGTCTTCAGCTCATTCAGGGCCAGCACGGGGAAAAAGCGGGCGAAGAGCAGGAACATGGTGAAGAAGATCCCGATCGTCCCGACGAAGACACCGATATCGACGAAAGTCGGATGGAACATGGTCCAGCTCGAGGGCACATAATCCCGGTGGAGACAGGTCACGATGATCATGAACCGCTCGAACCACATTCCGATGTTGATGATGATCGCAATGATGAAGGTAAGGGTCAGGCTTCTTCGGATCTTCGGAAACCAAAAGAACTGAGGAGCCAGGATATTGCAGATCATCAACGAAGCAAAGGCCCACCAATAAGGTCCCTGCGAAACGTTGTAGGACAAATACATGTAATCTTCGTAGGGGTTCTGAGAATACCAGGCCATGAAGAACTCGGAAATATAGGCGATGGCCACCATGCCTCCCGTTACGATGATGACGATGTTCATGTATTCCACATGCTTGATCGTCACGTAATTCTCCAGGTTCATCACTTTCCGCATCACGAGTACCAGTGTTTGCACCATGGCAAAGCCCGAGAAAACAGCACCGGCAACGAAATAAGGAGGAAATATCGTACTGTGCCAGCCCGGCACCAGGGAAGTGGCAAAGTCCGTGCTTACGATGGAGTGGACGGAAAAAACAAGCGGGGTGGCGATACCAGCCAGTACGAGTGATACTTCCTCAAAACGGACCCAGGCTTTGACATCCCCGGTCCACCCAAAGCTCAGGAAGTTGTATACTTTCCGGGGTAATTTTTTGGTCATCCGGTCCCGCACGGTGGCAAGGTCCGGCAACAAACCAATATACCAGAAGACCAGAGAAACCGTAAAATAGGTTGTAATGGCGAAAACGTCCCACAGGAGCGGAGAGTTGAAGTTGACCCACAGGGAACCGAACTGGTTCGGGAGCGGAAGCACCCAGTAAGCCACCCAGATCCGGCCCATGTGGATGCCGGGAAAAAGAGCGGCCATCAAAACAGCGAAGATGGTCATGGCTTCCGCGGAGCGGTTGATGGCCATTCGCCACTTTTGACGGAAAAGCAACAAAACGGCAGAGATCAGGGTACCGGCATGACCGATTCCGACCCACCAAAC
>CAZAYA010000303.1:0-1700 GCA_964489175.1 uncultured Flavobacteriales bacterium | reverse complement strand
AAGCTTAAGCGTAGCGAGCTTGCCTCCCGGAGGGAGGACGCTACGCTTAGCGGGGGATAGGGTCCGGGGGGGTGAAGAGTGAATCCTCTGTTATGAGATGGGATGTCATTACGGTGCTCAGGCTGTTGTTGACCCAAGGCGGACCATCTGATCAATATAATCATAGGCCAATACCATGCTCGGATCCTTGGAGATCAGAACAGGATCCTTCATCTTTGGTATGCCATGGAACAAACCCTACAGCTCTATTTAAAGGTCCAGAACAGTAACCCGCTTTCCTGGCAACGGATCAGGGTTCCGGGTCACCTCTCCTTCCAGGAGTTCCACAAACTCCTGGAAGCCATTATAGGATGGGATGTGGAACCGGAAGGATTCCATTTCGAGGTCAAAGGCTACACACTCAAGGACCTTGGAACGTTCCTCGACACATGGAATGAAGAAGGGTGGGGCAATATAGACGACCTCGCGCTCGACGAGTTCCTTGAAGAAGAAGTACGTTTCTCCTATTTTCATGGAAATGAAGATCCCTGGGAGGTCCTCCTGACCGTGGAAAAACTAGAAGAGATCGAAGACAAGGAAGCCTATCATTGTCTGGATGGCGGAGGGGCCTTTCCTCCATTAGAAAGCGGAGTAAAAAGAAGAAATGGCCCCCTTCGGGTAGTGAAAGGGGAAAACTCATCCAACACCGCTCAAGGACCTTCTAACAGCTCTTTCAACATTGAGCGGGCGGACGGCATCATGGTCGAATTCGGTAGGCAAATGCGGGAGATCCTCCATGACGCTCAAATGTTCTTAGAAGGGAAGTCTGACCTTATGGGAGAGGACGGATCACTATTGGAAGAGGATGAGCAACATGACCTACCCGTTGAATACGCGTTCATCCAACAATACCCTACACCGGATGCTTTTCTGGAATTCGAACCCGAGCGGGAAGAACTTGAAAGGATGGTTGACATGGGGGTCCGGAAAGAAGGTTCTTGGATACGGGATGCTTTTCTCCGCTTAATGGATAAAGGATATCAGCAGGAAGTAGCCCGATCGCTTATCCTGCATATCCTGGCTATCGAAAGATATTGGGAATTCAGATACGGGGTTGGCATGCTAACGGATCGGCTGGAATACAACCTCGACCATTTGCCGGATCCCCCCCAGGAGGTCCCCACTTCATGGATAGCTATCAAATTGTTGGAAATGGCGGACCGGGGGTTCCCCTTCCTTACCATCGAACAACTGCGAAACTCCCCCGAGGTACAGGAGAACATCATCCGATCCATCGAGAACATCAACCTTCACGAATATCACTGGGAAAATGACCATGATGCAGCGCTTTGGTTCGCGGTAGCTGCCGAAGGGCATATTTGCGAAGAACTGATCGACCCCATTATCGATTTCTTCTCTTATGAAAACCCACTGGAATCGGATCTTCTGAATGAACAGATGGAATTCTTATTGATGCAATTGACGGAGGTTTATCCAGATCAGGTCATTCCCAGGGTTCTCGAACGAGTACCAAGGAATTTCCGAAACAAGGACAATTCCCGCATTCACTACCTTTATGATGTACTGTTCTTTGCCGATCCCGAAAAGTACAAGGAACCCATCCTGAATATCTTGAAAGACCCGAATACGCCTGCCCATGATTTTTTGGCCCACATGGTCGCCCATTTGCAGATCAAAGAAGCCAGCCCGATCCTCGAGGA
>CAZAYA010000302.1:0-1701 GCA_964489175.1 uncultured Flavobacteriales bacterium | reverse complement strand
GACTGGAACACGAAGCCGATGTTGAAGAGGCGGAAGTCGATCAGGTCGTTCTCGCTGAGCTGGCTGATGGTCGTACCGCCGATGACCACTTCTCCCTCGGAAGGATTGTCCAGGCCACCGATGATGTTCAGCAGGGTCGTCTTTCCAGACCCGGAGGGTCCGACGATCGCCGTGAACTCATCATTCTCGATGCGGAGGTCCACCCCGTTCAGGGCGTAGACCTTCACCTTTGTCTCGTCGTAGACCTTGGTGAGGTTGTGGGTGGTAATGGTGGAATTTTCTGACATAAATGATAGGGTTACAGGTCAGTATCGTATTGATCCTGGCATTTTTCTCTCTTCGCTCCTTACTCCTCACTCCTCTACATTCTAACAGCCTCCGCCGGCTTCAGTCGCAATGCTTTCCAGGCCGGATAAAGAGCTGAAAGGATCGCGGTGAGCACGACGATGAAGGCGATGTTGAGGTAGAATTCGTTGTCCAGGGCCGGATAGATCACATGGCCCACCGCCAGGCTGCGAAGGCCTTCCCCGATGATGGACAGGTCGATCCCGACCTTTTTGAAATATTCGATGGTGCTGTAGGAGAAGAGAATGCCGAGCGGTCCGCTGAGCAGGGACAGGTAGACCGTTTCCAGCAAGATCATCAGGAAAACGCGCTTGCGGTTCATTCCTATGGACATTAACATGCCCAGCTCTTTTCTTCGTTCCAGGACGGCCATGAGCATGGTGTTGATGATGCCAAAGGCCAGGGCCAGCATAATGATACCGATGAAGATGTACATCATCTGGCTCATCATATCATCCGCATACCCCAGTTCCGGGGAGATCTCTTTCCAGGTGCGGGCTGTAAGGTTTTCCCTGTTGTCCCCGATCTGTTCGGCAAGGGGTTTGACGTGGTCGATATCATCGCCCATCACGGCCACTTCGTGGTAGCGGGGAGGGCTGCCCATCAGTTCATGGATATCCTGGTCCCGCAGGAACAGGTTCATCTCATCGTATTTGGAGGAGAGGGTACGGAAGATGCCCGCTACGCGGAAAGCACCGGCCACGATATCGCCGTCCATGTTCTGGAACTGGAGGACAACCTTGTTGTGGAGCTGAACGTTCAGCTTGTCGGCCAGGGCTTCACCGATCACCACCGGCTGGCGGATCTTATCTTCCCGGAAATAGGAGCCTTCTACGACCTTCTCGCTCACGGTGGTCACCCGGCTTTCCATTTCCGGGTCGATGCCGAAGATGTTCACACCAAAACCTCCTGCCGAAGAGGATACCATCCCACTGACCTTTACACGGGGCGAATAAGCCCGGAGATGATCCAGCGTGTTGAGGCGATCTTCCAGCTGGTCGAAGTCGCGGATGAAATTGCCCACTTTGTTGTCCCGGAGGTACTCGGGATGGTGTACCTGGAGGTGGGAGATGCTGGTATTGATCATGTTCTCCGTCCGCTGATCGTTCAGTCCTTTGGAGAGGGCCAGCACGAAAAGGCCGGCCCAGACCCCCAGGATGATGGAGATGATCACCACCAGGCTTCGCAATCGGTTCCGCCATATGTTCCGCCAGGCTATTCTATTGAGCATAGGTTTTTCATTAGCGGTCGCGCATGGCTTCAACAGGTTGCAACCGGAAGATCTTGGCTACCGGATAAAAGGCGATCACCAGGGTGATGGCCAGGACGATACTGCCGTGGGTCAACAGGATGACC
>CAZAYA010000301.1:0-1720 GCA_964489175.1 uncultured Flavobacteriales bacterium | reverse complement strand
GACTTGTGATTTTATTGATCATTAATTCCCTACATCTTATATCACAACGATATGCCTGCTCTGCAATAAAATCACTATTTAACTTTGGTCTCAATATGTGCCGCATTTTTTAATAATTCATACCTCCAAATCCCCCAAAAACTCCGACCCCGGCTCCAATCCACTCACCACCAACCGATCCCTCGCCCTCGTACAAGCCACATAAAGCAAGTGCCGTTCCGTGTTGTAAACCTCTTCCAGTTCAGGTTCTTCGGAGACGGTTTCGATCCGTTCTTCCAAAGGAATGGCATCATCATCGCAAGCCATCACCAAGACAGCCCGGTATTCAGAGCCCTTGGCAAAGTGCATGGTGGAAAGGGAGATGTGGTCCCTTTTTCCGATAAAGGATTCGTCCAGGGTCTTGTAGGGGGTTTTTGTTCGTTCAATGGCTTGTTCCGCTCTGTCCATTTGATCTTTCGAACGGATGAATACACCGACCTCATGGGGCTTGATGCCTTCATTCAACCAACCTAATAGAATCCCACTTGCGTATTCCGCTTCTTTGCTTTGGTCTTCAAAGAGTTCGATGGTGGGTTCCGGGCCGTTGAATACGGAGATGGTTCCTTTCCGGTCTTCTTCGATGCCGTCTACATCGGCGATCTTCCAGGGTAGTAGATGATCGGCCTGGGAACGGATCTGATGGGAAGTGCGGTAATTGATGTAAAGGGTAGAGGAGCGACCTCTGACTTCCACCCCCAATTCTTTCCAGGAAAAAGGTGCCTGGAAGATGCGTTGTCCCAGATCGCCTGAAAAGAACAAGCCATTGGGTTCATCCTTGGTCATCGCTCCCAGAAAGGCCAATTGGGGGACATTGATGTCCTGGGCTTCATCGATCACCACATGATCGTAGGGTTTGTTCTCTTCTGCTTTGAGGTCTTCTCGAAGCTTGCGGAACAGCATGGCATGGGTTGTTTTGCCTTGTTCTTCCAGTTTGGAGAAAACCTGCTCGAAGATCTTCCAAAGGGATTCTCTTTTGCCTTCGGGCAAGCGGATCCTGCGACCGATCCTCACGATGTTCTTGTATACCTCCCAGGTTCTCAATTGCCACGCATCGATCACCTCATTCCATTCCTTGAAAAGGAAATTGGGACTGAATTCATCCGGGGCTTCTTGCTCGGAAATTTTCCGTAGCAACTCACGGATCTCTTCCGAAGAAGGGATATTCGGCTGACCGTATCGAGCTCGGTAAAGCTTTTCCCCGATCCCATTCATACTGGTAATATCAATTCGTTCCCCAAGCCGTGGCTCGTTTTGGATCAACCGCTTGACCTTTTCTTCCAAAAGCTTGGCCAACCCGTCTGAAAAAGTAGCCAAAAGCACTCTGGAATCGGGGTTCTTTCGAAGCAGATGGACAGCTCGATGGAGAGCTACAACGGTTTTACCGGTACCGGCGGAACCGGAGACCCGGGCCGGACCACTAAAATCTTTTTCTACCAATGAACGCTGGGAGGGGTGCAGGAAAACGGCCCATTTTTCCCATGGATATTCCAGGGCACGTTCCAATTCCTCCTTGTTCTCCATGACCCTGAAGCGACGCTGTGCATCTGGGTGTTGGAAAGCATCGGTGGATTCTTCCGTAATAGTGGCTTTTTCAGGCTCTTCCCCCATGGCCAATTGGAGGATGGCTTCACTGGCTTCTTCCGGTAGTTTTTCAGCGATCTCAAGGATCTTCTCTTCATCC
>CAZAYA010000300.1:0-1764 GCA_964489175.1 uncultured Flavobacteriales bacterium | reverse complement strand
TTCCTACAACTTCCCGAACGGTCTCTTCATCCGGGCACTTTAGGACCAGCCACACTTTTTCCCGGGCCTTGTCCATGAAGACTTGCTGAAGAATATTTTCCCGCATCAGGTCCTTGAAGCGCAATTGCTCCTGTTCCATCAGGCTTTGGTCCGGAGAGGGAACATTCCTGTGTCTTTCCAGAGAGACCATGAAGTACGAAGAAGAAGCGGTTGGCATGGCTTCAATTCCTGGAAGTTTTTTTGGCGGTCGCAGGCTCTTGGGGCTTTGACTTTTTCTTGCCAGGAGTCCTGGGAGGAGTTGTTTTTCCTTGCTTGCGCCCTTTGGAGGGCTTGTCGTACGTAAAGCAGTCCTCTGCTTCGATCGGCGTGAAATGCTCAGCTTCCTCGATCAGGATCTTGGCCGTGGTGGCTTTTACAGCAGCGATCTCCACCCGGATCCCATCGAAACGCAAGTGGCGGACCAACTCTACGTAATCGGAATCCCCGGAAAGAATGATGATGGTGTCTACTTTTTGCGAGATCTGGATGGCATTGATGGCCAGAGGAATGTCGGCGGATTTGTGGCAGGGAGCGACGGAGCCATGATAATGCTCCCGGAGACGTTCGGCGAGTTTGGAAGAGATGTTCTGTCCCTCTCTGAAATACATGAGACGACTCAGAGAGCGATTGCCCACGAGTTTGGGAATAAGCGTGTCGAAATTCGGCATGGCATTATCAGCGCCGATCACTTCGTGGAGGCTCTTTTCAATGTTGTTCCCGTCGATCAGAATAGCGACGGATTGGTTGATCTTGACTTCGGACATAAAAGCGGGATTAAAAGAGGCCTGAATAACAGGCCTCATGACAAAGATGGGCATTTACTCGGAATAAGGTCCTGGTGGCTCAGGGGGCTTCTGTTTTTTCCTGGTGGAGGCTTTGAGCACTTCTTCCACTGGCCGGGCATCCGGAAAGAAGCTGAGCAATTTGCGGAGAACTTGTTCCACCGAGTTGTCCGGGCAGGAAGCGCCGCTGGTTAGAGCGATGGTAACAGGTTCTTGAACGGGCAGGTAGTTGTGGCTGGTAACCCTTTCCATTTGATGAAGGTCGAAATGACGGATCTCCTCCCGGGAGAGGATTTCCCTTTCGGAGCTGATGAAGTAGGAAGGGAATTGCTCTTCGCAAAGTTCCACGATGTGGGAAGTGTTGGAACTGTTGTACCCACCTACGATAACAGCCAGGTCTGCTTCCTGTTCCAGTAGGGCATAAGTAGCGTTTTGGTTGTCATTGGTAGCATAGCACAGCGTGTCCCGGTTATCGGCGAAATGGGCTTTGATGTTCTCCTTTCCGTAAGTATTGGCCATGATGTCCCGGAGATGGTCGGCGATCTCCTGGGTCTCTGAGGCGAGCATGGTCGTTTGGTTCACGACGCCGACCCGTTGCAGGTGTTCGGCAGGGTCGAAGTCATCGGTGGCCCGCCCGGCAAAGGTATTGAAGAACTCCTCCGGGGGGTGTTCTCCGCTGATGAACTTTCCTAACTCATGGGCTTCCTCCAGGTCCTTGACGATCACTGAGGGAGCTGTTCGCCCGCTGTGGGAAAAGGTGGCCCGGGTTTCCTCATGATCTGGTTTTCCATGGATGATGACGGTGTGCTCTTTTTTGCCCAGCTGGCCGGCTCTTTTCCATACGGCTGTTACGAAAGGACAGGTGGTATCGTAGGTCTTCAACCCTACGCCCCGGTCCTTCAACTCTTGCTCCATTTCCAGTGTAGTCCCGAAAGCCGGGATG
>CAZAYA010000299.1:0-1772 GCA_964489175.1 uncultured Flavobacteriales bacterium | reverse complement strand
ACCATGAACTGGCCACATGACTTAATTTTTTGTCCACTTTTTTGTTGCAAGTCCAGAGAAGGTTTGCTGAAATGCGGATCAAGGGTTGAAAAGGACACAAGCAGCAACCACCTTTTCAAAGGCTATAGCAGGTACAAAGTATTAAGAGTGAGATAGGCAAGGTAGTTAGATAGTGCGATAGAAAACGGCTATCCACCTCAACGCTCTTCCTACCTCACAAATCCAGCTTCCTCTTCATGAGTTTTGGTAACAAAACTTCGTGCCTGATAGCTGTGCAATGGCAGGCGGGCCTGGCACTCATCTTCATGGCAACCCTTGACCGGTATGAAAAAATGGGAGTAGTTATCTATGAAATCCGAACTGGAGTCCGACCAGAAAGCGTGGAAGTTCGGGCATGAATTTCCCGGGTTCACTTTCTTTGAAGATATCGCTGAGGCGGTACTTCCCGAACAAGACGAAGCGGTTGTATCCTGCCCTCATCAATGCTCCATACTGCCAGGGGCGGACATAGGTCAAGCCCCGGGTCTTCACCTGTTGGTCTTTGGCTTCAGGAACACCAACCTCATCCACATAAATATGCTTTCTTCCGAAAGCATATTCACCAAAAGCTCCCAGATCGAAGAACGAGCCGATATGGTTTCCCCGTCGGCCAAAATTGAAGCGATGCCAGAATGCCGCTGTAGCACAATTCAGGACCATTTCCTCCTTTTTATGACGAATGTTGTCGGGAACCCGTTTGGAAGGAACCTGCTTCAATTCATAACTGTAACGGTCTAACCCCAGGTCCAGGCCCAGGGAATACACCTCCCCTATTTTGAACTTATATCGTGTTCCCAGGCTCGAATAAAGGGAATGCGGGACCTTGATCTTCCCTCCCTGAGCATCAGGAGGCCCGAACAACAACCCTACGGAAGCGTAAGCATGCACATAATGGCGTTGATTGGGGCCGAAGGGGTCCCGGCCAGTGTCTTCATCAAGCTTTTGGGCCATCAAAACGGTCTGGGAACTGACCGCCCCCGCTGAAAAAGCCAGCAAGGCGATCATCAGGACAATAAAATAAGGGCGGGATGGCTCAATCATGGGGATCTTCATCGGGAGGTGAAGGGGTGAAATGGGTTGTGTAGCCATTGAAATGAAATCTTATCGTGTTACCAACTCCGACGGAATCCAGGTCGAATGTTAATGGGTTCTGCCGCTCCACCTTGATCACGTAGTACTCCCGCAACCCTCCTCCCTTCTTCTCGATATGATAGTAAAGGTAGGGAGCTGCTTTTCCAATGCCCTTTTCTCCATTCTTATCCTTCAGCGCCTTCCATTGCGCCTCTTTGAGAACGACTTCGAACTTTCTGCTCTCTTTTGCTGACAGGGGTTGCAATACGAAAGTAGGTGATGCAGAAGAAGGAATGCTATCCGCGAGCAAGGCGGAAGCCGCCGGAACCCCATACCCATGGGCATGATCGTAATAAGGGTACAAGTCCCCTGATCGCTCGATCCGGGAGAAAAGGGTCATGGCATCCAACGAAGGAACCGCCTGCAGGGCACAAGCAGCAAATCCAGCCACAAGAGGGCTGGAAAAAGAAGTTCCCTGGACCCCTGCCAGTCCATCCTCTCCAGCTGCGACTACATGCCCGTATGCGCAAACATTAGGTTTCATGCGTTGGTCCGAGGTAGGACCAAAGGAACTGAAGGCAGCGTGCATGCCTGTTGAAGGGTCGACTCCCCCTACAGAAAGTACACTATCGGCATCTGCTGGTGTACCGACCACTTTCCAT
>CAZAYA010000298.1:0-1777 GCA_964489175.1 uncultured Flavobacteriales bacterium | reverse complement strand
GGAGGGAGTGATACTCCATTTTCCCCGTGGTATCGGGGGCCAGGTAGCCGAAATCTCCTTTGGAACCGACATAAACACGGTCTTTTTCTTTTTCATAGGCCAGGTTCAGGGCGGTCATTTCCGTGATGGTTCGCCAGCTCTCACCATCATAGATCAATATTCCTCTATTGTTCCCGAAATAGAGGATCCCTTGCTCATCCTGTGTTACATCGAAATTCTGGGCATGGCCGCGGTAATCCTCTTTAAGGTAGTTCTGAACAGGAAGCAATCCCGGCTTTCCCGCTCCGGTATTTTGGCAATTTCCAACCTTAAAAAAGAGAAGCAAAGAGAAGAGAAGAACAGCGCACCTGCTCAGAAAGGGAAAAGGGCGAGGAATAAACCGTGAATGGGGGGCTTTAGACAAATCAAAAGGGCCTTGACGAACACCTCAAATTTAATATTAAAAGCACAGTGAGATGTCGTTCACTCCCTCTTGATCCCTTTGAGGGTCGGAACCCTGTCCCTCTAGCTTTTTAGTAAAGAATTTACCGGTGGAAGGTTCGGGGAATTTTGAATACCGAAAGAAGTTGGATCCCCTATTCTTAACTGTTCTTCTCGGGCTTAAAATGAACCGATCCACAAGGAGGAAAAGTACCCGATCCATTTCAAGGGCTGTTTGCGCTTAAGGCATTAACCATCAGGGTAGCAGTTTTCCGGGAAGCCCCTTTTCCACCAAGCTTTTCCCGAAGCTTCGAAAAGTCCTTCAGCATATCCTCACGAGCTGGCCCATCTTCGAGGATCCGGGCCAGCTCATGCCTGAGCGAACGGGGGGTGAGATCACGCTGGATGAGTTCCCGGACCACTTTCTGTTCCATAATGAGGTTCACCAGGGAAATGTAAGGCACCTTCACTAGTTTACGGGCTATCCTGTAAGAGACCTCACTACCTGAATAACAAACGACTTCCGGCGTTCCGAAAAGGGCGGTTTCCAGGGTTGCAGTTCCGGATGTCACCAAAGCAGCCCTGGCGTTCTCCATGAGGCTGTATGCTTGTCCTTTGACCAAATGCACATCTGTATCCTGGAGGAGTTCATGGTACAGACTTTCCGGAACGGAAGGTGCATCCGATACAAGAAATTGATATCCGGGGAAATCGTTCCGCACGGAAAGCATCAACGGCAACATACGTTCGATCTCCTGCTTCCTGCTCCCCGGTAATAAAGCAATGATCGGTTGATCGGGCAACTGATTTTTCCGGATGAACGCTGAATAGCTGGTCCGTTCATCAGCATGAGCATCAATGGCATCGAGCAGGGGGTGACCGACGAAATCCACTTCATGATCATGCCTCGCATAGAAATCCTTTTCAAAAGGCAGGATCACGAACATGCGGTCCACGTAGCGGCGGATCTTTTTGACCCGCGATCGTTTCCAGGCCCAAACCTGGGGAGAGATATAATAAAAGACCTTGGGGACCTTTCCTGATATCCGTTCAGCGATCCGGAGGTTGAAGCCAGGGTAATCGATCAGGATCACCGCATCCGGGCGCCATTGTTCGATGTCCTTTTGACAAAAGCGGAGATTGCGGAGGATGGTCCTCAGATTCATAAGAACTTCCGTAAAGCCCATGAAAGCGAGCTCCTTGTAATGACGCACCACTTCTCCGCCTGCTTGCTCCATTCGATCTCCTCCCCAAACCCGGAATTCAGCCGCATCATCGAGCGCCCTGATCGCTTTCATCAGATTGGCGCCGTGAAGATCACCGGAAGCCTCTCCGGCTATGAGGTAATACCGCATTC
>CAZAYA010000297.1:0-1820 GCA_964489175.1 uncultured Flavobacteriales bacterium | reverse complement strand
GATCGTACCGTTGCTTATTTTTGCTGGAAATCCCTTGGCATGATCCCTTTTTCCCCTCCCCATATCTCTCCTGAGGCTATCGAAGAAGTTAGTGAGGTTTTGCGTTCCGGCTGGATAACGACCGGCCCCCGGACCAAATCCTTTGAGAAGGAGTTGAGTGCCTACAATGGGAATCCCGTGACGCTTTGTGTTAGTTCAGCCACAGCTGGGATGGAGCTAATGCTTGAATGGTTCGGGGTCGGTTCGGGAGATGAAGTGATCGTTCCGGCTTATACTTATTGCGCTACTGCGAACGTGGTGTTGCACCGGGGAGCGACCCCCGTAATGGTGGACCTTAACGAGGGGGACTGGAACTTATCCGTGGAGAGGGTCAGGGAAGCCATCACAGAGCGGACCAAAGCGGTGATCCCGGTAGATGTGGGAGGATGGCCCTGCGATTACGAGGAATTGATGGCTTTGGTGGAGGAGCCGGAGGTTCGGCAACTTTTCCAGCCGGAAGGGGAAGAGCAGAAAACCCTGGGGAGAATACTTGTCCTGTCCGATGCGGCGCATTCCCTTGGAGCAGAATACAAGGGCAAGAAGACCGGCTCCTGGGCCGATGTCACGGTTTTTTCCTTTCATGCCGTGAAGAACCTTACCACCGCCGAAGGGGGAGCGGTCGCCTTCAACCTGCCCGCTCTCTTCGACCCGGAAGCCGTTTATGCCCGGTTGAATGTCCGTTCGCTCCATGGCCAGAGCAAAGATGCCCTGGCCAAGACGAATAAAGGGGGATGGCGCTATGATGTGAAGGAGTTGGGCAGCAAGTGCAACATGACCGATATTCAGGCTGCTCTGGGGTTGATCGGTCTGAAGGAGTACCCTGCCCAACTGGAACGCCGTGAGGCGATCTTCAGGGCCTACGCAGAGGCCTTCGCAGAAAGTCCTTTTGTTGACGTGCCTCCCTTTGAGGATGAAACAAAGAAAAGCTCATTCCATCTTTTCATGCTTCGTTTGAAGGGAGCCTCGGAAGAGAAGCGCGACAAGGTCATCGATGCGGTTTTCGATAAAGAAGTGGCGGTCAATGTGCACTTCCTTCCCCTCCCGATGCTTTCCCTGTATAAAGGAATGGGGTATGCGATAGAGGATTACCCGGTGACTTACCGGCGTTTCGCCAATGAGATCTCCCTCCCCGTGTATTATGACCTTACTGATGAGCAAGTGGGGCAGGTGATCGGGGCGGTTCGTCAAAGTGTTGAAGAGGTCCTTGCTACTCGCCCGTGAAAAGAGCGTTCGACATCATCGCTTCTCTGTTGGGACTGGTATTCCTCTCTCCACTCTTTCTTCTTCTTTCCCTGTGGGTGGTTCTGGATAGTTCCGGTGGTGTTCTTTACCGGCAGGTCAGGGTAGGGAAGAGGGGGCGGCGGTTTTCTTTGCTCAAGTTCAGAACAATGGTGTCGGGGGCGGATCGTAAAGGGCAGCTGACCGTAGGGAAGGATGCTCGCATTACCCGGGCTGGGGCCTTTTTGCGAAAACACAAGTTGGATGAATTGCCACAACTCATTAACGTATTGAAAGGGGACATGAGTCTGGTAGGCCCCCGGCCTGAAGTACCGAAATACGTGGAGCAATACAGCGAAGATCAGCGTAAAGTGTTGGAGGTGAGGCCGGGTATAACGGACCTGGCCTCTCTGGAATACTTTGATGAAAATGCTTTGCTCGGGAAAGCAGAGGATCCGGAAAAGACGTATATCGAAGAGGTTATGCCGGCCAAGCTGGAGCTCAACCTTCGCTACATCCGAAACAGGAATTTCTTTTACGACCTGAAGCTCATCTTCCGCACC
>CAZAYA010000296.1:0-1821 GCA_964489175.1 uncultured Flavobacteriales bacterium | reverse complement strand
TGTTCAGAGCCTGGGTAATAGGGACATCTCCAGGGGGGACGAGCGGGCGGAATACACAAGCGCAAAAAGCGGGGCAATTGAACACAACAGGAGCCTATTCCATAGCGCGCCACCCTTTGTACATCGGTAACTTTTTGATATGGGTCGGTATCGTGGCCTTTACGTTCAACCTCTGGTTCTTTTTATCAGTAGGGCTTTTGTTCTGGTTGTATTATGAACGGATCATGTTCGCGGAAGAGTGTTTCTTGTTGCGCCAGTTCGGGGAAGAGTACAGGGAATGGTCGCAACAGGTGCCGGCTTTTCTCCCTTCTTTCAAGAACTACCGGGCATCCTACCTCCCCTTCAGCATTAAGCCGGTACTGAAAAAAGAGTACAGCGGCTTCATGGCCACGATTACCGGGTTCGTCTATGTAAGTGTAGTAAGGGACTGCTGGCAGGCAAAGGCTTTGGTGGTGGAGCCACGAAGTATCTGGATCCTTGGAGGAGCAGGGGTGGTCACCTTGGTTTTGCGGATCATCAATCACCGGACCGGGTGGTTGAAAAAGGAGGGAAGGCCCTGAACATTGAGTGGGGTTGTTTTTTATATTTGCACCCTTTCCGGGGATCCCCGGAATGATGGCGAGGTAGCTCAGGCGGTTAGAGCGTCGGATTCATAACCCGGAGGCCGGGGGTTCGAGTCCCCCCCTCGCTACAAGTACCCCCTGGAAGCCCCTTCACTACTGGTGAAGGAGCTTTTAAAGGGGGCGAGTGACACAAGATCGACACAAAAGGTCCTTTTCTCAGCGTGCTGCTGCCTTCCCTTTAACATCGGCACGTTATGAGCAAAAAGGCCCCTTTCAAGGCCCCCTACATCTATGATGCAGGGGGCGACCTTTCCAGGCGCTGGCGGGTGATCTTCTCGGTCAGCTCATCGTACAAGAAGGGTGAAGTGATGACCTCTCGGGTGTGACGGTATTTGTCACTTGTTGAAAAGCCCCTCCTGGGATCATCAGGGTAGCTTCACAAGCTCCTAAAGTTAAAGTCGAGCCTCTTCCATGCGGAAGGAGCTTTTTTCGTTGCCCTTGCTAAATGACCTTCTTTTCCCTTTGACCCCTGGAAGAAGTGACCTCTGTATTTTCAGCACTTCTTTTTATCAGGAAAAGATGATATGAGGTTCTTTTCAGAGCACGGTCTTTGGAATCCGGTGATTCCATGCAGGGGGTTCATTTTCAGCCCTAAAGAAATCCTCAACCGAATCCCCTCTTTTCGGTATTGTTCCATTTCCGAAGATCCTGCATCTTTGCTGGCTATTTAGGATCGGTCTAAATTGATAGTATCATGGCAGGAGGCATTTTTCGTTCTTTCATCATCAGTGCCCTTTTATTGCTGAGTATCTCGGGGGTCGGAGAGGCTTCAGGACAAAAGGAGAAGCTCGAACAGGACACCCGAATGCTCGTGAACTTGCTGGATTACATTGGCAAGGATTACCCGGAAGCAGTGGAGGAGGGAAAGGTGATCAATGAATTCGAATATGAAGAGATGCTCGAATTCAGTGAACGGGCGAGGGATTATTTCGCTACTGTCAAAACGCACCGAAAGGTGAACGACCATGCCCGGATGGACTCTCTCTTTTCGCGGCTTGATTCATTGATCCGTCAAAAACAAGCGGTCCCAGAGGTAAGAGCTGTCACTGGTTCGTTGAAGAAAAGCATCCTGGAGCTCGATATCCTCCGGGTCATGCCAGACCATTGGCCGGATCAGCAACAGGGGAAGAAGGTGTATGTGGAAAAATGTGCATCCTGCCATGGAAAGGAGGGAGGAGGTGATGGGCCTTCAGGGACG
>CAZAYA010000295.1:0-1845 GCA_964489175.1 uncultured Flavobacteriales bacterium | reverse complement strand
ATGGGATTCGGGAAAAAGCCCCCGGAATCTACAGTGAAGCCGTCTGCAGGGTCCCAATGCTTTGGAGGGTTCCCGGTGTCACCAAAGCCGGAACCCGGAACCGGGCATTAGTCGAGAATATCGACCTGGGCCCCACCTTTGCCTCTCTGGCCGGACTTCCACCTATCCCAACTGCGGACGGGAAAGACATCTCCACGCTGCTGGCGGGCAGCGAAGAACCCGTTCGGGAAATCGCGGTGACCGAACATCCCCACTCCAAAGCCATGCGCTGGAAGAACTGGCGCTTCGTGCATTATCAGCAGGAGATGTTCGGAGATGACGTAGGTGAGCTCTATGATGGCGACACCGACCCGGAAGAGAAGAACAATCTCTATCACGACCCCGATCATCAGGATGTGGTCAACGTCTGCCGCAGGAAGCTGATGGAATGGCTGATCGCCACCACCCGGGTCAAAACGGCCATGATCATTCGCAACAGCGAGAAAGACGAAGACGGCACCCGTATGTATACCCCGGCCGGCGATGGCAAACTCAGCCATCTGGATTTCAGTTCCCTCAATTATCGCTAAGACAGACAATGGACCCCTCTTTCAACATCGACAACCTTCGGCCCGGCCGAACGGGCCGCTGTTCCTCCTGGGACCGCACGGGCGGGAATGAAGATTTCGTCACCATCGCGCCCGGAGAAACCTATGTGGCCGCGGATATCGAGGGACCCGGAAAGATCACCCACCTCTGGTTCACCGGCTGGCAGCACTATCGGGATCTGCTGATCAAAATCACCTGGGATGATGCGGCGGAACCCAGCATCCACACCCCCTACGGCGACTTCTTCGGCCACGGAAACTGCTTTGTGAACACCTTTGAGAGTCTGTGGTTCACCTCGTCCACCAGGAACAACAACAAACAGGCCACACTCACGGCATCCAATTGCTACCTCCCCATGCCGTTCAAAAAGCGGGCCAGGGTCGAGTTCGTCAACGAGGGGGACCGGGACGCCCGGCAATATTTCTACATCGATTATGAAACCTACGAAAAGGAAAGCGATCTCGGCCCCGATCCGGCTTACCTTCACGCGGAGTTCCGAATGGAGCGGCCCTTTGGCGGGTGGGGACCCGACCTGTGGCCCAACAGCCCGGAAGTGGATAACATCAAAATGCTGGGCAAAGAAGCTTGGGACAGCAACTACGTACTCACCGAAGTGAAAGGTCGCGGGCACTACATCGGCTGTTTCTTCAACGTGGTCAACCTGCAGGCCAAAGCCTTCGGTGAGATGTCGGACTCCGCCACCTCGGACTATTCCTGGTGGGGCGAAGGCGATGAAATGATCTGGGTGGATGGCTATTCCTGGCCGCCGGATATTCACGGCACCGGTTCGGAGGATTACTTCAATCAGGCCATGGGCATGCAGCGGAACGCCTTCCTCCGCAATGGAACGGCGGTGCACGAATTCGACACCCTGGGTTTCTCCACCTCCTATGTGTTTCACGCGGGGAACCCGGTCCGCTTCCGGAAAGAGCTGAAAGCGACCATCGAGATTGGGCACGCCAACCATCTGGGCAATGACATCTCTTCGGTGTCGTTCTTTTATCTGGATAAACCCGTCGGGGTCCTCACTCCCCCACCCAAAGACATCCGCCGCCCCATCGAAAAAGTCGATGGGGAATGGATGATCACGGATAAGAACCGCTACACGACGAAAACGGTACCCATCGACGAAGCCAAACAGGTCGAGATCGATCAGGGACGGCGCATGCATGCGTCCCGGTTCTGGGTGTGCAAGGTTGGAACCCTGACCAAGGCCGATGATCAGGATGTGATGTTCACGCTCAAGAAAGACAAAGA
>CAZAYA010000294.1:0-1861 GCA_964489175.1 uncultured Flavobacteriales bacterium | reverse complement strand
ATCCTCCAGGTAAACGAATTTATTGGGCGCCACCTGCATATGCAGGTTCTCTGCTTTGATCCGGTAAGGGCCACTGATGTATTCGCTTTCGAATTCCAGGCGGGTCTCATTAGCCCGGGGGACCACGAAGTGGTTCAGGAACAGGAAAAAGGCCGCGAGAATGGTCGCACCGACGAAATAAGGCCACATCATGCGGGGGAAACTAACCCCGCTGCTCAGGATGGCAATGATCTCCGTCCGCTGGGCCATCTTACTGGTCACGAAGATCACTGCGATAAAGATGAACAGGAAACTGAACATGTTTCCGTAATGGATCACGAAATTGACGTAGTAATCGAACAGGATCGCTTTGAGAGGGGCATTGCTCCGCAGAAAATCGTCCACCTTCTCGGAAACATCGAACACGATCGACACCAGCATCAGCAGGGATATCGTGAAAATGAACATCCCCAGGAACTTCCGGACAATATAGCGATCGATGATCTTCATGATCTCAAAGCCTTTGCGACACCTGCTTCACCATTTCATGCTTCCAACTGCCAAAAGAACCGTCGATGATCCGGGCCCGGGCCTCCGCGACCAGGTCCGCATAAAAACCCAGGTTGTGCAGGGTCGCAAGCTGAGCCCCCAACATCTCATGGGCCGTCATCAAATGACGCAAATAGGCTTTGGAATATTGCCGATCTGCAAAAGTAGTGCCGAGAGGATCGATCGGCCCGAAGTCCCGCTTCCATTTCCGGTTCCGGATGTTGATGACCCCCTGGCGGGTGAAGAGCATACCATTGCGGGCATTGCGGGTAGGCATCACGCAATCGAACATATCCACGCCCAGGGCGATGCACTCCAACAGATTGGCCGGTGTACCGACCCCCATCAGGTAGCGCGGGCGGTCTTCCGGCAGAATATTACAAACAAGGCCGGCCATTTCATACATCATCTCCGCCGGTTCTCCTACCGACAACCCCCCGATGGCATTGCCTTCACATTCCCGGGCTGCGACCTCCTCCGCGGACTTGCGCCGCAGGTCCGGATAAACACTTCCCTGAACGATCGGGAACAAGCTCTGCCGATGCCCATACCTGGGCTCCGTAGCTGAAAACCGCTCGATGCAGCGATCGAGCCACCGGTGGGTCAGCGCCATGGAATCCCGGGCATACTCCTTTTCACAGGGATAGGGCGTGCATTCATCGAAGGCCATGATGATATCCGCACCAATGCCCCGCTGGATATCCATCACATTCTCCGGGTCGAAGAACTGCCGACTCCCATCAATATGAGAGCGGAACTCCACCCCTTCTTCCCGGATCTTTCGTTCAGCTGCCAGGGAATAAACCTGATATCCCCCGCTGTCCGTAAGCAAAGGCCGTTCCCAGCCACTGAAAGCATGCAAACCACCGGCCTCTTCCAATACTTCCATGCCAGGACGCAGGAACAAATGATACGTATTCCCCAGGATGACCCTGGCTCCTATCTCCTGGCGAAGGTCGCGATGAGAGATCCCTTTCACGGTTCCCAGGGTCCCGACCGGCATGAATACAGGAGTTGGGATCGTACCGTGGTCCGTATGGAAAGCACCCACGCGAGCATGAGTCGCAGTATCCGTAACTTCCAGATCGAAACGGCCATCACCCTTTGCTGTTTGCTTTCCCATGCGGTCAAAGATAGCGGCTTCACGGAAGAATTTTCAGATATTCGCTGAGACCGGCAAGGTTATGGATGTTCTTTTCCTGTCCCTTTTCGTTGTTTTCCTCCTGGCAGGAGTGACCCAGTGCTTTTTCTACGGGGTCTTTTTCCTGCGGATCAGGAAAGGTGGCTACTGCTCCCCTCCTTCCTCCCCCCCCCCTGCCAGCATCATTATCTG
>CAZAYA010000293.1:0-1867 GCA_964489175.1 uncultured Flavobacteriales bacterium | reverse complement strand
GGCGAAACCAGTGCAGGTATCCCCAGGGCCATGTATTGCAAAGCTTTGAAGCCACATTTCCCCCTTGCCCAGGGATCATCGGTGAGCGGCATAAGGCCGATGTCGAATTGCAGCAGATCACTGATCTCCGTCTCCTTGTTCCAGCGTATGAACTGCAGACACTGCAGGTCATACGCCGGCGGCACATCCGAGATCACCTGAAAAACAATGTTGTACTGCCGTTCCAGCTCCCGGATAACCGGTACCAAAGGCTCCAGATAACGAATGGTCGAATGAGCACCTGTCCACCCGATCACAAAAGGTCGATAATCTGTCTCAGGGACATGCTCTCGGACCTGATCATGATAACCGTCTGTATCGATGGTGGTAGGATTGACTATCACATTAGGATTGTATTGCCCGGCAAATTCAGCCAAATATGCATTCCCGCAAGAAACCTTATAAGCCCATCTACACAAAGCTTTCACATTGGCATGGCTCTTAAGGGCCATGAAAGCCCTGTTGCTTTTGGAGGAGTTCGGCAACCACACGGCATCATCCATATCATAGATCAGCTTTTTTCTGAAAACCCATGTGATGAGCCATTCCAAGACCGGAGGTCCTATGGGGACGAGTTCCCGGTGAACAAAGATCCTGTCAAAAGCCGAAAGCCGAAACAAAACACCGATCCTCCTGATGAACCCCCGCAATGATCCCAAGGATTTCGAGAGGAAGTGCCCTTTTTTGTACAATACTCTCCAGGCTTTGTCATCGAAAAAAGATTGCACCTCGTAAGAGATGCCTCTCTCCTCCAGAAGCCCGAAATATTGTTCAAAACGAAAGCGCTGACTGGGAGCTGCTTCAAGGGGATATGGGACCAGAAAAAGGATTCTCATGCCCGGTAAACTGCAAGGAACAAAGATAGCAGGATCATATTCCGTTCATCGATCCGTTGACAGGAAAAAAGGCTCCGGGAAGCTTTGTAACTTTGGGGACCTTTTTCCGTTCCAAGATCAATGCTTCCCAAGAAGAACACACCGCGCTGGATCATCTTTCTGCTGGATGTAGGGATCTCGGTCTTTTCCCTCCTGCTGGCTTTTGCATTGCGCTTCAATTTCGAGATCCCTCAGGAATCGGTAGAAAAGCACTTGCTACCTTCCCTCCCCTATTTCCTGCTGATCCGCTCCTCGAGTTTCCTGATCGGGAAGACCTACGCAGGCATCATTCGCTATACCAGCACGGAGGACGCCCAGCGGATCTTCACCACGATCACTGCCGGGACTTTCGTGCTTATTACGTTGAATCTCATTCGCTACAACTGGCTAAGCGGATCATTCTTCCTTCCTTTTTCCGTCCTTGTCATCGATTACCTAGCTACTACTTTTCTCATGATCTCCTACCGGATCGCCGTTAAATTGTTCTATTTGGAGACCAAGATCCCCAAAAAAGATCGTTCCAATGTGATCATCTATGGGGCAGGAGAACTTGGAATGATCGTCAAGCGAACGCTGGGCCGGGATGCTTCCACCAGCTACCGGGTAAATTTCTTCATCGACGATGACCCTTCCAAGAGTGGAAAAAAACTGGAAGGGGTTTCCATTCAGCATACAGACAAACTAAGCGATCTGCTGGCCAACCATTCGATCAGCGACCTGATCATCGCCATCGACCCTGCCTCCAAAGAGGATCAGCGCCGGGTGATCGACACCTGTTTGCAGTTCAATGTGAACGTGCTTACCATTCCTTCAGTAGACAAATGGATCAACGGGGAACTCAGCTTCAAGCAGATCAAGAAGGTGAAGATCGATGACCTTTTGGGCCGCTCCCCCATCGAACTGGATCATTCCTCGATCGCCAATAGGTTCAAAGGAAAGACCATTCTCGTTAC
>CAZAYA010000292.1:0-1911 GCA_964489175.1 uncultured Flavobacteriales bacterium | reverse complement strand
GCGTAGATACACCTGCCCAATAAGGTCAGTAGTTAATTCACCCAACCTCTATCTCCGGGACATCATGTCAGTATTGACAGGTAGAAAGCCAATCCACATCATCACCTTACACGAACGCACCGCTGCGGGAAAGCCCCGAGTATTTACCGGTGGGCAATAATCATTGGAGAGAGGGTTTGTTCTTCTACGAAGAAGTTTTCAGGGAGTTTCAGGATCGCCGGGTGAAGTACGTAGTGGTCGGCGGTATTGCCGTGAACCTGCTTGGTTCGCTTCGCAGCACCGCCGATATGGATATTTTAGTGGAGATGACCGATGAAAACATCCGGAAGGTGGTGGACGCACTTACCGATCTTGGCTTCCGGGCAAAGCAGCCTGTTGATCCTGCCGGGCTTGCCTGCCGTGAAACACGCTCCCGGTGGATGGAAGAGAAGCATATGAAAGCCTTCAACTTCTACAAAGACGGCGAACTGGAGGAAGTGGACATAGTGCTGGAATCTCCGGTTGAATTCCATGAGGCAATATCAGACGCGGTTCATCTGGACATAGACGGAGTCGACATACCGGTTATATCCATAGACCACCTGATAGAGATGAAAAAGGTAACCGGAAGACCAATAGACCGGCAGGACATAAGGGAACTCAGAAAGATACAGGAGCTAAGGGAGGATCAATGAGCTTTCAGTGGGAGACGGAAGAAGAACGACTTAGAAGGCTCATGAGCTATCCACCGGAGAAAAAGATGCAGTGGCTCCGTAAAATGCAGGAACTGATTCTCAAGGTCTCCTCCGGAAAGGACCTGGAACTCAGGCGCAGGCTCAGGGATAGCCGCTGAGGCACTCCCCGGCTTCTATTGACCTTGCACCAGCTTATCCGCTCTCTGGAAGTCACCCGGGCTGCACTCCTCGCTGGCTCTGTTCTCTCCATGAACGTGTAACGCAAAAGATATGATCAAAAGCAGAAAGGAAAAGGAAGGAAACGGACTGGGACGCAAAGCTGTCGCTTTTACCCGTTCCCATACTTCCTTCCTGGAGATGAAGAGCCGGGAACCACGGAGCGGGGTTATGGTCGGCTCCGGGCTCAGGCTCTGAACAACGGGAGATATCGACCTCGGCTGAAACACCTGTAGAGAAGGCCTTTATCGGAACTGTAAGGTATAGGGACCTGCTGCACAAATATTTAAAAAAATTTCAACGCTCCGGCTTCAGATCAATATTTAGTCCTGATGAGGTGCTTCCGGTGTTCGATCAAGTCCATTTTCTGAGAGAGTTTACTGGAAAACCAGTCTGGAACAGCCTTCCGGTTCGGGAGGCTGTTCTCAGGGAGCCCTGAGGCCGGGATAGAGGTCGGTTATTATCCAGCCTTCATCGTTCTTTGTAAGTTCGAATTCCCCGTCCTCATTCGAATCAGACGAGTTTTCATCGATTATGGTGGTGTTCCACTCCACAACCGCCCTGTTACCTTCTTCAAATATCTCTATATCCTCTACCACGTAGCCGGTGATTTCCACATCCTGACCGCAGAACTCTTCCAGATGATCCCACTGGTCTCGCGCCAGCAGTTCCCGTGCGCCATCGATATTGCCGGTCTTGACCATCTCCATAAACGAAAGCACCACTTCCCGGGGGTTCTCTGTTCCTCCGCACCCGGCTGTCAGCAGCACTATAACAAGGATTACTATCGAAATTTTCATTGTATACCCTCGATCAAATGCTCCTTTTTAAGTTCCTTCAGCAATTCCTGAGCCCAGAACAAAGCTTTCTCAAGTCGATCCTCGATATCACATTGATCATCGAAGGCCAGCAGTTCCTTCAGACCTGCCCTTACGTTTTCGGGGTACGCCCGATCTGCGTACCTCAAACCGAAGTCCCATTTGGCGGGTCTGTATTTCAGGTTCAGCAGACCGGCAAGTCC
>CAZAYA010000291.1:0-1927 GCA_964489175.1 uncultured Flavobacteriales bacterium | reverse complement strand
GGGAACCGCTTTCGAATGGTCCCGGAACCCCAGGATCTTCTGCATCAATGGCGCTACACTTCATACTTTGGAACATACCTCTTTATTCTTTTCAACCCTTGATCGACATTAAGTACTAAGCGCTTTAAGTTTCCCTGCCTGATCCTCTGGTCCGGAGAACCTTCAAATGATCTCCCCCCTGAAACGTCTTAATACTTGGTACTTAATACTTGAAACTCCTCTCAAAGCAACCCATTCAACCGGTCCACACCCAGCGGCCGTTCCGTAGTGAACCCCTCCCCATAAGCAACCCCGATCGGCCGGCCGAACTCCCGGGCCCGTGCCTCCAGGAATTCCAGGAATTCCGGAGTAGACAGCGGAGTCTCCGGTTCTTGGGATCCCGGATCGTAGAATTGGGAAGCAAAGCAACGAATGGCTTCCATTTTCTGTTCGAACTGGTCAGTGATGTCCACAATGAGATCCGGATGAACGTGGCGGTCCTGAATAAAATGGTAAACCGCTCTGGGCCGCCAGGCTTCCTGAGGCTGTCCATCCAGCTCCGTCTCGATCTTCTTCAGGCCAGCATAGAAACAAGCCTGGGAAACCAGTTCAGAAGCTCTTCCGTGATCGGGATGCCGGTCGTGAATTGCATTGGTCAGCACCACATCGGGACGGTACTGCCGGATCTTAATGATGATGGGAAGTTGGTGGGCGCGGTCGTTTTGAAAGAACCCATCGGGCAAGCTCAAGTTATCCCGCACTTCAAGACCGAGTACCTTAGAAGCTGCTTCAGCCTCCTGCAGACGCAATTCCGGAGTACCCCGCGTTCCCAGTTCGCCACGGGTGAGGTCCACCACTCCTGCTTTTTGTCCAAGACCGACCTGCCGGAGCAAGGTGCCAGCACAACACAATTCCACGTCATCGGGATGAGCAGCTATTGCAAGGATATCGAGTTTCATGGAACGTAAATATAGCCAATAGGGAGTGATGAGTGACTGGCGACTAGTGAATAGGCATCGCTATTCACCACTCACTATTCGCTAATGGCTATATTCGCCCCCTATGACCATCCAATTCATCGGCGCTGCCCGTACTGTAACCGGCAGCAAACACCTGATCACCACCCCTTCCGGAAAGACCATCCTGCTGGATTGCGGACTTTATCAGGGAGAGGACGAGGAAAAGAACGCTCACCTGGGCTTCGATCCGAGGCATGTAGACCATTGCGTCCTTTCTCATGCCCACATCGACCATTCAGGCGCATTACCTGTCCTGACCAAAGAAGGGTTCCGGGGAAGGATCCACTGCACTAGTGCCACGCAAGACCTGTGCAACATCATGCTGCTGGACAGTGCTCACATCCAGGAAGACGATGCGGAATACATCAGCAAACACAGAGAACGGAAAGGAAAAAAGGGGGTCGACCCCCTTTATACCAAAGCAGATGCCCGGGAATGCCTCGGCTTTTTCAAATCCCATCCTTACCAGGAGTGGTTTGAATTAGAGCCCGGGATCAAAGTGCAGTTCACGTTGGTCGGTCACATTCTGGGCAGCGCGGCAGTGAACCTGGAGATCGATACCCCGAACGGCCCTCACCGGATCTGCTATACCGGCGACATCGGTCGGCCGGGACAACCGATCATCAAAGGGCCCGGCCCCTTCCCCCAGGCAGATACCATCATCACCGAATCCACCTATGGCGACCGGCATCATCCCAAAATAGAGGATGCCACGGAAGACTTACTGGGTATCGTGGAACATACCTGCGTTCAAAAAGGAGGGAAGCTGATCATCCCGGCTTTCAGTGTAGGACGTACCCAGGAGATCGTCCACCAGCTGGACCGTTTGGAATCCCGGGGAGACCTCCCTCCTATCGATACGTTCGTAGACAGTCCACTGTCCACCAATGCCACCGAGATCGTCCGCGACCATCCGGAGTGTTTCAATG
>CAZAYA010000290.1:0-1931 GCA_964489175.1 uncultured Flavobacteriales bacterium | reverse complement strand
GAAAGCGCTGTTGTCCGTTCCGCCGGAAGCGGCTGCAGCCTGTTCCGTCTGTCCCCATCCCGGGAGACTCCCTAAGAGGCCGCCGGTAAGGAGCAGCCATTTTCCACCGAAGTTCTTTCGCTTGCTTTTTTCCATGTTACAGGGCGTTTTCCGGGTCATGGTTCCCGTCGTCGAAAGGGAGTTCTTTCATCGACTTTACATGGTTCTTCCCCATACGGAATACGAAGATGGTCAGGCCGATGAAGAACAGGAAGAAGATCAGGAAAGAGATAACGGGATAGATGGAGATCCCGTCGATCGTTTCCATGTGGTGTTTGACGAATTTCAGCATGGCGCTCAGTTCTTTTCGTTCGCGTTCTCGGTGAGTTGCTGGTCAGACTTCATGCCGCCGTATTTCTCCTGGATCTTTTCGCTCACGGTCATGTTCTCCTTCTTTTGGTCCGGGTCGACATTGATATCCGTTCCCAGTCTTTGCAAATAGGCGATCATGGCGATGATCTCTTTGTCGGGCGACACTTCGATCTCTTGTTCCTTCAGGTTATCAGCGATCGACTTTGCCTGCCACATCAGGTCTTGCTGTGCTTCGTCTGCATATCCTTTGGGGTAGGGAACGCCCAGTTGTTGCATCGCTTCGATCTTGTCCGGCGTATCGGTCGTGTCCAGGTCATCCTCGATCAGCCACGGGTAGGGGGGCATAATCGACCCGGGTGACATGCTTTCCGGTGCCAGCATGTGGTTGTAATGCCAGGAATCCGGTTTGCTGTTCTTGTTGCCACGCCCTTCGCGGTGGAGATCCGGGCCGGTTCGCTTCGATCCCCACAGGAAGGGGTGGTCGTAGACGAACTCTCCGGCCTTGGAATATTCTCCGTAACGCTCGGTCTCCGAGCGGAAAGGACGGACCATCTGCGAATGGCAGTTGTTGCAACCTTCCCGGATATAGATGTCGCGGCCTTCCAGCTCAAGCGGTGTATAAGGCTTCACGCTGGCGATCGTGGGCACGTTGGATTCCACCAGGAAGGTGGGGACCATTTCCACGACCCCGCCGATGAGGATCGCGATGAAGCTCCAGAAGAACATCTGTACGGGTTTTCTTTCGATCCAGCGGTGCCAATATTCGCCAGCCTTGGGGGCATATTCCTTCACCAATGGTTGAGCCTCGGCCTCCTCGTTCGCTACCAGGCTGCCTGACTTCACGGTCTTCACCATGTTGTAGGCCATCACGAAAACCCCGGTAATGTAGAGAGCACCTCCGAAAGCCCGCATGGCATAGAGGGGTTTTAGCTGGGTCACTGTTTCCAGGAAGTTGGGGTAGGCGAGCATCCCGCTTTCCGTGAACTCTTTCCACATCAGGCTTTGTGTGAACCCCGCCCAGTACATAGGAAGGGCGTAGAAGAGGATCCCCGTGGTACCGATCCAGAAATGGGCATTGGCCAGTTTCACCGAGTGCAGTTTCGTGTTGAAGATCCGCGGCAGCAGCCAGTAGATCATCCCGAAGGTGAGGAAGCCGTTCCACGCCAGTCCTCCCACGTGAACGTGGGCGATGGTCCAGTCGGTGAAGTGACTGATGGCGTTCACGTTCTTGAGAGAAAGCATAGGGCCCTCGAACGTGGCCATCCCGTAGGCCGTGATCGCCACCACGAAGAACTTGAGGATCGGATCCTGGCGGACCTTATCCCAAACGCCCCGCAGCGTGAGTAGTCCGTTCAGCATACCTCCCCAGGAAGGAGCGATCAGCATGATGCTGAAGACGGTACCCAGGGATTGAGCCCATCCCGGAAGCGAAGAATAGAGAAGGTGGTGGGGACCGGCCCAGATGTAAAGGAAGATCAGGGCCCAGAAGTGGATGATGGATAAGCGGTAGGAATAGACCGGCCGTTCCGCAGCTTTGGGAACGAAGTAGTACATAAGCCCCAGGTAGGGGGTGGTGAGGA
>CAZAYA010000289.1:0-1932 GCA_964489175.1 uncultured Flavobacteriales bacterium | reverse complement strand
CTTGCTATTGGGACGAATGGATGCCAAGAGCAATCGACATCCTGAAAGACCTGGGTTTAGATGGAATTCAATTTTTTGAAAGAAATGAAGCGGAAGGTGCATTCAAATGGGTGATAGAGTATTGTGAAGCCCTTGAAGATGGTTGGTCACCATGGAGGGGAATTCTGATGGCAGGTGACCACATGGCATCCGCTTTAATGGAGAAACAGTATTCCTTTTTGGACCACCTCTTCCACAAGCCTCGATTCACAAACCTTTTCCCACCTAATGAATTGTTCCCGCTTTCGATAAAAGACCCCTCTGATGAACGTCCTCATACGCTTGTAGTAGCACCAACGGGCTCGGGGAAAACGGACTTTTTGCTGCGGAGAGCTAAGGGGCGTGTTTTCTACACCCTACCCTTTCAAGCTTCTATCAATGCCATGTTCGAACGGGTCAAAGAATTGGTCCCTGAAGGAACAGATGTAAGGGTCTTACACTCATCTTCCCGTTTGACCGGAGAACAAAGCTATGAAGAGGTTCAAATGCAGCCTTTTGTTGGCGCCTCGGTTAAAGTACTCACTCCCTACCAATTAGCTTCCCTTGCCTTTGGCAATATGGGCTTCGAAGCCATGCTTCTCGATGTAGAGAATTGCGATGTAATATTGGATGAGATCCACACTTATGATGAGGTCAGTCAAGGGATCATCCTAGCAATTGTGGACGTACTTATCAGACAGAACTGCAGGGTCCACATCGGCACAGCCACGATGCCATCAGCCCTTTACAATGAATTGTTCGATCATTTAGGGGGAGAAAAAGAGGTGTATGAAGTCGGGTTGACCGAACCGGAACTGGATACTTATGATCGACATGCTATCCACAAAATATCAAGCGATGATGTCAATGAAGTCATTTCAGAAGGGATCCAGAAAGGGGAAAAAGTACTTGTTGTTTGCAACACAGTGAATAGGGCCCAGGAAAAGTATGAAGCATTATTGAAGCTTCTCCCGAACATTCCTTCCTTATTGATCCATAGCCGATTCAAGCGCAAGGACAGGAATGAACGGGAAACAAAATTGAAAAGAGAATTCGACGAAAGAACGGGGCCTTGTTTTGTGGTATCGACCCAAGTGGTTGAAGTCAGCCTCGACATTAGTTTTGACCGAATGGTCACGGATGCCGCCCCATTGGATTCACTGCTTCAGCGTTTCGGCCGGATCAACCGGAAAAGGGTCAGGCCAGAAGAAAGGGTGATCAAACTTGCTTATGTGGTAGAACCTCGCGAAAGCACACTGCCTTATCAAAAAGAATCGGTGGAGTCGAGTTTTGACCTATTACCTGACAAGGAAACATTGCGAACAAACAGCATCCAACAAAAAATCGACCAGGTCTTCCCGGACTTGAACGTTGCACCTGTAGAGAGCCAAACACTCATCACAAGAGATGAGGTCGAACTAAAAAAACTGTGCCACATAACCGATCCGATCCTCTTAAAATTATTGGAGATCGATTCGGTAAGCTGTATCCTTGGAGAGGACATGGAAGCTTATGAAAACGGGAATTGGGAAGAAAGACAATTGTTGGAGATCACAGTTCCTTATAGCAGTATGCGAAGGTTCGAGGATGAGACTCCACAATTGAGGGAAGTTGGCAATGAGCCCTATATTATGCAAGATCAAAGGGAGTATGAAACTTATGGATTGGTCCTCCGATCCTCAGATCCATTTTTATAATCATGTATACGGCGGATATCGGTAGACAATTCCTGGAATTGTACAATAAGGAAACAGGAAAAGGCCTTAGTGCTGAAGAGTTCTTCGAGGAAAAAATGTTCCCATTTTTTTTCGATTCAGAAGATAGCAAACATTTGATGCATGTTCATGGATCTCATTTTTTTCAACCCTCCTACAAAAAAACCTATACAGATAAAAGCTGCCAGGGATATCTTAA
>CAZAYA010000288.1:0-1935 GCA_964489175.1 uncultured Flavobacteriales bacterium | reverse complement strand
TTTTCTTGTATTCAAAAACTGCTTCACGATACTTCTTTTCCTTATAAAAAGCCTGGAAAAGGTTCAACCGGGGATGAGTTTCGATAACAGTGCCGACATAGGGGGTTACCAGATCGGCCAATTGACGACCAACAGTGGGGATCGTCATCATGGAATTGTAGGACTGTACCCAATTATTTTCTTCTCCTTCCAAACCCTTCTTGGCTCTTTCATCCGAAGCCCGGAATCCAGCCTCTGAATCTTCTGTGGACCAGGTAAGATGAGCATCGATGGCAATGCCCAGGGGCTCGTGTTCGATCACTTTTTCCAGCAGATCTTTATGGGAAACGGACATCGGCTCCTCTCGAAGGAAGAGCTTCTTCTCTTGGGTCATTCCCAATTGGACTAGCCAGGTATTTCCCTTGCCACCGACATCCAGTCCGAAATAACAGGGGGAACTTTTCATGTTGATGGAATATTTCTTCCTGCCCCATCAAGGGGGAAACACCTGTCGTGCCACAAAGTGGAGACCTCCTGGGGGAGTGTGCCAAAAAAGCCTGTGTTATAGACAAGGACGGGGTTACCGCCTGAACCACTTTGCTCTTTGACCCATTGGGTATTCGGCGTTTGAATATTCACGGAGTTGTAAGGAGGCGAAGCCGAAAAAATAAGCAATGCTTCTACAGCGCTTAAATATTTATACAATGGTTCTCCTTCCGGGAGATACTCAAATTCATCGGTACGGATGTTCTTCTCCTCATCCACCAATCGCCCAAAATAGATCTGGACAGCATCATACTCCTTATCCAACCATCCTTGGTGTTCTTTGATCCTTGAGGAAAGACTGTATTCATGTTTTCCGATGTACAATAGACACCCTTTTCCCATTACGGGATGGGTACCGTAGATCTGATAAATACCGGGGTAACGGCACCATTTCTTTTCAGTATTGATCGCCTCTTCAACATCAAAGGGCCCATCCCAATGGAGATGGTGGACCCGGATATTTTGTAAAGGTTCTGGTGACATTGACAAGGATAAGATTAGGTGAAAGCGTTGTGGGTTTCTAAAAAGTCGATCATTCTCGCTTTTCCACTTCGACCGTCCTTCCCATGGAGCTCATGCCACCACCTACAACCCGGATGAGGTGAGCGATCGATAGGGAGACCCATAGGAATTCCAGTTACCCGTTTTTCTCCTTCCACAGGATCATCTTTCACTACCATATTCTGCTCTTTCAAGTGGTTCCAGACCTTCTTACTGGTTATGAATATCAATTCGGGCTTCAGCACCTTTATGATACCATAGAAGCTTTGATAAGCTACTTCTTGGTCCTTTTCAGTGGGGTTGATACTTTCCCCTGGTTTCATGGCAGGACGAAGGAAGAAATTGTAAAAAGCCATTTTCCGGAATAAACGGTCAACGTCAAAATGCTCCCGAACCCCTCTTTCAATGTTCTTATAGATACTATGAGCTTTTGCTCTGCTTTCCCCCTTGGCAACCTTACCAACGATCCTTGAAGTAAAGGTCCATTTAAATTCCTTTTCCATTAGATCTTTAGCATTGAGTATATACCATTCTTCCTGCCAATCCTTTTTCTCCGGCAGATAATGGCTTTCTCCTACGAACAGGACCCTCTTTTGAGTTCCTTTCTCATATTCTTTTCCCACCCAAGGCATCATCTGATGCATTTTGGAAAAAAAAGGAATTGCCTCTTTCAATTGGGCATTGAATTTAAGGGTGTTGTGTGTTTTATTTTCACACTCCATTATCCAACTGAGTTGGCTCTATGGAAATATTCGTCCGCTTTTTTGGAAAGTTTATAAAACAACTAATGTAGCTTTTTTCTTTCCCGTTTTGGAAAGTCCTTCAGTACTTCCAGCAGGCTAAAGGCCTGAAGATGGACTTGCAACAAAAAAGTGGACAAAAAATTAAGTCATGTGGCCAGTTCATGGT
>CAZAYA010000287.1:0-1940 GCA_964489175.1 uncultured Flavobacteriales bacterium | reverse complement strand
GGGGAACGCCAAACCTCAACGGACAGCGTTTTCAGCAACCTGTGCCGCGATGCCTATACGGTCGGGATCACGGATACCATCGGGTGCCGGGCCGAAACCACTGTGGGCGTGAACAGCCCACCGGAGGTCATGGCCCAGTTCAATGCCGAACCGGAAGAAACCACCATCCGTGAACCTGAAGTGATGTTCTCGAACCATTCTCGCGAGGGAACCTCCTATCTATGGCGCTTCGGCGATGGCGACACCACTGATGCCATCTCCCCCGCCCACACCTACCCGGACAGCACGGATGGGAAATACAACACCTGCCTGATCGTGACCAACGACAGCGGTTGCGTGGACACGGCCTGCCAGGAGATCTGGATCAAAGACTACTTCACGGTTTTCGTTCCCAACGCCTTCACCCCGGATGGTGATGGGGTGAACGACGGTTTTGCCCCCGTGGTCCGCGGCCACGACCCCGACCATTACCGCTTCACGATCTATAACCGCTGGGGCGAGAAGCTCTTCGAATCCACTACTCCCGGCGAGGAATGGGACGGCAAGACCGTTAAAGGCCGCAACGGAGATAGCAAAGTAGATGTCTACGTCTGGGAGCTCCGGGTACGCGAGTTGTACACCGGTGAGCAACACCGGTTCACAGGGCATGTGATGGTGGTGGAGTGAGGAGTGACTGGTGACGAGTAACTAACTCGGCAATTCCCAGGTGTTCCTTGTTCCCAGTTCCTCCCTCAGGAACAATTGGTTAAATTCATACCTTCTTACCAGACCCCCCCAACCAATCCATCATGGAGACCCTTGAAAAAACCTACACCATCCAGGCCCCGGCGGAAAAAGTGTTCGAAGCGCTGACCGATGAAAAAAACATCGAAGCCTGGTCCGGCGCCCATGCCACCATGCAAACCAACCCTCCGGGCGAATTCTCCCTCTGGGACGGCCGCATCAGTGGACACAACAAGACCGTGGAACCCCGGAAGATCGTCCAGGACTGGAAAGCCGAGAATTTCCAGGAATTCTCCCAGGTCACCTTCACCCTGAATGACAGCAACGGAACGACCACCCTCCACCTTCTCCACGAGAACATCCCCGACGATGAGATCAGGTCCATCGATAAAGGATGGGATGAGTATTACGTAGGGCCGTTGAAGGAAATGGTGGAAAAGTGAGGTGACCTTCCTCCGATAAGCCGATCCGGAGGAAGAGGGATGAGTAGGCCGCTTTTGATCCGCACCCCCTCTTTACAACCCCTGATCCACACAGAACAACCTTTTTTGATATATTTACGTAAATAGTTTTACGGTAATTAATATTACTGTAATATATTTTACAAAAAAGGCTGACCATGCAATTCTACAACCGCAAGGAAGAGCTCGATCTTTTGAAAAAGATCCGGAAGGAGGCTTATCAGGATGGCAGCCGTATGACCGTGATCACCGGCCGGCGAAGGATCGGCAAGACCCGGTTGATCCACAAGGCTTATGAGAAGGACCCCTTTGTCTATCTTTTCATCTCCAGGAAATCCGAGGCGATCCTGTGCCAGGAATTCCTGGACACCATTCAGGCTCATTGGGATCGTCCTGTTCATGGGAAGATCGATCGATTCAGGGACCTCTTCGCCCTGCTCCTGGAAGTTTCGGAAAATACTCCCTTCACCCTTGTTCTGGATGAGTTCCAGAATTTCTACGATATCAACAACAACGTTTTCAGCGAGCTCCAGGACCTCTGGGACCGGAAAAAGGATCAAACCCGTCTGAATCTGGTGATCAGCGGTTCCATCCGTTCCCTGATGAAAGATATCTTCGAAAATGCGCGGGAACCGCTGTTCGGAAGGGCCAATAACTTTCTTTACCTGGAAGCGTTCAACGTTGAAGTCCTGCGCCACATTCTCGCAAAGAACGAACCGGCTTTCAGCAACCGGGACCTTCTGGCCTTTTACATCT
>CAZAYA010000286.1:0-1950 GCA_964489175.1 uncultured Flavobacteriales bacterium | reverse complement strand
ATGCCCGGCCGGCATCTTCGTAGATCTCCTTTTCCAGCTTTTCGACCTTTTCCTCCAGCTCTTTGGAGTATTCCCGAAGCTTGCCGGTATCCAGCCGGATCCCTTCCCCCTCCATTGCGGTAAGAACATGAATAAGCGGCGCTTCGATGTCGTAGAACAAAGCTCTGGCGTTGAACCTTTCCAGTTCAGGTTCCAGCACTTCCCTCAGGCGAAGGGTGATGTCCGCATCCTCGCAAGCATAATCGACCAGTTCCTCCGGCTCGATGTCTCGCATATTGCCCTGTCCTTTTCCTTTAGGACCGATCAGGTCAGTGATCGGGACGGGATGGTAGTTCAGATAGGTTTCGGCCAGGATGTCGAGTTTATGCCGCTGTTCAGGCTGGACCAGATAATGGGCGACCATAGTATCGAACAGGTGCCCCCTCACCTCTACACCATACCAGCGGAACATGGTCATGTCGTACTTGATGTTGTGCCCGACCTTCAGGATCTTATCATCTGCAAAGACCGGCTCAAAAAAAGCAAGGAATTCTTTTGCCTCCTCCCGCTTCTGTGGAACCGGCACATAATAACCTGTTGAAGGTTCCCAGGATACGGAAAAACCTACCAGTTCAGCATGGTGAGGGTTCGTTCCTGTAGTTTCGGTGTCAAAGCAAAAAACGGAGCGCTTTTTCAGGTCATTGAGGAGCGTTTCCTTTTCCGCCTCGGACCGTATCAAGCGGTATTCATGCTTTCGCGTTTCCAGAGTATCGAACTGGTCCTTCCGGGAAGCCCCGGCATCCGCTGCTTCATCGAAAAGTCCCATCTGGCCGTTGTCCGCTCCGATGCTTTTCAGCTCCTCCCCAAGCACCCGTTCGGCCAGGTTCCGGAACTCCAGATCGGCGAAGATATCGCGAAGGGCATCTTTGTCAGGCTCTTCCCGCACCAACGCTTCCTCATGAAATTCGACCGGCACATCGGTGATGATCGTTGCCAGCTGTTTGGACAACAAAGCCTGCTCCTTGTTCGCTTCGATCTTCTCCCGCATTTTCCCTTTGATATCGTCCAGATGCTCGTAGACCCCCTCCACACTCTTGTACTTCTGAACAAGATCCTTGGCCCTTTTCTCCCCCACACCGGGAACACCCGGTATGTTATCCACGGAATCTCCCCATAATCCGAGAATATCGATCACCTGGAGCGGATCTTCCACCCCGAATTTCTTCCGGACCTCATCAACACCCCATACCTCAACGCCCTTCCCACTCCTGGCAGGTTTGTACATGTAGATATGGTCGGTCACCAGCTGGGCAAAATCCTTGTCCGGCGTCATCATGTACACATCATACCCTTCGCGGGCGGCTTTATGGGCAAGGGTCCCGATGATATCATCCGCCTCATACCCTGCTTTTTCCAGGATCGGGATATGGAAAGCCTCGATGATCTTCTTGATATAAGGGACTGAAAGCTGAATATCCTCCGGGGTTTCTTCCCGGTTGGCTTTGTAATCGGCAAAAGTTTCTTCCCGGTCGGTGGGAGCGGCCATATCGAAAGCCACGGCGATATGGGTGGGTTTTTCCTTCTCCAGCAGCTCGTTGAGGGTATTCGTAAAACCAAAGACAGCGGAAGTGTTCATCCCCTTGGAATTGTAACGGGGATTCCTGATGAATGCATAATATGCCCTGTAGATCAAGGCATAGGCATCGAGCAGAAAAAGCCGCTTATCGTTCTCTTCGGACATTCCTGAAGGAAATTCCTGCAAGGTAAGAAAGGGAAAATTACTCCCGGTAGATCACCTCCATCACGGTTTGTCCCACGGCCTTCAAAGTGGGTTTATGGATCAGATCGAGGTTATCGGCATGGGTGTGGTGAAAACTTCCGAAATCCTGACTCTGAGGGTCATAGTGGACAATATTAACAGATGGGATCCGGGCGATCCGGTTCACATAAACATGATCATCGGTAATAGGA
>CAZAYA010000285.1:0-1961 GCA_964489175.1 uncultured Flavobacteriales bacterium | reverse complement strand
GCCGCCTGCAACTCATTCTGGATCTGGATGTAGATATTATAGCTGGTCCCGCGGTCATTTCGCAGCGAGATCAAAGCTGATCCGGGGAGTTTTTTATAAGGATGCCCCAGGAATTCGACCACTTTTTTGTTCTTCTGCCATTTTTCCAGGGCCTTTCGGGCCGACTCCTTGTCTTTTCCTTTTTGGGCAAGGGCGGCTTTGGCTTTTTGGATGTTCTGCTCACACATCGCTAAAGTAACCTCGGAGCGTTGGGGCAGGTCCTTGCTGTTGTTCGGATTGTCGTAGAATTCCTTGGCCCCGTCCTTGAGTTCTGAGATGTCCATCAATTCCCCCTCAACGAGCAACTGATCGTTGGCGTTCACCTTCACGATATAAACGTTCCGTTCCTTCACCTCCGGCTTGTCCTGGTTCTCCGGGACAGGAGGCGGTAACTGCCGCATGATCCCTTCATCCATATCCATGGTGGTGGTCACCAGGAAGAAGATGAGGAGCAAGAAGGCAATGTCGGCCATCGAGCCGGCATTGATCTCACTGGGTCCTTCTCTATTGCTTTTGCTCATGGATCCTGAAGGGTTTTCACTTCAACAGGGTGACCACTTCGTTCACGATGATCGTGAGAACGGTAGCGGCCAGTAAAATGTACAGGGAGATGATGCCTCCGCCGACCCATTTGGAGATGTCGGGAGTGGCATTGCTCATGTCCTGCCAGCTCATCAACACTTCCGAAGAAGCCATATTGTAAGCGATCAGCATGGCGATCGCGAACAGACCGATGCCGATCAGGGCCCGTATCGAACGCTTGATGTGGATCAGGAACAGGGCAATGGAGAAGAGGATGGAGCCGGCAGCAGCAATGAAAAAGGCTATATAGCCCAGCTGCAGGGCACCCCCTACGTAATCGTTGTTCCCGCCCAGGATCATCCCGAGGAAGATGATCCCGATCAGAATGATCCCGAACTTGACAGCATTAAGAGCGATGTTAAGGGCTTTGGATTCCATCTTAGCCTTGCTTTTGGGAAACGTTATGTTTCACGAGCATGTCCACGAGTGAAATGGAAGCGCTTTCCATGTCGTTCACGAGGCTGTCCACCTTGCTCACGATGTAATTGTAGAACAGCTGCAGGATGATGGCGACCATCAATCCGGATACTGTGGTAATAAGGGCCTTCTGAATACCGTCGGCAACGATCTTCGGAGAGATGTTATTGGCAGCGGCGATCGAATCGAAGGCGTCGATCATACCGAGGACTGTTCCCATGAAACCGAGCATCGGTGCGAGAGCGATGAAGAGCTGGATCCAGGAAAGTCCTTTTTCCAGGAGTCCCATTTGAACACCTCCGTAGGAGATGACGGATTTCTCAACGACCTCCACTCCTTCGCCGGAACGATCGAGCCCTTGGTAGAAGATGCTGGCAATAGGGCCTTTGGTATTACGGCAAACCTCTTTGGCCTCGTCGATCCCGCCAGCTTCAAGTGCCCCTTCAATGCGATTGAGGAGCTTGGTCGTGTTGGTGGTGGAAAGGTTGAGGTAAATGATCCGCTCGATGCAAATGGCCAGGCCGATGATCAAACAGGCCAGTACGATGGCCATGAATTTCGGGTCCCCTTCGATGAACTTCTGCTTGATCATCTGGTGGAAGGTGACCTTTTCTTTCTTCTCGGGGTCGGGTTTTTCGGCTTTGTCCGCAGGCTGGGAAGAGGCAGCTGCCGAAGCAGCGGTGTCTTTTTCCTGGCCAGCATCGGCCGTGGTATCTCCTTCGGTAGCTTCCATTTGGGAAGTGGTGTCTTCCTGTTGGGCCAGACTGGTCTGGCTCATACCCCAGGAGAGCAATCCGAGAACAGCGAAAAGTACGAATACGCGTTTCATGGTCATCGGGTTTGAATTAGGCGCTTGTTAATTTTCCATTATATAGTTCAAGATCTACTTGCGGAGAGAGAGGGATTCGAACCCTCGATACCCC
>CAZAYA010000284.1:0-1966 GCA_964489175.1 uncultured Flavobacteriales bacterium | reverse complement strand
GTGCGCAGGGTTTCTTTTCCATCCCTGAGACGGGAATATCCCTGTTGTTGCAATATCTCCAGGTGCTTCCGGAAATCCCGGTCTTTCCGGATGTGGAGAGGGGTGAAGAGCATCCCTTTGGTGCCGTCAGGAAAACTGTTGATATGGTCCACGATGTCCGACACCGTATCGCGTTTCACTTCTTCTCCGGAAACGGGGGAATAGGTCCGGCCGATCCGGCCGAAGAGGAGTTTCAGGTAATCGTAGACTTCGGTGGTGGTGCCTACGGTGGATCGGGGGTTCTTCGATATCACCTTTTGTTCGATGGCAATGGCGGGGGAGATGCCATCGATCTCGTCTACGTCCGGCTTGTCGATCTTACCGAGGAATTGCCGGGCATAAGCCGACAGACTTTCCACATAGCGCCGTTGCCCTTCAGCATAAAGGGTGTCGAAAGCCAGCGATGATTTACCGGATCCCGAGAGGCCTGTGATCACGATGAGTTGATCACGGGGCAGCTCCAGGTCGATGTTCTTCAGGTTGTGGACCCGGGCTCCTTTGATGGAGATGGGTTTTTTCTTCTTTTGCCGCTGTATGGGAGTCGTGGGCATGGGTGGCTTTTGGAGGAGGCAAAGGTATGAATTAGGCAATTGTCAATGGCCAACAGGGATAGGTGAAAGGATAAGCATTTTAACCCTTCCTGGTGTTGATCAATGGCTTTTGGTTACAACGATCGTAACCATCCATAAAAATGAACGTATATTTGAGAACATTTTGCCTCTCGCCGGAGGTGATTTGTTAAAACCTAAAATCCAGACGTATAGGATATAGACATCTACCTTTTTGAGCTTGTAAACCCCAAAAGAAAGGTAAGATGGCTATGTTACGTCTTGATGATCATGAGTTGGTACGCCGGTACCAGCGAGGCGAGGAGGCGGCCTTCGAGGCGCTCGTCACTCGACACAAGGATAAGGTCTATTCCCATATTTTCTTCATGGTGAAAGAGGATGCTTTGGCGGAAGATATCTTTCAGGATGCTTTCATCAAGGTGGTTCGGACCCTGAAGGAAGGGAAGTACAATGAGGAGGGCAAATTCCTGCCATGGGTATTGAAGATCGCCCACAACCTCGTGATCGACCATTTCCGGAAGAAGAAGAAAATGAATCCGCTACACAGCACGGAGGAGAATGACATCTTTGCTTTCATCGAACATGGAGATCCATTGGTGGATGAAAAAATGTTTACTGACCAGCGGGTTGAGATGCTTCGGGATCTGGTCCGGGACCTTCCGCAGGAACAAAAAGAGGTAGTTATCATGCGGCATTCCCTGAAGATGAGTTTCAAAGAGATCGCCGCACGGACCGATGTGAGTATTAACACTGCTTTGGGGCGGATGCGGTATGCACTCATCAACCTCCGTAAAATGGTCGGGGAGCATGATGTTGAGCTAATGGAGGCATGATGAGGAGGTTCTGTGAGAATTCAAAGATCTTTTCATTACAGGCAATGATCGCCAATGGCACGCGTTAGGGAAATGATCATGTTCAATTCATCCCAATATCAAGGCCTATGGCGTATATCAACCCTTATTTTTCGGACAAGGCTGACAAGGGGGCTCAGCCTCAGGGACACAGAAACCTGAAAAAAAGTCCCAGTGAACGAGTGGTAAAAGCGATCCTGGATTTCTCCAAAGCTTACCGCGTTCAACAGCATCAAGTGATGGGACATGTTTCTTACCTTTTGAACTGATCCCTCTAAGTAGAACCGGGCCCGCTTCTTTTTAAGGAGCGGGCCTTTTTTATGTTTTGAAAAGGCTTTTCCGGCCTATCTTACTTTCGATAGGGGCTTTGGTGGGATCGAAGTTCCGGGCCGGGGAATATTCCCGCCCGTAGAAAATGATCTGGAGGTGGAGCTTTTTCCAGTATTCCTGGGGGAAAAGTCGTTTGCAATCCTTTTCGGTCTGCTCTACGTTCTTCCCGGTGGAAAG
>CAZAYA010000283.1:0-1990 GCA_964489175.1 uncultured Flavobacteriales bacterium | reverse complement strand
GAAATCTTTCTGAAGTGGGGAATAAAGCAAGGGGGATGATCCTGAAGGGCGAGTGGCCGGTTGCTATTCGTGATGCGATCAAGAATGCATATGAGGATCTTTGTAAGGAATACGGGGGTGAAGTGGCTGTAGCTGTGAGGAGTAGCGCAACAGCGGAAGATCTTCCGGAAGCAAGCTTTGCGGGTCAGCTGGAGAGTTACCTGAACATATCGGGAGGGGAAGCTTTGCTGGATGCCTGTCATCGTTGCCTGGCTTCACTTTTTACGGACCGGGCCATCCAATACAGGGAGACACGTGGTTTCCCGCATATGGGAGTTGCCTTGTCCGTGGGGGTCCAGAAAATGGTCCGCAGCGATAGTTCTTGCTCCGGTGTGGCCTTCACGCTGGATCCGGATACCGGCTTCGATAATGTTGTGGCAGTGAACGGTGCATGGGGCTTGGGGGAGAATATCGTCCAGGGAACCGTCGACCCCGACGAATTCGTGCTTTTCAAACCCTCTTTGAAGTCAGGCCTCCGTGCCCTTATTGCCCGGCGCTTGGGAAGGAAACAGAAAACAATGCTCTATGTGGAGCAGACCGATCACGAGTCGGGGCGGACCACCGTCAATATCGATACTCCAGAAGAAAAAAGGCGTCAGTTCGTTCTTTCACGGGAAGAAGCAGAAGAGTTGGGGCGACAGTGCCTGACCATTGAAGCGCATTATGGTCGGGCGATGGACATCGAATGGGCGAAGGACGGGGTGGATGGAGGGTTGTATATCGTTCAGGCGCGTCCCGAGACCGTCCATACGACCAATAAGACCCCGTATGAGTTCCGGAGTTATAAGATGAAAGAAAGGGAAACCCCTCTTTGCCGGGGGGTCGCGCTGGGAACAAGGATCGCTGCGGGGAAGGCCAGGGTCCTCGACTCTCCTTCAGAAGCCGGAAAGCTACAGGAAGGAGAGGTGTTGGTCACTGACCGGACCGACCCGGACTGGGACCCTATAATGAAAAAAGCGGCTGCTATCGTGACCAACAGAGGGGGAAGAACAAGTCATGCTGCTATAGTGGCCCGGGAGATCGGGGTGGTGGCCATTGTGGGTACAGGTGATGCTACCAAGGTGATCCGGGATGGACAGATGGTTACCGTATCTTGCTCGGAGGGGAGTGAGGGCAGGGTCTATAACGGATACCTTGAATGGGAGGAACAGGTTACCGATGTGCGCGAAGTTGAGATGCCTTCCACCGATCCTTTACTTATTCTGGCCGATCCGTCCCAGGCTTTCAAATGGTCTTTCTTGCCTTGCCGGGGAGTAGGGTTGTTGCGGCTTGAATTCGTGATCAACAACCATGTAGGGATCCATTCCAGGGCGTTGGTGGACCTTGGCCAGGTCGGGCAAGAGGACCGGGAAAGGATCGAGATCCTTACCCAGGGGTATGATAATAAGGAAGAATATTTCATAGATCGGCTTTCTCAGGGAGTGGCGATCATTGCCGCAGCATTCCACCCACAGCAGGTCATCGTTCGCATGAGCGACCTCAAGAGCAATGAATATGCAAACCTGATCGGAGGAAAAACTTTTGAGCCTGAAGAGGAAAACCCTATGATCGGTTTTCGGGGTGCTTCCCGGTATTGCCATCCGATGTATGAAGAGGGGTTCCGCCTGGAATGTGCGGCCATGAAAAGGGTGAGGGATGAAATGGGACTGACGAACGTCAAATTGATGATCCCTTTCTGCCGGACCCCGGAAGAAGGGAAAGAAGTAATGACCAGAATGGCGAAGCATGGACTGGTTCAGGGAGAGAACGGTCTGGAGGTTTATACTATGGTGGAGGTTCCCAGTAATGTGATCCAGGCTGAAGCTTTTGCCAGGATCTTCGATGGGTTTTCCATCGGTTCGAACGACCTGACGCAGTTAACGCTCGGATTGGACCGGGACTCCGAATGGGTGAGCCACCTCTTCGATGAGAACAACCCAGCCGTCAAGGAACTGATCCGGGAGGTGGTCCG
>CAZAYA010000282.1:0-2024 GCA_964489175.1 uncultured Flavobacteriales bacterium | reverse complement strand
GTCGCCTTCCCAGTAAAAACATATGACATAGACTGGTTTCATACCACAAAGGATTTAAATACCCCGTACATTGTTTTCAGTGTTCTTTCGACTGTAAAATCCTCACTCACCCATCCCTGCTCCTGCATAAAGGCTTCGAAAAAGTCCTTCAATTCCTCCATGGTAAGCGTGTCCCCTTTTTGAAGCCTTTCTGGAGGGAAGTGCGAATGGGGGTGGCCAAATGCGTGGAAAGCATAGAGGGTGTACCGTTTCCCCAGTGCATTCTCAAAGACCTCGAAGTCTTCGGGTGTGCGGCCGAATCCGTGGAAGGCAAGCATAGGGTGTTTTCCTTTCCCGTAGGTCCGGTATCCTGTTTGCAAGCCGTTGTGTTCGAATATGGGCATCCTTCAACTGCCGAATATCGCAAAGAATTGCGAGTGGGCGGGGGCTGGGCGGGGGAATTTAACGATCAGGACCGTGACCGTTGAAAAGTATGTGGAACAGGATCGGAGGTGATAACACCATTCTCCCTAAATTCGCACGCCAGTGAGGTTGCCGCCCTTTTTTACAAATCACTGGATCCCATGCCAAAAGATAACAGCATTCGTTCCGTTCTGATCATCGGAAGCGGACCGATCGTGATCGGTCAAGCTTGTGAGTTCGATTATTCTGGTTCCCAGGCTTCCCGTTCGTTACGGGAAGAGGGGATAGAGGTGACCCTGATCAATTCCAATCCTGCGACGATCATGACCGATAAGGTCGTTGCCGATAATGTCTACCTCGAACCGCTGGAACCGGATTCCATCCGGAAGATCCTGAACGAGCATCAGATCGATGCCGTGCTTCCTACTATGGGGGGGCAGACTGCTCTCAACCTGTGCATCGAATGCGATAAACAAGGCATTTGGAAAGAACATGATGTACGATTGATCGGGGTTGATATAGATGCCATCAACATTACCGAGAACCGGGAAGAATTCCGGGTCCTGATGGAGCAGATCGGCGTGGAGTGTGCACCTTCCCGGATCGCCCGTTCCTTTCTGGAAGGGAAGGAGATCGCCCAGGAACTCGATTATCCCCTTGTGATCCGTCCTTCGTATACCCTTGGCGGTTCCGGGGCTTCTTTCGTTCATACGGAGGAGAAGTTCGATGAATTGCTCACCCGGGGACTGCACTTGTCACCGATCCACGAGGTGTTGATCGACAAGGCCGTGCTGGGGTGGAAAGAGTATGAATTGGAGTTGCTGCGGGATAAGGACGACAATGTTACCATCATCTGTTCCATCGAGAACATGGACCCCATGGGTATCCATACCGGTGATTCCATTACGGTAGCTCCTTCCATGACCCTGTCCGACCGCACCTATCAAAAAATGCGAACGATGGCTATCAAGATGATGCGGGCCATCGGGGATTTCAGTGGTGGATGTAACGTGCAATTCGCAGTCAGTCCGGATGAAGAGGAGAAGATCATTGCCGTCGAGATCAATCCCAGGGTATCCCGTTCTTCCGCTCTGGCCTCTAAAGCCACGGGGTATCCCATTGCCAAGATAGCGGCCAAGCTGGCCATTGGTTACCGGCTGGATGAGCTGAACAACCAGATCACCCAAAGCACTTCGGCTTTCTTTGAACCTACGTTGGATTATGTGATCGTGAAGATCCCGCGGTGGAACTTCGCCAAATTCCACGGGGCTGATAAGGAATTGGGCATGCAGATGAAGTCGGTCGGGGAGGCGCTAGCCCTCGGCCGGACTTTTCCCGAAGCGCTGAACAAGGCGGTCTGTGCCGCCGAAATCGGCTATGAGGGGCTGGAGGAGCTGCGCATGATGACCAACATCAATTCCGGCAAGGACGAACTTCTCCAGCTGATACTGGTCGGCCAGCCCGAGCTGCGTGACATCATATCGGGATACGACATGCGCCAGTTCGCTCAGCGCATCATGGCGAGCTACCACCTGACCAACATGGATGCCGAAACGACCGAGGCCTATGTCCGCCACCGGCTAGTGCACGCCGGGGGCACGGGCGAGGAATTCACCCGCGGC
>CAZAYA010000281.1:0-2034 GCA_964489175.1 uncultured Flavobacteriales bacterium | reverse complement strand
AGGTGGTCCGGAAAGCTTTGGCAAAGGACACACCAGTAGGATTTTGTGGGCAGGCACCCAGCGATATTCCTGAATATGCAGCTTTTTTGGTGGAGCAAGGGGTACATAGCATTTCTTTTGATCCGGATGCTTTGCTACAGGGGGTTCGGAATATCAAAGCTGCGGAAGAAAGCAGAAAAGACCATGAGGAGAAAGGTTTTCCGATCAAGGGAACCTATATGAGATGATCTCCAGGGCATGATAAATGTCATTGCCCGGCTCAGACAAGGGCTGTTCATTCGTATCGGTTCGGAGTTTCAAAAAACATAGAAAAAATGGCACAACAGGAATTCAAAGATCAGGTTGCGGTAGTGACCGGTGCGTCGGCCGGTATCGGGAAAGCGATCGCAATGGTAATGGCAGAACAGGGAGCTACGGTCATTCTTTCCGATATCGACCGGAAGAAAGGAGAAGCTATGACCTCTCTGATAGCGGAAAAAGGAGGGAAGGCGGAATTCGTGATGTGTGATGTAGCCGACCGGGAACAGGTCGGACAGCTTTTCGATCATATCGAAAAAACTTACGGACGATTGGACCTTGCGGTCAACAATGCCGGTATCGAGGGTGATTCCTCCATCTTTCACGAATGTACTTTCGAGAACTGGCAGCAGGTCATGGACATCAACCTGACTGGCGTGTTTCAATGTATGAAGCACGAGCTGCGAATAATGGACCAGCAGGAAAAAGGGAGTATCGTTAACGTTTCTTCCATTGCGGGTCTTGTCGGAGCGGCAGGCCTTCCTGCCTATGATGCCAGCAAGCATGGCGTACTCGGTTTGACGCAGAGCGCTGCCCTGGATTACAGTCGGAAAGGGATACGGATCAATGCCGTTTGTCCAGGGCCGATCCGAACAGAAATGATCGAAAGGATCATCGAGCAAAACCCGCAAGTAGAGGAAACGATCAAAGCTGGAACGCCTAACGGTAGAATAGGAGAACCGGAAGAAGTGGCGGAAGCTGTTATTTGGCTCTGTTCAGACAAGGCTTCCCTGGTGACCGGACAATCCTTACCGGTGGATGGAGGTTGGTTGGCGCAATAATACGGGCATAATACAACCTACATTCTGCTGGATCCTTATCTTGGAAGATCAATGGATCAAAACCCCAACTGAGCGATGAGTCATATTTTGATACCGGTCGATTTCTCTGCCCATTCTAAAAATGCCCTGGACTATGGAATAGCTTTTGCCAGAGCTATTAAGGGGACGGTCACCCTCCTGCACACCGTGCACTACCCGGCGAATGATCCTTTGGCCCCTGTATACGACAGGTCGGGAGGAGTACTCGAGGAAAGCCAGGAGGAAAAGGCAGCGCGGGAAAGCCTGGAAGAATTGGAAAAGAACATCAAACAAGAGCTGGGGAATGAAGTGCAGGTGGATCATGTCGTTCCCATGGGTTTTCCGGGAGATGAGATCCTGAAAGTGGTGAAGGAGAAAGAGGTGGATTTCGTGGTCATGGGGACAAAAGGAAAAGGGGAGGATGATTATGCGGACTCCCTGATGGGGACCACTTCGAGAAATGTGTTGCAAAAAGCTCCCTGTAGTGTGCTTTTGGTTCCACAACAGGCACGTTCCAAGAAGGTCGAAAAGATCTGTTATGCTTCCGATCATCATGAAGGAAATGGGGAAGCCCTGGAGCGGTTGGTAGCTCTTGCCGACCGGTTAGGGGCAGAGGTTCATTCCTTACATGTGTTGGAGGATCCGGTCGAAGGCGTATCCAAGGACAAACTCGCTCGCCACCTGTTTCAGAAAGGAGCATTGAAGGATAAGGTCCAGTTGCATACCGAACACCTGAATAAAGGAGAGGCGCTGGAGGACCGGATAGAAGCCTTCATCACTTCTCATCAGATGGACCTTTTGGCCATGCTGAATCAGAACCGGAACTTCTTTCAGCGGTTGTTCGATCCCAGTTTTTCCCGGAAAATGGCTTTTCACACCAAGGTCCCACTTTTGGTCTTTCACCGTAAGGAAGAGTAGGTCTTTTCCAAATATCTTT
>CAZAYA010000280.1:0-2079 GCA_964489175.1 uncultured Flavobacteriales bacterium | reverse complement strand
AAAACGGATGGTGAAGGATTTTTCGGGTGCCTCAACGTGTTCTACGGATACTTTCCGGATGTTGCGCGGGTCGTAAGTGAAGACTCCTGTATAGCGCCATTTATCAGGGTTGGTGAAGAACCGCGGGGTTAGGAAGCCTTGATTACCAGGGACATGTGTTACATAAGGTTCTGGGGAGCGTCCCAGTTCGGGAGTTTCCAGTAGCATAAAAGTGCCAAGGTGATCTTTCGTGGGTGTGCCGAAATAATAGACCTTGGAAGGTTCTTCATCTCCCTGGTAGATCTCGACCTTGGTGCTCTTGGTGGCGATGTTCTTGAGGACGGTGGGTTTCATGGAACGGGGCACCGGGTTCTTGACCCGGATCCTCTTGATCGTTTTAAGAATAAGGTCGATGGGATGGTCTTGTGCCCGGTATTGTCCGTTCACCCACCAGGTACCGTCCTCTTGTTTTTCGAGCAGGATCGTATTGCTGTCGTTGTCTGCAATGAAGAGCTTGTCGACCGTCTTCACGTTCTCCACGGCGAAATCCTTGAACCTGGGGTCGAGTGTACTGCTTTGGTTCCGACTCCCGAACCACAGGGCTACTCCGGTCAGAAGGCCCAGAATAAGCAGCAACAGGATGATGTTAAGGGTCTTTTTCTTCATGAGATCCGACTGGCGAATTTTTTCCTGCGGAGGAACATTTGCAGTCCCCCAAAGCCCAAGACCAGTATGACAGGAAGGGCAACGTTGAAAGCTTGCCAGAAATACGGCCGCTTATCGACCTTCTCCTGATCGAGTTTGCGCAGGGTTATTCCTGAACGCAGGGGCAGGGCTCCTTGTTCACCGAGGAGGTAATCCATGGCGTTCAGCAGGAAATCCTTGTTTCCATAGATCGGCCGGCGGGCATATTTGTCATAACCAAGGGGCATGACCTTTCCCTGTTGCCGGTCCACTTCGTTCCTGGCGATGTCGCCGTCGCCGACCACGATCATACGGGTCGCTTCACTTTCTTCTTTAAAGCCTATCTTTTCCGACTGGGCGATCTTGGGGGGGATCCTCCCGGTGAAGACCGAATTGAATTTACCTTCCAACAAAACGGCTACTGGTTCATAAGGAGAGTTGTTGCGTTGGAAGCGTGGGTCGATGTTGATGATCCCCAGGCTGATCCTGACCGGGGAGTTCATCACACGGGTGTTTTCGGAAGTGCTGAGCAGGACGGTCTTCTGAACACCCTTTCCCCCAACAGTGTCCACACTGCTGGCAAACCGCAGGCGGACCGGGTCCAGGTTGCCGGAAATGGGATGGCCGGTCCTTGAAATTACTGTGGGAAAGAAATACCATGGATGCTTCTCGATCCTGGGACGGGTTCCGTAAGAACCGGTAACAATACCGATCTGAGCACAATTCCTGTCGATCAGTAGGTTCTTGTTGATACGGGCACCGTATTTGAACAGCTGGTCATCCAGGTTCAGTTCATGCGGGATGGCAAGGGTGGTCTCTTGTCGCTGCAGGCTATCCATGGACGTGTTCATCGCATCGATGAGCCACATGACCTTGCCTCCTTTCATGATGAATTGATCGAGAATGAACTTGTCCTTGCTGCTGAAGGCTTCCCGTGGTTGGGCGATCATCACGGCATCATAACCCCTTAAGGCATTGAGTTGGCCGTCGAGCGAGATCCTTTTGACCGCGTAATCGTTGTCTTGCAATGCTTTTCGGAAGTCGGCCACCTCCATTTGGTCCAGTTCACCATGCCCTCCGAGGAAAGCGATACGAGGTTTTTGGCGCCGCTGAAGCTTGCGAATGACCTGCGATATCTCGTATTCCAGGTTGTTGATGGAATTCGTGATCATCTGAGCATTAGGCACCCGGTTCTGGCTTTGCAGGAGCTGCAGCGGCTTCTCTTTTCCCTGGTAAGACACGATCGCCCCCGGGAAGAGGATCTTTTCCCCGCGGCTTCCCTTCTTTTCTACCTGTATCACGGTTTCCTGCAGCCCCTTTTCTTTAAGCTGCCGGTAGAGTTTCTCTCTTTGTTCTTTGTCAGGGTTTTCGGAAGGGTTGATGAATTCGTACTGGATATACCGGCCTTGATAAGCT
>CAZAYA010000279.1:0-2083 GCA_964489175.1 uncultured Flavobacteriales bacterium | reverse complement strand
TTGTCGGGTAGAAGAGGGATGTTTCTTTCCCTCTCCCCCCACAGATCCGGACGTGCGCAATTAACGCATCCGGCTCCTCATAGTTTCGGTCTCGCTACGTGATTAAGCGCCAGCAATCTTCGGCTTTTTGAGTGGATATATTTTCCTCAGGTTGGTAAAACGCTCCCAGGTCATTCGGGCACGCTGTGACCGGCGATTGAGCCATTTGCGCCATCTTCCATAGACCTCGTGGTAAAAACGGCCTATTGCAAATGAGTTGCCCCGAATATAGTAATATTGAACGTGACCCCTCAATTTCCTGGACAACATGATGCACTGCTCGCTCACTGGTAGATGTCTGTTTATTCGACACCACAATTCAATGCACTTCAATGCCCGTGTAAATCTGTCCCTTGCCGTCTTACGCTTCACAATCCAATTACCAGAACGGGATCTGGCCCAATAATGGGTGAAGCCAAGGAAGTCAAAACAGCCTGACTGACTTTTCCTATCGCCAGATCCTGGTCGTTTGAAATCGATTAGCCTTGTCTTTTCCGGATGGAGATTGAGGCCGAATCGACTAAACCTTTTGGGCAGGACATCCATAACCTTGGCCGCATCAGCTTTTGAATGAAACACAAATGTCGCATCATCCGCATATCTTATCAGATGAGCTTCTCCGGCTAATCGCGGTTTTACCACCTGCTCAAACCAGCTATCCAACACCTCATGCAGGTAAATGTTCATCAGGATCGGTGAAACTACGCCGCCTTGCGGCGTTCCGGTTTCCGGATGATACACCACACCTTCTTCCATTACTCCTGCTTTCAGCCATTTATCAATAGCTTTTCTTATCACTCCGTCACGTACCCGCTGATCCAGAAAACTCCGCATGTGGCCGTGGTCAAGAACATCGAAACATTTCTCAATGTCGAGTTCCAGCACAACGCTGACGCCTGGCTTCATTGTAATCTTCCACAACTCATCAATGGCTTGATGAGCTGATCGCCTGGGTCGGAATCCGTAAGAGCATTCCAAAAAGTCCTGCTCATATACCGCATTCAGCACCATCGCCACCGCTCTTTGAAGCACTTTGTCCTCAAAGGTTGGTATGCCGATGGGCCGCATTTTCTTTCCGTCCCCTTTTGGCACGTAGGTCCGTCTGACCGGCGGTGCTTTATAAGTGCCGGATTTAAATCGGTCCAATAGGCTCTGAAGATTTCCCTCAAGGTTCTCCTCATATCCTATCGCCGTCTGTCCATCCACACCTGCCGCACCGTTTTTCCGGGTCAACCGGTATGCCTCCTTTAACAGAAGAATATCAATGTTGTGTGCCAAGGTAGTCCAGACCATCTCCGGTGCTTTTCCGGATATCTCCGCTACCCTCTGAAGTTTCGTTAAGACGCTTTCAGGTCTCAATGTACTCTGCATCTTTCCCTCCAAAGATTCCTTCACTATGGCGCCCCCTTCCCTCCACAGGGTCCCTTCGGGAAAGGTTCCCCTGCTTCATCGGTACTATTTGGCGCTCCGACTTCCTGCCGCCCTTCTCTTCAGGCTTCGTTGCCTTCACCTTCAGATACCATTATAACACCTGCTTGTTTGCTCCAACCTCCGGTGCAGGTGCTTCCCAGAGGGGCTACTGGAGGAAATCACCGGTTCCCCCGGTCCGGACAGTTTTCGATGGAGGCGGCAGGATCTCCCAGGTTCCTGGGGAACCCCTTTGTCTGCATGCCCTGCTCTCAGACCCCGGTGGAATCCTGTCACGATTGCTGTCAGGTGATCAGAATATTGCCTTCCGCTGGTTGAAAGACGTCGGCTTCCACATTTACTGCTTACGAGGCTCAATCACACGGCCTGCAAACTCCCTGTGTACGCTTCACAGGCTGGGTTACCCCAGTCTGCGCAACACTCGGTACCGGCTGCCAGCACGCTTGGCCGGGTAGGATTGGTTACCTACTGGGTCCCATCAGTGAGTTTCTGTATCGAGTATAACTCCATACATCCCCTCATTCCAGGCTTGGCCTGGCGCACTCAACCCACAGTTTTTCATTGTCGGGTAGAAGAGGGATGTTTCTTTCCCTCTCCCCCCACAGATCCGGACGTG
>CAZAYA010000278.1:0-2092 GCA_964489175.1 uncultured Flavobacteriales bacterium | reverse complement strand
CCGACTCCACCATTCAAAAGATCCAGTGCTGGATCGATGAAGGTACTCCTGACAACTGACCCTTCCCCATGAAACCTTTAAGGGAAGTCTTTCGATCCAAGAAAGTGCTGGCCGGAGCCGCTTGTGTCTTATTACCCTTGCTCCTCTCTTCCCTTCACAACAGTTCTCCCGCACCAGAATGGGATGGAGACACCCGGCTTTCCTCAGCACTAAGGGCTTTGGGGGAGGAACCTCCCCGGCATTTTGTGAAAGCCCCGGACTCCACCCTGGTCCGAAAAGGTGAGGCACTGATCAGGACCGGAAAAGCCCGAGGCCAAGGATTCTCTTCCCGCAAACAATCCCTTCACTTCGTTTGTACGGATTGCCATAATACGGTACGTGAAGATCCCGACCTTTCGGTAAGCGATCCTGAAGCCCGCCTTCGCTATGCCCGCGAACAGGATATCCCCTTCCTGCAGGGAACTACGCTCTATGGGGTGGTCAACCGGGAAAGCTGGTACAACGGGGACTACGTGAAGAAATACGGCGAACTGGCCCGGGATGCCCGCGACACTTTGCCCAATGCCATTCAGCTTTGTGCTACGGCTTGTTCCCAGGGAAGAGCTTTCACAGAAAAGGAACTGAAAGCCGTGCTCCATTACCTGTGGTCCATCGAGCTTCGCCTCAAGGACCTGGACCTTCCCCTGGACAAGATCGACCGCATGGCCAGGATCTCCCAGGAAAGACCCGCCAAAAAGAAGAAACTCCTCGAATGGCTCCGGAACCAGTACCTGCAAGGCGCTCCTGCTACTTTTGTCAAACCCCTGAACACGAACGAAAGAACTTACGGGGACAGTGGGAATGTGGAAAGAGGTAAGGCGATATACAACAAAAGCTGCCAGCACTGCCACCAGCCGGGTGGGGTCACGCGCTATACCCTTGACCACAACAAACTTACCTTTCGGCAATTGGCCCGGAACCTGGACAATTATACCGACAAGTCGATCTACCAGATCACCCGCTATGGTACCTCCCCTAAAAAGGGATACCGCCCCTATATGCCCCACTATACGAAAGAAAGACTGAGCGACCAGCAGATCGAGGACCTGGCTGCTTACATTCAGGAACAGTTATGATGAGACCGATGCGCTTTACCCTTACCTGCCTCCTTTTTGGACTGCTGTCTTTTTCCTTATACGCCCAGGATAAGAAAGACACCAGCAAGGTAGGTCCCTTCACGACCTTCAAGACCACCCGGATCATCAATTCCCATTCCCCGGAGACCAACCTGAAACGTGACCTCGATGTCCGGATCACCCACCGTTTTGGAGACATTGCCGGCAATAACGGTGGCTACCATCAATTGTTCGGGATCGACCAGGCCAGGGACATTCGGATCGCTGCAGAGTTCGGCATCACGGACAACGTCGATGTCGGCTTCGGAAGAAGCAAAGGGGCCGGACCGGTCCAGGAAGTATGGGATGGTTTTGTAAAAGCAAGATTCCTTCGACAGACCAAGGACTTCAGTGTTCCCGTCACCCTCACCTACATGGGAGCAACAACCTTCTCCTCCATGAAGGCCACTAAAGACTGCTCCTGCGCCACCCAATTTCAAAAGCCCGCTCACCGATCCTCCTATGCCAACCAATTGATCATAGCCAGTCGCCTCACGGACCGGCTTTCCCTGGCCCTGATGCCTACCCATGTTCACCGCAATTTCGTGGGATACGACGGACAGAACGATCTCTTTTCATTGGGAGGAGCAGCGACCCTAAGGGTGACCAAGATGCTGGGCATCGTGGTGGAATACTTCGGCGTTTTCCCCCGAAGCCGGCAGGAAGTGGGTGTGCGTTACTATGATCCCCTGGCGATCGGTTTTGAGATCGATACCGGGGGCCATATTTTCCACCTGAACTTTTCCAATTCCGGCGGTATCGGTGCTACCCAATTCATCCCTTACACCCGATCCCAATGGCTCTCGGGAGAATTCCGCTTCGGTTTCAACATTTCCCGGCTCTTTTCGATCTGATCCTGAACGGGGTCGGAACACACCGCTCCTGAAGCAAATTCAGAAAGAATTTCGTATACTTGCACTCCTTTTTCGGAGCTTTCC
>CAZAYA010000277.1:0-2126 GCA_964489175.1 uncultured Flavobacteriales bacterium | reverse complement strand
AGCTTAGCCAGTCGCTTTTCAAGGGTCCGGACTCCTGATTCATTGGTATGCCGGTCGATGATCCGTTCCAGCACCTTTTTGCTGAATTTCACCTGCCCTTTTTCAAGACCATTTTCCTTCAGTTGCTTCGGCAGCAGATGGCGTTTGGCGATCTCGATCTTTTCCTCTACAGTGTACCCGTTCACTTCGATCATCTCCATCCGGTCACGCAAAGCAGGGTGAATGTCAGCAATGTTATTGGCCGTGGCGATGAACATGACCTTTGAAAGGTCATAAGGCAATTCCAGATAATTGTCGTAAAAAGTGTGATTCTGTTCAGGGTCCAACACTTCCAGCAGGGCTGAAGCAGGGTCCCCCATGATATCGTTGCCGATCTTATCCACCTCATCCAGGACGAACAATGGATTGGAAGCACCGGTTTTCTTGATATTCTGTATCAACCGGCCGGGCATTGCCCCGATATAAGTCTTACGGTGTCCCCGGATCTCCGATTCATCCTTCATGCCCCCGAGCGACATTCGGGTATAGTTCCGGCCCAATGCCTCTGCTATCGACTTGCCAAGCGAGGTCTTACCCACACCGGGAGGGCCATGGAGACATACGATGGGCGCCTTCATATCCTTCTTCAGCTTCAGCACAGCCAGGTGCTCGATGATCCGCTCCTTGACCTTTTCCAAACCATAGTGATCACGGTCAAGGATCCGCTGGGCCCTTTTCAGATCGAAGCGATCCTTGGTATACTCCCCCCACGGAAGGTCGACGAGCAATTCAACATAATTGAGCTGAACAGAATACTCAGCTCCGGCCGGGTTCATGCGACGAAGCTTGTTGAGCTCCTTTTCAAAGGCCTGAGCCACCTCTTTGCTCCATTTCTTCTGTTCCGCTTTTTCCTGAAGTTCCTTGATGTCCTGATCATTGGGAGACTCCCCCAATTCCTCCTGAATGGTCTTCATTTGCTGGTGGAGAAAATACTCCCGCTGCTGCTCATCGATGTCCGTTTTTACTTTGGACTGGATATCATGCTTGAGCTCCAGCATCTGCAACTCTTTGTGGAGGTTCTCCATCACGAGCTCTCCCCTTCGTTTGAGATCAGCCACTTCCAGCATTTTCTGTTTTTCCGCCACTTCGGCGTTCATGTTGGAAGAGATGAAGTTGATCAGGAAAGAGTTGCTCTCGATGTTCTTGATGGCAAAACCCGCTTCACTGGGAATATTCGGAGATTTTTGGATGATATTCAAAGCCATGTCCCGGAGCGATCCCACCAACGCTTCGAACTCTGAATCCGAAGCATCAGGTTGCTGTTCCTCGAAACTCATCACCTTAGCAGTAACAAAAGGATCAGTGTGAAGCACCTCCAGCAGTTTGAAACGCTTCTTACCCTGAATGATGACCGTGGTACTGCCGTCCGGCATCTTGAGCATCTTCACGATGGTACCGACGGTACCGATCTTGTTCAGGTCTTTTTGCTGAGGATCCTCGATATCAGGATCCTTTTGCGCCACCACACCGATGGGTTTGGACTCCCGGTAAGCATCCTGCACCAGATTGATCGATTTGTCACGGCCGATCGTGATGGGGATCACCACACCAGGAAATAGCACGGTGTTCCGAATCGGCAGGATCGGCAACTGGTCCGGCAGCTCCTCCGCATTCATTTGTTCCTCATCCTCCGAAGTGATCAAGGGGATGAATTCGGTCTCGTCCACCAGATCGGAAAATTCCAGGAAAAGGTCCTTCTTATCGCTCACATCCATATTCAGACAAATTGTCAGTATCGTTAAGTTCGTTCTTCAAGTCAACCTTCATTACAGGCATGGGGCCTTATGCCTTCGCAGCGTTCAAACCCCTGTATGAAGGAAACAGAAGACCATCAGGTCTCCGCCCTATCAACAAGCGATATGCCAAAAGGATCGCAGTAATAGGGGTCACCCTCCTGTTTCGCGGTAAGCACGGGTTCGCTCAAGAATACTCTTGAAGACGGCCTGGTCCTCTTCTCCAAAGGTCTTCCCTCTTCTGCTGCAGACCTGCTCCGCAACAGCAACAGCCTTCTCTATGTGATAAGTTTCCAAACCGTGGGCTCCTCCCCAGGAAAAGGAAGGGATGAATTTCGGTGGGAACCCACCGCC
>CAZAYA010000276.1:0-2143 GCA_964489175.1 uncultured Flavobacteriales bacterium | reverse complement strand
GGTCACCGGTTCGGATGATGAGATCTTCGAGCCTTCCCGCAGTCGTTTGGCAGAACAGGGATTGCTGCCGGCTTCTGTTGGCTGGGATCCGGAGCGGATCACACCGGACCTTGATGTCGTGATCGTGGGTATGCATGCCCGCGAAGACAATCCTGAACTACAGCGTGCGTTGGTGTTGGACCTGGAGGTGGTTTCCTACCCGGAATTCCTGTACCGGCAGACCCGTGATAAAAAGCGGGTGGTCATCGGGGGAAGTCATGGGAAAACGACCATTACGGCCATGGTGCTGCACGTGCTTCGGGAAGTTGGGATAGATGCCGATCACATGGTGGGTGCCCGGCTGGAAGGGTTCCACAGAATGGTCAAATTGACCGATAGTGCCCCTGTAGCTGTTTTCGAAGGGGATGAGTACCTGTCCGCTCCTACCGACCGCCGACCCAAGTTCCATGTCTATCATCCTGACATTGCTCTGATCAGCGGGATCGCCTGGGATCATGTCAATGTGTTCCCGACCTATGAGAACTATGTGGAGCAATTCGGCACTTTTGTCCGACAACTGGAGCCGGGCAGTGTCCTGATCGGTTATGGAGAGGATGATGAAGTGACCCGTACGGCCCGGGAAGCAGGGCAAGGGGTGAAAGTACTTTTCTACTATACGCCGGATCACAATATTCGGGAAGGCGTGACCTACCTGGAAACTTCTTCCGGAGAAGTTCCCCTCCGGGTTTTCGGGGAACACAACCTCAGGAATGTCGAAGGAGCCCGGCTTGTCTGTCGGGAACTCGGGGTAGAGGATACTGTTTTCTATGCTGCCATTGCGACTTTTCAGGGAGCTTCCAAACGGTTGGAAAGGGTGGCGGAAAAGGAAGGAGTGGCCGTTTTCAAGGACTATGCCCACTCTCCTTCCAAACTTCAGGCCACCACCGAGGCGCTCAAAGAGCAATATCCTGACCGGGAGTTGGTGGCCTGCATCGAATTGCACACCTTCAGCAGCCTTGACCCGACCTTTTTGAAAGAATACCGGGGTACCATGGACCGGGCCGATGTGGCTGTTGTCTATTTTGATCCGCAAGCGGTCGTTCACAAACGATTGCCTCCGCTTTCCGAGAAAGCCGTGCAGCAAGCTTTTGCCCGGCCGGATCTTCAGGTGTTCACCGATGTGGATGATCTTCGCAATGCTTTGCTCGGCATGGACTGGAGGAAAGACGGCAACCTGTTGCTGATGAGTTCGGGGAAGTTCGGAGGATTGGACCTGGAGGAGTTGGGGAGTGAGGTAGTTAGGTAGTTAGATAGGCAGGTAGTAAGATAGAACATTCGCTATCGCTCTTTATTGGCTAACTACTTCCCCAGCTTGCTCAGCACTTTCCGGTCCAGCGCCGCTACCACCATGGCATAGATGATCGAAAGGGTGATCAGTCCCAGGAGGGTGAGGGTCATCACGCTGAAGGGGGAGGACATCGTGTTCAGGGACTGGCGTGTTTGTTCGATGTCGATGGTGCCGGGCGGGACTTCTTTCTCTTCTTCTTTTAATTTTTCACGGTGTTCGATTTCCTTTTTCAGGGAAACGATCACTTTTTCCTTTCGGTCTTCGAAGAAGTCCGGATCGATGGAACGGTGGTAAAGGAAAGTGAAAAGCGCAACAATGAGCGCATAAAGGACACCCGCCTTCATTCCTGTCTTAACATCCCTCAGGAATGAGGATGCTTCTTTGCTCTGGCTTTTGGAAGCTCTAAGTCCAAAAGTAACGGCCAGCAGCAGGAAAAGTGGATTGATAAGCAGGACATAGCCGTAGACTTCCCCGAACGAGCCGAGGAAAGTGGTCAACCTGACGATGATCCAGAGGGCCGAGAAGAGCAGTGCATATTTGAGCACTGCACTCATCTAGCCGTTCATGGAGATCAGGAACTCTTCGTTCGTCTTGGTGGTCTCCACTCTCTCCTTGAGGAATTCCATCGCTTCTACCGGGTTCATGTCGGAAAGATGTTTGCGGAGGATCCAGACGCGCTGCAGGGTTTGCTGGTCTAGCAGCAGGTCTTCTTTCCGTGTTCCGGAAGCATTGAGGTCGATAGCCGGGAAGATCCGTTTGTTGGAGATCCGGCGGTCGAGCTGGAGCTCCATGTTGCCGGTTCCTTTGAATTCCTCG
>CAZAYA010000275.1:0-2170 GCA_964489175.1 uncultured Flavobacteriales bacterium | reverse complement strand
AGCAGGAACACGGCTGCCCATTCGGTCGAAAGGATGCATGACAAAATGCGTTTCGTCGCCTCCCAGATGGTCCCATGAAAAAGGTGCTGTATGGGTCCCTAAAATGGTTTCCACCCTCTTTTGGCCCGGTAAACGATAAATGGCAAAAGGAAGGCTTTTCTCCGAAGCTTTCTCTGTAAAAGAAGTCAGTTGCTCCTTATGACTTTGTAACCAGGACATTTTCAACGTCCTGGTTTGGGGAAGATGAAATTGGTCAAACGGCAGACCGAGATAAGTTTGTCTTCTTCTTCGCTTTTGATCCTGATGTCCCAGATATGGGTAGACCGGCCCGCATGAACGATCTCCGCCCTGGCTTTCACATACCCCTTGTGAACGCTTCGCACATGATTAGCATTGATCTCCACGCCCCTTATATCATACTTTTCGCGATCCACCATCAAAGCAGAAGCCAAGCTCCCGACCGATTCAGCCAGGGCCACCGATGCTCCTCCATGCAGGACCTTCATAGGTTGCCAGGTTCGATGGTCCACCGGCATCCGGGCACAAAGATGCTGTTCCCCTATTTCGGTGTATTCGATCTCCAGGTGCTCCATCAGCGTTTGATGAGAGAGCCGGTTGATCTCTTCAAGAGAAATCGAGGTATCGATCATGAGAAAAGGTTTGGACAAAAATAGCGGAAGGATGGAATATCTGTATCAGCCAACATTCATTCCATATCCGGTCGGGGATCATATGGACAGAAAGACTTTAGTGTCACGGTCATAATTGGTTCGATTCCCAGATCATCCAGGAGTAAACGGCAAAACGGAGGAAACGGGTGAGCGAATACAGGAGGTAACGCTTGGTCGGGTAATCTGCAGATCCGACCATCATGCTGATCGCCGAGTACGGAAAAGGGGTCACGGCTGCCACGATCACGAAGAAAGCCCCATATTTCTCCACATAATGGTCGTACCGGGGGAGCAGCTTGTTACGGGCAAACCGGTATACAGAGGAACCGTGCAGATGTTTCCCCACATAGAACCCGACAAAAGCAGCCCAATAAGAAAGGACCGACAAGATGGCAATACTCAGGGCATACTCCCCGGGATCCTCGAAACGGAGAGACCACATCATGAACACCTCCGGCGGGATCAGGTCGAACAACAGCTCTGAAGCTGTATAAATGCCGTACATGATAAGCGGTTCATCGAAAAAAGGGGCCAGTTGTTCCAGGTAATCGGTATCCAGGTTGTGTTTCACAAAAAGGAAGGCCAGGATCAACAACAAAAAGTAGATGAACCCGCGGAGGAGGTTCTTCAGCAGAAAATTGGATCTGTTATCCGACCGTTCTTGAGGCATGAGCGGGGCTGAACTGCAAAGAAAAGAAGAAGAAGACGAATTCCCCGGTCAGTCGTATGCGTACCCTTCCCCTCCCTCTTCTTCCAGGTCAACTCCTAAACCGAGCACTATCCGGTTCACGAAGTTGAAGTATCCGATCACCAGCATCGCATCAAGGATCGCCCGGTCGGAAAAACCAGCCTGTTTCAATTCTCCGATCATCTTCTCTTTGTCCTCCGAATTCGGAGAAAGGGTCAATTCCCTGGCGATCTTGCAAAGAAGCAGGTCCGGACCTTCCAGCTCTGCGTTGTCGGGATCTTCGCGCAACCTGCGAACCCGGTCCTCCTCCTTCCAGTAATGAAGAACCGCCTCAGCATGGTGTTCCTGGCAATATTCACAGTCGTTCGCCTTCGAGACCACCACCGCCATCATTTCCCGTTGCACCCTTCTCAACGGGCTCTTGCCAAACATAACGGTCATGTAAAGGTTCATGTGATCGATGATCGAACGGGGATGAAGGCTCTGGATCTTATGAACACCCGCCAATTTTCCCCGTTTCCGTACAAGATCCTCATAGACCTCCCTGAGTTCTCCTTCAGCCTCTTCCAGCTCTATAATATCGATATAAGCCATTGAAAGAGCTTTATTCAGATGTTTCCGGGGTCGACTCCAACTGCCGGGTCAGCTGCCTGAACAATACGACCAGTTCCTTTTCTGCTTTTCCTGCCATAGCGATGATCTCCTCGATATCGATCGGAGCAAGGTCATCGGGATCGCATTCATCGGTAATTACAGATACAGCACAACAAGGAAGGCCCATATGATTCGCCACGATCACCTCAGGAACAGT
>CAZAYA010000274.1:0-2179 GCA_964489175.1 uncultured Flavobacteriales bacterium | reverse complement strand
CTTGGGGACATACCTCTTTATTCTTTTCAACCCTTGATCGGCATTAATAAGATAGTGAGGTAGGAAATAGCTGTCTAATAGCCTTTCTACTCCACTAAATAGGGGTTTGTATTTGTGCCTTGACTTGATACCACATGCTTTGCTGCTGCTTGCTTCCATTTCAACCCTTGCCCCCATCCTTATCCGGTCAGTGACCAGGCCAGCAAAAACCCGGTGAGTACGGAGACCGATTTGAGCAGGTTGAACCGGTGGTGTTCCGAACTTTCGAAAAGGATCGTGGTGGAGACGTGGAGAATGATCCCGGCCACCACTGCCGTGATGGCCTCAAAGAAGGGAAGCAGGTCCTGGATGCCTCCCCGTCCGAGCCAATGCCCCAACAGGCTTCCTGCCGGGGCCATGAGGGCAAAGATGATCAGGCTGGTCCAGGTGGTTTTGGTCTTGTTGGGAAAACTGGCCATCAGCAGGCTGACCAGGGTGATGGCGATCGGGATCTTGTGCAGAAGGATCCCGAAGAGCAGGTGCCGGGCAAGGTCGTGATCGGGGTGGGAAAGTGGCATGCCCTCCAGGAAAGCATGCAGACAGAGGCTAAGGAAGATCGACCAGGGGAAGATCGCCTCTTTGTGGTGGATGTGACCATGTTCTAAACCTTTGGAAAGGAATTCCAGGATCAGCTGCACAAGAAAGCCGCCCAGAACGAACAGCCCCATGGGGCCAGGGCTGGTGTAAACATAGGGCAGCAGTTCAAGTACGCTGATGCCGAGCAGGTAGGAGCCACTGAATGCCAGCAGTACTTTGGTGGTCCAGGCAGGTCTTTTCCGGATCGTCAGAACGATACCTCCGCCGGCTACAGCTGAAAGGAAAAGGAACAAAGCGGTCAGATAGGGCAATGCCATGCGTACGAAGGTAAGCAAAGATGATCACTGCAACAATGTTGCATCTGAAAAAGGTCAGGAGCGGTGGGCTACGATGATCAGCCGGTCGGAAGTAGCCGGTTGGTACGGGGAAAGGTCGTAATCCCCGAAGACTTCCGTGATCCGGAAGTCTGATCCGTTCAATAATTCCTCAAAGTCGGTAAGGAAAAGTACCCGGAGGCGTTCTTCGAAACGGTATTCCTTGTTCCCGTCCTGGAAACGGATCTTTTTGGCAAGTACGCCTTTTTCCACCTGCCGTTCGATGCGAAAGCGGATCCCACCTTCCGCTTTTTCCTCCCGGGGTACCAGTTCATGGAGGATCTTCTTCATGTTCAGAAAATCGATCACGAAGCCCCCTCCGGGTCGAAGCATTTGATGGACGGACCGGACCACGCGTCGGTCATCCTCCGGGTCATCGAAATAACCGAAGCTGGTGAACAGGTTGAAGACCCAATCGAAAGCTGCCTCCTCATAGACCTCTCGCATGTCATGAACATCGAAGCGGACCCCTTCGGCATGTTCCCGGGCCAGCTCGATGCTTGAAGGGGAGAGGTCCAATCCGGTAACATGGTACCCCATGTTGCCCAGCTGGATGGCATGTCTTCCTTTACCACAGGCCAGATCCAGGATGTCGGCCCCCTTTGGAATGGACAGGTGTTCGGTCAATTGCCGGGTGAAATGCTTCGCCTCCGCTTTGTCCCGGTCCTGGTACAGGATATGATAATAAGGGGAGTCGAACCAATCCTCGAACCAGTCTGCTGTTGGATCTTGGGCCATGTTCTCTGTTGAGTCGGCGCGAAAATAGGAACTTTAGGTGTTTTGCTGGGGGTAAGGGTTCCCCTTCCTTTCTGTGTCGTTGGATGAACAGGGAATTTTGCTATTATTGTAAAGGTTTCCTGTTCCTGATCGATTATCTTTGTTCTAAACACCTGACCTTTTGGCAAAAGGCCTCGATATTTACGAGCTTTACCAGCAAATGGAACGAAGCAATGTAATGCTTTCGTTCAAGGGGAAGGTGACGTCCGACCTGCTCACCTCCATCCTCCAGATCATGGAATCCAAGCTGGATGACATCGAGGATCGCCGGAAGGTGCGGAAGAAGGTCTACAATGTATTGGTGGAATGTTTGCAGAACCTGTACCATCACATCGATGACCTGGAAAACCAGCTGGACGGGAACGAGATCGGCGATATAAAGTCAGCGATCTTCATGATCGGGAAAGAGGATGAGTATTACAAGGTCGTGACCGGGAACTTTATTCTGGAAG
>CAZAYA010000273.1:0-2203 GCA_964489175.1 uncultured Flavobacteriales bacterium | reverse complement strand
GAAGCCCGGCCATCTAAGGGGAAAGATGGGTTCTTTTCCCAGGAAGAGGTGGGGCGCTTCATGGTGGGCCGGATGAAGCGTGCAGGTTATGCCGGGGCGGATAAAATGCTGCATTTGTATCGCAGTACGCAGATCCGGGAACGGCATTCCGTCCTTCCTGATTTTCGGGAAAATGGCCGGGTACCTGTTCTCTTCCGGAATGGTGGAGGAAAGCCGGAAGTCCCGGGTATAGAAGAGCGAATGGATATCTTCCGCCGGGAGGCCTTGCCATTAGCATTCGAGGCTTCTGAGAATTGCCTGGCGGAGGGGCAGGAGGAGGCCTCCGGGATCACCCATCTGATAACGGTGAGTTGTACTGGTTTCAGTGCTCCCGGCCTTGAGATCGACCTGGCCCATGAACTGGGGGTGTCTTCTTCAGCAGAGCATTATGCCATCAATTTCATCGGATGTTATGCTGCTTTTCATGGTCTGAGAATGGCCAACGATATTTGTCTGGCCCATCCCGAAGCGCGGGTGTTAGTGGTATGTGTGGAGCTTTGCACCCTTCATTTTCAGGAGCAGTGGGACCGGGATGCGATGCTGGCCAATGCGTTGTTCGGAGATGGGGCAGCAGCAGCGCTTGTGACAGGTCGCTCGTCCGGAAGTGAGGGGGCTCTTCCTGCCCTTCATCTGGATGCATTTGCCACTCATCTGCTGCGGGAAGGAGAACAGGAAATGACCTGGCAGGTTGGATCCAAAGGCTTTCTGATGCGCTTGTCTTCTTACATTCCCCGGCTGGTAGAAGGAGGAGTGGATCCTTTGTTCGCTGCTGCTTTGGAAAAGGCAGGCATCGAACGGGAAGAGGTCGGTTACTGGGCGATCCATCCCGGGGGGAGAAAGCTTCTGGAGGTATGCCAGGAACGGTTGGAAATAGACCAGGAAGCATTGCTCCCTTCATTTCGTGTGTTGGAGTCTTGCGGGAACATGTCCTCCTCTACCATTTTGTTCGTTCTGCAGGAAGTTCGTCGGGAGGTCCTCCGCAAAGGGGGTGAGCGCAAGATCTTCGCTACCGGTTTTGGACCGGGACTGACCATGGAATCCGCTTTGTTAACCCCGGTTCCATGCTGAACCTTGCCGCCCGTTCTGAAAAGGAGGAATTGCTGGATCAGCCTGGTATTCAGACCGAAGATCTGTTCCGGAACCTCTACGAACTCGAGCTGATCAACGCCCGGCTCGGAGGTCATCATGCCACTCTGGAAGGGGTCCGTACTTTGTTGCGGGGCAAGCAGGGGAAGATTAGTGTGTTGGATGTGGGATGCGGAGGAGGGGATGTCTTTCGTCCTCTTTTGAAGCTGGGCCAGGAGCAGGGCGTTTCCTTTGATCTGAAAGGCATCGACCATCTCCCTGAAGCCGTGGAATATGCGCGTGACCGAACCGAAGGGGATCCTCATGTTCACTTCGAGGTTCAGGACCTGAAAGAACTGGAGACCAGCGGGGAACAATATGACATCGTGATCTGCTCACTGGTATGTCATCATTTGTACGGGGAGGAGCTCCAGAAATGTATCCGGGGCATGGAAGCGGTCAGCAGGATCGGGGTGGTGATCAACGATATTCACCGGCATTGGTTGGCCTGGGGGGGCATCGCATTGCTCACCCGGTTGTTCAGCCGCTCTTATTTGGTACGCCATGATGCGGCTCTTTCCGTTCGAAAGGCTTTTCGGAAGGAAGAATGGGAGGCATTGCTTAAGGAAGCCGGTGTGGAATGGTTCAGGATCCGATGGTACTGGGTTTTTCGGCACCAGATCCTCATCGATAAAAGGAAGTACGGTTGAAGGGGGGGAGTAAAAAGGTCATCATCATCGGAGGGGGGCTGGCCGGTACAGCGGCTTCCATTTTGCTGGCCAGAAAAGGGTGGCCGGTCATGCTGCTGGAGAAGCACCGTTATCCCCGCCATAAAGTGTGTGGTGAATACCTCTCCCTGGAAGTTTGGGAGCTTCTTCAGCACCTGGGTTTGGAGCTTTCTTCTGAGGAGCTTCCCCTGATCCGAGAGGTGCGCCTTTCCACCTCCTACGGAGCAAATGTTCAGCAGCGGCTCCCTTTGGGTGGTTTCGGGTTGAGCCGTTATGCCCTGGATGCCCGGTTGGCTGAAGCAGCCAGGAAGGAGGGGGTGGATGTAAGGGAAGGAGTGGAGGTCCGTCAAGTCTCTTTTGATAATGGCCGG
>CAZAYA010000272.1:1447-2203 GCA_964489175.1 uncultured Flavobacteriales bacterium | reverse complement strand
GGGAGGCCGGGGAAGTTCGAGCGTAGCGAGACGCTACGCTCAGCGGGGGTGTATGTTCTTAATTGGGTTGATCCGGCTTACTTACTCTATTAAATGGTTGATCGTGTTCCTTAAATGCCAGATATTTTTTATCTGGAATACAGTGTTTAGAGAGGCGTTTATGCCTATTTTTTTAGGATTTGTAATTCAATAAAAGGATTTAGGAATAGAATAATACTAATGTTCTGGTATGCATTAGTTGTGGTTTTTCTTGATGGGGTCTATATGTTCGCTCTTGAGGTTCAAAAACACCTTGGATCTGAGAGTAATGTTCCATCAAAAAAAGAAGACCATGATCAAGAAAGTCAAGAATACCTTAGCAGTGATCTCATTTCCTGCAGTATTTTTAACGGTATTATTCGTCTCTAAAACTGATCAGGCAGAAGCACGTTGCTTTATTTGCAGGGAAACAGCAAAAGAGATCGGTATTAATGAATTGGGGTGTGGACAAGAAGGATGTTTTGGGGTGAGAAAAACAGTGGTTACTTATATCTTTTGGATAAAAGTCAGTGAGAATACATCTGATGATTGTGTGTGCCCGTGATAAATTCACTTAAAACGCGTTTACTTTACCTTGTAGTGTTGCTCATGTTCTTTTCCAGCATGAGCAGTGCTCAACGCGACCTATCCGGCCTTGTGGTGGGTCAGGGAGCGGAAAAGCCGGTCCCTTTTGGTAACATAGCCATTCAGGGAACAAAAAGAGGGACGTCTACGAAC
>CAZAYA010000272.1:0-1437 GCA_964489175.1 uncultured Flavobacteriales bacterium | reverse complement strand
CTGAAGGAGGTGAGCCCCCAGGATACCCTGGTCTTTTCGGCCATCGGGTTCCAAACCAAGAAGGTCCCCGGAGTTGCTTTTGATCCTTCCGGAAACGATACGATCTCACTCCAACAGAAAAGCATAGAGTTGGATTCGGTGACGATCCATTCTGGAGGTCATGTAGAGAAGACCATTGGCCTTAGTGATAGGAAAACAAATGATCACTACTTCCATTATGAGATAGGTTATATTGTTGTTTCTTTCATGGAAAATGACCGGAGGGAGAGAGGTTGGCTTCGGGAAGCGATCTTCGACTTCGACCGGTTCAAAAGTAAGGGGAAAAAAAAGGTAAGGGTTCATATATTCCGCAATGAAAAAGGAGAACCAGGGGCTTCTTTGCTGGACACTTCGGTTTTTGAAACCGTCACGCCATGGCATAACAAATTAAAGGTCGATTTAAGTGGATTCGGGATCCCTTTTCCGAAAGAGGGGGTGTTCGTGGGGTTGGAGTTCGTGGGAAATGCTAAAGAACCCGAGAATTGTGAGGGGGGGTGCATGGGACCGACCATACCCTATACTTCTTCCGATCAACCCCGGACTTACCTTGATTTCCGTGGGCTTCAATTCTCCCTTCAAGTATCAATGCTGGAAGGAAAATATGAGAATCCCAAATGGGGCTTGGTGGTGGAGTTCCCGGAGCGGGAGAAGATTGGTGACTGACCGGGGAGGTTGCAACGCCCCCCTTTCCGCAGGAACACCTATTCCTGTTCTTTATCCTATTCTTATTCAGCTCTTTAAAGGAATAAGAATAAGAGGGCTTAGGTTCCTGCCCTTTTCCCTCGAAGCTCCCAAGGCTCCGGCAGGGGAAAGGAAGGTTTCCGGCCGGAGGCCGGGTAAGTTCGAGCGTAGCGAGGACGCTACGCTCAGCAAAGGGTCGATAAGCTTTCGGATGACCTTCCAGAAGCCTGGCAGGTGACCCAATTGGGTCTGACCAATGCTACGGACCGGGAGATCTGGGAGTATGCAAGAAAGGATGATCTGGCGATCGTAACCTTTGATGCGGACTTCTATGACCTGGTGACCTTCTTTGGGCACCCGCCGAAGGTCATTTGGTTAAGGACAGGGAATCGCAGTACCGCCAACCTGGCGAAAGTGCTCAATGATAGAGCTTACCTTATTCAAGCGTTCCTTATCAGTGAGGGGGATCAAGATATTGCTTGCCTTGAAATAAAGTGAACACCTTACCAACGCTGGGCACAGGCTCACTTCCGCCTTGCGGATAAGTACAGTCCTTTTCCTATCCTTTGCTTCCGGCCGGGAGGCCGGGTAAGTTCGAGCGTAGCGGGACGCTACGCTCAGCGGGGGCATAGTGGGACGTTACATTCAACGGGTAGGATCTCCACTGTTCCATCTCCTATGGCCATTTCCCAAAAAATCCATCCAACCTCTATAGAC
>CAZAYA010000271.1:0-2213 GCA_964489175.1 uncultured Flavobacteriales bacterium | reverse complement strand
TGAGTATGTCGCGCAGTCGTTTGCTCATATCACCATTTTCGGCTTTCCAGAACGGTCTTGGTCATCAGGATAAATACCAGGCTGAGGCTGATGAAATAAAGAAGGTCACGCGTATCGAGCACACCGCGGCTGACGGACAAATAATGTTCGTTGATCCCCAGGTTGAGGATCAGGGAGTCGAAAGTCCCGAAAAGATCGAAGGAGCCCAGCGCATCGAAACCGATGTAAAAGAAGAAGGAGAGGAAAACGGCGATGATGAAGGCAACGACTTGGTTTTCCGAAATGGCCGAGGCGAAAAGCCCAATGGATACGAACCCGGCGCTGAGAAAGACCAGCCCGATGTAAGATCCCCACGTGCCGCCCAGATCGATGTTCCCGACCGGGTCACCGAGGAAATACACGCTCCCGAAATAGATCAGGGTGGGGATGAGGGAGAAAAGGACGAGCAGCAGTCCGGCCAGGAATTTGCTGAGGATGATCTGCAGGTCGGTCAGCGGTTTGGTAAGCAGCAGCTCGATGGTCCCGGTACGCTTTTCCTCGGAAAAAGAACGCATGGTGATCGCCGGGATGAGGAACATGAAAACCCAGGGGGCCAGGGTGAATAAAGGCTCCAGGGTGGCATAACCTTGGTTGAGAATGCTGAACCCTGTTGGGAAAACCCATATGAACAAACCGACCAACAGGAGGAATACAATGATGACGATGTACCCGATGAGGGAACTGAGAAAGCTTCGGATCTCCTTTTTCAGCAGGGATAACATGACTACCAGATATTCCTTGAAGGACTTTTCATGCAACGGGAACGCCACTCATAGAATCAGCCAAAATTAAGTTTTTTTGAAGAGGAGAAGGTCAGGACAAGCCCTATCTGTACTTTTGTAGATATTCCTTCAAATGGGAAAGACAAAGAATATGAAGGTCCTCAAATTCGGCGGAACCTCTCTGGGCAACCCGGAGCGCATGCACCGGGTCTCATCCCTGATCGATGATGGCCACCCCAAGGTCATCATTCTGTCAGCTATCTCCGGTACTACCGATGCATTGGTAGCGATCGCGTCTGATCTCTATAGCGATCGCAAAGAAAAAGCCCGGGAGAAGATCGGGGAACTGAGAGAACATTACGACAGGTTCATCACGGAACTCTACGAGAAAGAAAGGTCGAAAGAAGCAGCCCGGGAACTGGTCAAAGCACATTTCGATCATGTGGAGGAATTCACCATGGACATGTTCACTTTGTTCGAGGAGCGTGCTTTGCTGGCTCAGGGAGAATTGATGTCCACCGGTCTCTTCCATTTGCTGATGCAGGAACAAGGGAAGGAAACCACTTTGTTGCCCGCCCTGGAATTCATGCGCATCGACAGGGATGGTGAACCGGACACGGCATACATAAAAAAGCATCTGAATGCCAGGATGAAAAGGTGTGAGGGCAAGGCGTTGTTCGTCACCCAGGGATACATCTGCCGCAACGATTTTGGCGAGATCGATAACCTGAAAAGGGGAGGGAGTGATCATACGGCTTCCCTGATCGGCGCTGCCCTGGACGCGGAAGAGATCCAGATCTGGACCGATATAGATGGTTTGCATAACAACGATCCCCGGGTGGTAGAAGGAACTTACCCTATTCCGGAACTTTCTTTTGATGAAGCTGCGGAGCTGGCTTATTTCGGGGCTAAGATCTTGCACCCTTCCAGCATAAGGCCGGCCAAGGAAGCGAATATCCCTGTGAGGCTCAGGAATACGCTGGATCCGGAAAAGGAAGGAACGCTCATCCGCGGGGAAAAACAGGCCGGGGACAACATCAAGGCCATCGCTGCCAAGGATGGGATCACAGCTATCAAGATCAAATCCGGCCGGATGCTCATGGCTTATGGCTTCATGAAAAAGGTCTTCGAGGTCTTCGAGGTCTTCCGGAAACCCATCGACATGATCACTACTTCCGAAGTGGCTGTTTCCCTGACCATCGATGATGACACTGACCTGGACAAGGTGATGGAACATCTGGAACAATTCGGGACAGTGGAAGTAGATCACGACCAGGCGATCATTTGCGTTGTGGGCGATATGTTAGGGGAGAAGCATGGTTATGCAGCCCATATTTTCAAGGCCCTGGAGAATGTCCCCATCCGAATGATCTCTTACGGAGGGAGCAAGAATAACATCAGCTTCCTCGTCAATTCGGAAGACAAGCGTGCGGCCTTGCTGGCATTGAACGA
>CAZAYA010000270.1:0-2228 GCA_964489175.1 uncultured Flavobacteriales bacterium | reverse complement strand
GATCATTCCCGAGGGTTTGCCGTTGATCAGGATGCGGACGCTCTGACTGCCCCGCAGGCTTACGTTCCCATCCATGTCCACGGATACCGAAGGCGTGTTGTTCAGGACTTCAGAAGCATTACTCCCTGTACTGTTGAGGTCCTGGTCCACATTGAAGACCTTCTTGTCGAGTTTGATCTCCATACGTTTCTTTTCCCCTTTGATCTCCACTTCATCGAGCGATGATGAATTCGGGATCATTTCGATGATGCCGAGTTGAACGCTACCGGTGCTTACATGGATGTCCGGAACGATCTTCCTCCCGTAAGAGAGGAACTGGACCTTCAGGTAGTAATCGCCGGGGGGTGCCTGGAGCCTGAATGCGCCGTCCCCGTTGGAGGACGACCCCGTGACCAAAGAGGAGTCTGAAGGTTTGTGGAGCGATACCGAAGCGTAGGGAAGCGGCTCCCCCTTCTTTTCCTTCACGATTCCTGAGACCGGATATTCGCGGTCACCCTGTCCAATAGCAATATTGCCCACCAATAAGAGCCAGGAGAAGAAGAAAAAGAAACGGGACCCAATGTTCATGGCGGGAGATCAACCAGGCAAGGGGACGACCCCCTGACATCAGAAGGGTCGCTTTCCGGTTGCTTATTTTAGGCAAAGCAAGTTACAAAATAATTGTTGCTACAAATATAAAGGATCCCAAGAGTTGCTGGGATCAAGTGGGAGGGAGTCACATAAAAAGTTGTTATGAGGGATGTTCATGGCTTCTTATAGATATTATCTTTGCCGGACAAGGTCCCCGGAAGATCCGGGGCCGAACAATTCGGCTTCAGGAATGTTCTCGTGTCCTGAAAACCTTTTAACAGCCTTATGAACCTTCCTTTGAAAGGAATGATGCGAAATATCTACAGCGGTTCAGGAGTCTTCCTCCCGGCACTGCTGATCGTTGTCTTCCTTTGGTTGGGTGGTCACGCGACCATCATGGGGGCTGTTCTTCCTTTGGAGGACTGTGTAGAGGTCGTTACCAACACGGCCAATATTTTCGAGGAGGAGGAAAAAAGCCAGGTCCATGCAGAGTATTCGGATTACCTGCATCCGTCATGCCATGCGCATGATCCTGGTCGCATGCCTTTCTTTCTGAAACAATACGGCCATCACCTCGAAGTGCCTACGCCTCCTCCTGACGAGGCTTCCTTTCTTCTTTTGAGCTGATCCTCTCTGTCATTACAGGAAAGGGGAGTATCAGTATCCTGTAGGTCCCGTTCCGGGATCACAGGTGTGATCATTCCAATACGCTTGTTGTAGAACTCCTTCCTGAAAGAAAGGAAGTTATCCCCATTGTTATGGACCCTCAGTATAATAACCCCTTGAAGAATTTCAAACACGACCTTCCCTCAGGGATCGTCGTTTTTCTCGTAGCCATTCCCCTCTGCCTGGGAATTGCCCTGGCTTCTGGGGTACCGCTCTTTTCCGGCCTGATCGCCGGTATCGTCGGAGGTATCGTCGTTGGTTCCCTCAGCGGTTCCTCGCTGGGAGTGAGTGGACCGGCTGCCGGGCTTGTCGTTATCGTGCTCTCTGCTATTGAGACACTGGGCTCTTTTGAAGCTTTTCTCCTTGCGACGGTTATGGCAGGTGTTTTCCAGATCATCCTTGGTATAGCGAAGGCGGGGATCATCGGGTATTATTTCCCCTCTTCTGTGATCAAAGGCATGTTGACAGGGATAGGGCTCATCATCATCCTCAAACAGATCCCCCACAGTGTAGGGTATGATGAGAATCCTGAAGGGAACATGGCCTTCCTTCAGCCAGATGGAGAGAATACTTTTTCCGAGTTGCTCAACCTAGCGGGTCATATGAGTGCCGGCCCTTTGCTGATCACAGTGCTGTCTCTGGCCATTTTGATCTTGTGGGAAAGGCCGTTCATGAAGCGGCAGTCGTTCTCCAAGATCATTCAGGGTCCCCTGGTCGCGGTGGTGACCGGGATCATCCTGAATTGGGTGTTCGGAGGCAGTGCAATGGCCCTGAAGAATGATCAGGTCGTCTCTATTCCCGTGGCAGGAAGTTTTACTGGCTTCATCGATCAGTTCACCACCCCTGACTTCAGCGTGTGGAATAACCCCCAGATCTATGTGGTCGGATTGACGATCGCTGTGGTGGCTAGTTTGGAGACCTTGCTCAGTGTAGAGGCCACGGATCGCCTCGACCCCTATAAAAGGGTGACGCCGACCAACCGTGAATTGCTT
>CAZAYA010000269.1:1472-2235 GCA_964489175.1 uncultured Flavobacteriales bacterium | reverse complement strand
GGGGCAATGCTCTCTCTTCCTAACAGGACCGGCAGGCCAAAGGCCTGGAAAGGTGAAGCGTAGTGTCTCGCTACACTTAGCGAGGATTTCGAAATTTCGAAGATCCTTCTCTGAAGGCTTGTGGAACACGGGTCCAGAAAGCAAGCCTCGCTCCTGCCTCCTCACTCCTTACTCAAAATAACGAACTCCGTCCGCCGGTTCTCCGCCCTCCCTTCCGGCGTATCATTGGAGGCAACAGGTTTGCTTTCACCGAAACCCTTGAACGCTAAACGGCCAGCATCGATGCCATGGTCCTGGAGATAGCTCATCACCGTGAAAGCCCGGTCCTGGGACAAGGCCAGGTTGTCCTCATCCGTCCCCACATTGTCGGTATGGCCGTGGATGGCCGTTCGTATACCAGGATTGTCCTTCAGGTATTCCAGGAATTCGTCGAGCACGAACTTGGAGCGTTCGGTCAGCCGGGCCGAGTTGGTAGCATAATGGATATCGTTGATGCGATAGGCTTCTCCCACCCTGGCTTCCTGCATCTTCACTTGGCCTTCGTTCACCATCGTTGCGGTATCGCTGCCCGAATAAGTACGGGAATTGAAAGCAAAACCTTTCTTCTTCATGGTCATCACCACATCTTCGTCCTCTTCTACCTTGACCACGGCCGCGAACTTGCCATCACCCGGATCCACCTCCACTTCCTGCGTTTCCTGGGTCTGGGCGTTCTTCAGCTCCACGGTCGCATTCTTCATAGGGTCTCCATTCTCATCGGTCA
>CAZAYA010000269.1:0-1462 GCA_964489175.1 uncultured Flavobacteriales bacterium | reverse complement strand
GTCCCTTTGACCAGCTTGACCCGCTCCGGCCGGGCCTCTTCCGGCAGCTTGAAGGAATAGATATCGAGCCCATGGGATTTTTCCATCCGGCTGGAGGAAAAGTACGCGCGTTTCCCGTCGGTACTAACGATCAACCCGATCTCATCATCATCCGTATTAATGGGGATGCCAATGTTGGTCGGCTCCTGCCACACCCCGTTGTCATCCTTCCGGGCATAGAAGATGTCGTACCCACCAGCTCCTAAACGGCTATCGGAGGAGAAATACAGCGTTTCGCTGTCCGAGTGCATGAAGGGGGCCTTGTCGTTGCCTTCGGTGTTGATGGAATCCCCGACACTTTCTCCCTCGCTCCAGGTGCCGTCCTTTTGCCGATGGCTCACATAGATGTCCGTTTTCTTCGTATTCTCCCGGTAAACGGCATAGTAGAGGGTATTCCCGTCCGAAGAAAGCGAAGGTTGAGCTTCCCACCCGTTCTCGGTATTCACGCTGGGCCCTAATTTCTGCAAGTCCTGCCATTCGTAATCGTACTTCTGATGAGCTTCATCATAGACCCTTTCATATTCGGTCCGGTAGATGTCACAATTCCGATAACCTTGCCCGCCCATCTTGCACACGGTGATGAACAGCTCTTTGTTGTCCACGGAGATGGTCACCCCGCCGTATTTTTCGCTCATATCCTCATTAAAAGGCTCATCCAAGATCGTTCCCCCATCGAACTGTTCGTGAACTGAGGAACGTCGGCTCATGGTGAGCTCTTCCACTTGCCGTGGAGTGAGCATGTTCTTGTTCTTCTTCCGGTACCGCCGGGTATAGAACATGATGGTATTGTCCGGAGACAACATGGGCAGGAATTCCTGCGCCTTATCGGTCGACACCCCTTTCACAATGTGCGGATCGAAAGGCACAGGGTTGTTATAGAATTCTGCATAGAAACTGATCTCGGGAAGCATGTTCTTGGTGTTCTCATGCTTGACCGCATAATCCTCACTGTACCGCTCCTCCCCTTCGGCATCGAAAGCCAGGAATTTTTCAAAATATTCCTCGGCTTTCAGATAATCCCTTTCACCGTAGTAGATCCGGCCCAACTGGAAATAGACCCCGGCATGGTAGTCGGGACATAGCTCCACCAACTGAAGGTAATAGTCCCGCGCATTCCCATAGCTGATGCGGGTCTCCACCTTGGCCAGCTTGTAGTAATTCTCAGCTAAAGTGTACAGACACTCCGCACACTCCTCTTCTTTTTCCAGTGCTTTTTTGAGGTGGTCGATGCGTTCCCGCATCTTGTACTTCCGGCGGTTCTTGCCTTTTTCCAAAAGGCGGCGGACCTTCCGGTCATCTGGTTCCCGGATACAGCGGAGGCTGTCTTCCTGAGCCTGGGTACTGACCGGGGACAAGGCCAGCACCAGCAAGAAAAGGACAATGTTGCAGTAAAGACTTGGTCTCAGACCGACCATAAGAACTC
>CAZAYA010000268.1:0-2330 GCA_964489175.1 uncultured Flavobacteriales bacterium | reverse complement strand
TTTATGATGGCGTGAAATATCTTAACCAGGCTGCAGTGGATCTGGATGCGGACCTGGGTATGGATATGGAGCAATTCAAGTTCACTTTCCAGGAGAATGAACTTGTTATCAATGCGCTCGCCCTCGGTTTTGACGGTTGGTTCTCCATGCCGGAGGAAGGGTTCGATATGGACCTGACCTATCATACGGAACAGACCGACATCAAGTACCTCATGTCACTTGTTCCGGGCCTTTATACCGAAGGGTTCGAAGATGTGGAGACATCCGGGAAATTGGCGCTGTCTGGCCATGCCAAAGGTTTGTACTCGGATAACAGCATGCCTGGCTTCGGGCTGAACCTGAAAGTCCAGGAAGGAAGTTTCCACTATCCCGACCTTCCCGAGTCCGCAGAGAATATCAACATCGACCTGGAAGTGAAGCGAGAGGCTGGTCCTGACCTGGACAACACGATCATCGACCTTTCGGCATTCCATGTAGAACTGGCCAAGAATCCGGTGGATGCCAGCCTGTACCTGACCACGCCGATGTCCGATCCCAACATCGATTGCTCCATCCAGTCCCAGATCGACCTGGCCTCGCTCAAGGACGTGGTCCCGGTGGAGGGAGCTGAGTACAACGGGAACATCACCGCCGATGTGGAATTGAAAGGCCGGATGTCCGCCATCGAAGAGGAGCGCTATGATGATTTCATGGCCCGCGGCAAGATCATCCTGCTGGACATGCTTTACGAGAGCGAAGACCTCGGCTACGACGTGGCCATCAGTAAACTGTATTTCGACTTCTCACCCCAGTACCTGGCCCTTACCAGTTTCGAATCTACCATAGGGAATAGTGATCTGAAGGCCAGTGGTCGTATCGATAATTATCTTGCTTATTACTTGAAGGATGAGACCCTGAAGGGGGATCTCAAGGTCTCCTCCGAGCGTTTCGACCTGAACGAGCTGATGGGAGAGGAAGAAGCAGGTCAGGAAGAAAGTTCTGGTTCGGAAGAAGAAGTTGGCGAAGCGGGTGGAGAAGAAGAACCTATGTCCGTGATCGAAGTACCGGGCAACATCGACTTTGCCATGGACGCTTCCTTCGGTAAACTCCTGTATGATGATATCAACATGGAAAATGTGAAAGGAGGTTTGCGGGTGAAAGACCAGGAAGTACGGTTGAACGACCTGTACCTCGAACTGCTCAAGGGAAGCGTAACGGTGAACGGGACCTATGGCACGCAGGATCCGAAACGCCCCAAGGTGGATTTCCGCTACAAGATCGATCGCCTCGACATCCAACAGACCGCCACAACGTTCAATACTGTGGAGAAATTGGCGCCCATTGCGGAGAGTTGCTATGGAAAATTCTCTTCCCAAATGAATTTCCGCACGGACCTGGATGAAAAAATGGAACCGGTGACCGAGAGCATCAACGGGAATGGACGGCTGACTTCTCAGGAAGTTCAGGTAAAAGGCTTCAAGCCTTTGGTGAAGATGGGGGAGGTCCTGAAAATGGACGAACTGAAGGAACCCAAAGTGAACGATATCGACCTGAACTTCCGCTTCAAGGACGGCAAGGTCTACGTGGATCCCTTTGACATCAAATACCAGGGGATCACCGCCACCATTTCCGGTAATACATCCTTTGAACAGGATATCGATTACAAGGTCGATATGACGGTACCCCGCGAGAAATTCGGCAGCCAGGCGAACCAGGCCCTCGAAGGTTTGGTCGCCAAAGCGAACAAGCAAACAGGAACCAACTTCTCAGCAGGGGAAACCGTGGATGTGACGGTCCGCATCGGCGGGACCGTTCAGGATCCGAAGATCAAGACCGACCTGACCGGTACGGGACAGGATATCCAGGAAACCGCTAAAGAAAAAGTAAAGGAAGAGGTGGAAAAGGCCAAGGAAAAGGTAGAGGAGAAAGCTCGAGAAGAAGCTCAAAAGCAGATCGAGGCTGCCCGGAAGAAGGGGGATGAATTGGTCCGTCAGGCTGAACAAAAGGCAGAACGGATCAAAAAGCAGGCCCGGAAAGAGGCCGACAAGATCCTGGAACAAGGGGACAAGCAAGCTGATAAATTGGTGGACCAGGCCAACAACCCGATCGCCAAAGCCGCAGCCAAGGAATCCGCTAAACAGGTGAAGAAAGAAGCTCGTAAACAGGCCGATAAAGTGCTGAAAGAGGCGGATAAGGAAGCCGATAAGGTCGTGGAAGAGGCCAGGAAAGAGAAGCAAAAGCTGATCGAAGAAGCGAAGCGACAAGCAGAGGAATGAGGTACCCCGTATGGCCGGCCTGAGATCAAGAATTTGCAGCAGTGCCTTTCTTTTCTTGCTGGTGTCGGGCCTGTC
>CAZAYA010000267.1:0-2333 GCA_964489175.1 uncultured Flavobacteriales bacterium | reverse complement strand
TCTGCACATCAATATCGTAGATGCCATGGATCTCAGAAGCCTCTTCAGGAATGGGGATCGTCGGGTTGATACGCTTGGTGTGCACAGCCTTATTCCCGGAAGGTTCAACCCGCAGGACCGAGATCTCCACGATACGATCAGTTGCCACATCCACCCCTGTGGTCTCCAGATCAAAAAAAGCAACAGGGTTTTGTAACCGAAGTTTCATATCATTCACCTTTCTTCAGGTTCACCATCTTTTCGATCAGGGTCTTTTCCGTCTCTTCTTCGGTCACCTTGAGTTTTTCCTCGTAAAGCGGATACCCTTCCGCCTCGATCTCCAGGGTATATTCCCCCGGCGGAAGAGCCATGGTATAAGCACCACTTCCTTCATTGGCGGCGTATTGCCCCACCACTTCGAAATTCTTGTCGAGGATCGTTACATAAGCATCAGTGATGTAAGGGTTGGCTGTATCTCTGGAGGGGATCCTCATCTTATAGATCGCCGGTCGTTCGGCGACCTTGTTGAAGGTCACCTTATAGATATCGAGGCTTCCGTGGGTATCGTCCCGGAGCATGGATACATAAGCATGTTCCCCATCTTCGGTATAGGAAATGGTCCGGTTATCGTTCGGAGTGTTGATAGGATAGCCAATGTTCTTGGGCTCACTCCAGGAATTGCCTTCCCGATCCTTCCAGGTCGCGGTGAAGATATCGTACCCACCCATTCCAGGATGGCCGTTGGAACAGAAATACAGGGTCTTATTATCGCTGGACAGCGTGGGGAACCCCTCATCGCCAGAGGTGTTGATCTTCGGTCCAAGGTTCTGAGGTTTGGCCCATTCGCCGGTGGGAAGTTTTTTCGACATGTACAGATCGATCCCTCCTTGGCCACCATCCCGCTGGGATGCAAAAAGAAGGGTTTTGCCATCCGATGAAAGGGAAGCCGAGGTCTCCAGCACATCCTCCTTGTTCACATTGGCACCAAGCTTCTCGATCTTTCCATATCCCAACCGGTCCTTTCTGGACCTGTAGATGTCCCCGTATTCTTTAACGTGATCGATGTAGACGTACATGATCTCTCCGTCATCGGACAAACCGACCGCTTGCTCATCATAAAGCGTATTCACCTTCCGGCCTGCATTCTCTGCTTCCTTCAAACCTTCTCCCTCGTCTTCCACGAACCAAATATCAGAAGAGTAATAGCCATCGAACTCTTTTCGTGAACCGATATTGGATTTACGGCGACTTGTAAAGACCAGGACCGATTCATCCTTGGCCACGTAGGGGTAATAATCCGGATACTTGGAATTGATAGCAGGCCCCATATTCTCAAAGGATACGTCCAGCGGATATTTCATCAACTCCTTGGCCGTATTGCAATCCTCGATCTGCTGCCCCACATCATCCTTCCCTCCCCAACCGGAATTCTCCTTGTATTTTTTGAACTGGGCAAGCGCCTTATCGAATTGAAGCTCATACATGTAAGCTCTTCCCAGATAATAGATCACCTCATCATCATGCCCTTTCATTTTGCTGGCCTGTTCCAGGTATTTCACCGCTTTGCTCTTGTCGATGTTCGTTTTCAGGTAGCAAATGCCCAGATTGGTCCAGTACTCCACCTTCTCCGAATCCTTCCGGATCAGCTTCTTGTATAGCGGAATGGCATCGAGGTGATTGCCATCTTTAAAAAGACGCTTGGCTTCCCTCGGATCGAGGAATTGCTGGGCCTCTAAAGAAAGAGGCCCTCCCATAAAGAAGGCCAAACCAAGAAAATATAACAATAAGGAACGGGGATTCATATCCTGGTCATCAAAGGTTCGGGAATGCTAGGATTACAAGAACAATACCAAACGGGGATCTATTCAGCTTCTACCTTCACATACTGGTATTTCTGGTATTCCTCTACCGATGCGATGTTGTTGATCTCATAAGGGGGACCCTGGACCAATGCCCGTTTATGGAAGGTTACATTGGAGAGGGTGATCCCTTTGCCCAGGAATGCATTGGCCAGGACCCTTTCAGCCTCTTCTGCCCGTTTTTCAGCCAGCACCTGATTGTTCTTGTAGGTTTTGGTCCTGACATGAGAGGCACTGGCCTCGACACGAACAGTAGCTTTCCCGTTCTTTTCAACGAGCTGTGTCACCTTGTTCACAAAAGCCTTGAATTCATCGCTTTCACGGTCGAGCCCACTCTCATTGAAGTTGTAGAAGCGCTTCAGGTCCCCTTTCCCTTTAATGACCTTGGCAGCAACTTCTTTTTCACCGGTTCCTTCCTTTTTTTCCGTTTCCTTTCCTTTTTCAGCCCCTTCCGGCAGCGTTCCGTCAGCCACCTCCTCTTTGTGTTCGGGGAGG
>CAZAYA010000266.1:1012-2363 GCA_964489175.1 uncultured Flavobacteriales bacterium | reverse complement strand
TGTATCGGTAGGTTCTATATTCGGTATCGGGGCGGTAACCCGAAAGGCTGACACCAGCGTTGTAAGGAATATCCTGCTTTCCTGGCTCTTTACCCTTCCTGTTAAGCAGGGGGGGGGCTACAAAACCCTTCTGGCATCTGGCCTTTGCCCTCTGCCAATTCCATTGGCCATTGGCTAGTGGCCAATGGCTATCTTTGCTCCCAATGAAAGCCCAGGGCCTTATAACCTTCCTTTTCTTTCTTTTGCTCCCGTTCGTTTCCAACGCTCAGGCCAGCCTCAAGGACACGAGCAAGTTGGTGGTGCATGTGGCACCGAGCTATGCGCTGCAGGTGCCGGACGAGGACATGGCCGAGCGATTCGGGCTGAACTCAAGTCTTAGCATGGAGACAAGCGTAAAGTTCGCCAGCCAATGGGAATTGAGCTTGCAGGGAGATTTTTTGTTCGGCAACCGGGTCAAGAACAAAGACAGCCTGCTCACCTGGGTGAAGACCTCTAAGGGGGAGATCGTCACGCGGGAAGGCGACTACGCCCCGGTGGAATATCACGAGCGCGGCTTCATGATCTCCCTGAGCGGCGGACGGCTGTTCCCGGCGGGACCCAATCCTAACTCCGGTTTCTTTGTACGGGCAGGTGCTGGCTACATACAACACAACATACGGGTGGAGCTGGGCGATAAGGAAGTTCCGCAGCTCGATGATGAATACGAACCGTATTACGACCGGTTGGCAGGCGGTTTCATGCTCCGGGAGACCATCGGTTACCGCTACCTCGACAACAAGGGGATGATCAATTTCTTCCTGTCCATCGGAGCAGTACAGGGCTTCACCACCACGATGCGGGATTACAACATCGACGCCATGGGAAGGATAGACGATAGCCGCACGGACTTCTTGTACGAGTTCCGCGCCGGATGGATCCTGCCCCTGCACAAACGAGCACCGGACGAATTCTACTTCTACTAATGCCTTTCCTCTATGACCTAGGTATCACAGGCTACCGCCTGGGCATCCACCTCGCCGCCCCTTTCCATAGCAAAGCCCGCCAATGGGTGAAAGGAAGGCAACATATCGGGGAAGAACTACAAGAGTTTCCCCCTAAAAAAAGCCTCCGTACCTGGATCCACTGCGCTTCGCTGGGCGAGTTCGAACAAGCTCGCCCTCTGATGGAAGCACTGAAAGCACAGAACCCGGAAGAAGCGATCGTTCTCACTTTCTTCTCCCCCTCCGGTTACGAGCAACAAAAGCATTACGACCAGGCCCTGAAGATGGCGGTCAAGAAGATCTGCGCGTTTATCGACTGGCCGGTGGGACATGTATACCAGCGAGCCGATGCGCAGCGTTTTGATAGCACG
>CAZAYA010000266.1:0-1002 GCA_964489175.1 uncultured Flavobacteriales bacterium | reverse complement strand
CCATCGCAATGCAAAGCGTTTCCTGGAGGCCATCCAACCCGACCGGGCCATCTTCGTGAAGTACGAATTCTGGTACCATTACTGGGCTGAACTGAAAGCAAGGAACATCCCCTTCTACCTTATTTCTGCTTTGTTTCGGCAAGAGCAACCCTTTTTCCAGTGGTATGGTGGCTGGGCCCGCCGTATGCTCCACATGCCCGATCATATCTTTCTCCGGAACCAAACCTCTGCAGAACGCCTGGCTTCTCTGGGCGTCACGAACTACTCGGTGGCCGGGGACACACGCTACGACCGGGTCTGGGCCATCGCTTCCGCTGCTCCGGAATTACCCCTGATCGAAAACTTCAAAGGGAACCATTCTTTGGTGGTCGGTGGTAGCACATGGCCGCCCGAGGAGGAATTGCTGAGCGGACTGATCGCAGAAAAGAACGACCACCGCTACGTGATCGCTCCCCATGACGTGAGCGAAAGCCATCTGAAGCAGATCGAAGGACAACTGGAAAGGCAGGTACTCCGGTACTCAAAGGCCGACGAAGGATCGGTGCGGGAGGCCCGGGTATTGTTGATCGACAGCATCGGGCTCCTCTCCTCCCTCTATCGCTATGCTGATCTGGCCCTGGTAGGCGGTGGCTTCAGCGGCGCCCTTCACAACATTCTCGAACCCGCAGCCCATGGCGTGCCGGTCCTCTTCGGTCCGAACCATGGCAAATTCCCTGAAGCTGATGCGCTACTCCGGGAAGGTGGGGCATTCGAGATCCAGGATATCGTAAACCTCCGGGAAAGAACAAAAACCCTCCTCAATAACCCCAAAGCCCACCAGCAAGCCTCCGAACAAGCCCGAAAGCATGTGACAGAACGACAAGGAGCAACCCAAGCCGTGGTCAACGCCTTGTTATAACCAAAAGGGGTGCTTCCTCTTGGTATCCGGCTTCTGGCTTTTCCGTAATTTTGCCGGAGAAAGTCAAAAACCCGACCCTATATGCCCTCAACAGCCACCCTCAC
>CAZAYA010000265.1:0-2370 GCA_964489175.1 uncultured Flavobacteriales bacterium | reverse complement strand
CATTACATCAAGAGCTGCCTGGCGGGGAGATACGAAAGACCATCTGGCCTATGCAGCCTCTAAAGGAGGCATGGTCGCTATGACCAAATCCATTGCCCGGGGATGGGGCAAGGACAACATCAAGGCATTCAATGTTGCTCCCGGCTTTGTCCGAACCCCCATGGCCGACCAGGTTATCCGGGAAAAAGGGGAAGACTTCCTTTTACAGGAACTTTCGCTGAACGAGCTGACCGAACCTCAAGACGTTGCCCCCACGGTCCTTTATCTGGCCAGCGGGACGATGGACCACGCCACAGGCTCCACAATCGACATCAATGCCGGGAGTTATGTGAGATAGGTGGCCACCGGGGCAACCCTTACAGGGTCTCGGACCCTTCAGGGGTTTTTAGGCCGGACCTCCTCCAGGGCTTTCTTCCCTTGCTTCAGGGCGCGGTCCATCGTAACCTTTACCGAATCGATCTTCTTTTGCTGAACATCGAGATAGTGAAGGGCGGAGTCCCTGGCAACGCTTTCCTTCGGCTTCCGGAACTGGTGCATCCAGTCCATCATAGCATCATGCCCTTCCTGCAAGGCTTTTTGACGCTCCCGCACCCGGGTGATCCCAGTGGCATTGGCCACACTATCCGTGAGCAATTCACTTTCCAGTTCGGCCAACTCTTTTTTCGTTTTGGCCAGGTCATTCATCTTCTTCATCAGCGGGTCATGGACCGCCATGACTTCTTCATATCGTTGCTGCACTTCTTTTCCTCCCCCGGAGGCGTTTTCTTCTTTTCCTTTTTGTTCTGCACTACCTCCACACCCAAAGAAGAGCGGGATCAAAAGGAGCGATAGCATGAGGTTTATTTTTGGGGCCATAGGATCACTTTGTTTTCTGCAAAAGTAAGCAGTATAGTGAACAGTAAGGAGTGAGGAGCGAAGAGGGGTTTTAGGACATTCCTTTTCTTATGGGGTTCTTATGACCTCGACCAGGATACTGTTCGTCATTCGCTCCTTCGGGCATGAACCTTAGGGTGGCTTCGGCTCCGCTCAGCCACCTTAGCCGATCCAACCCTGCAGGTCATTACGACTGCGCTCAATGATCGTTCCATCCCACCGCTAAGCGTAATCCCCCCTTCCTGCTCGATGATCAGTCAAAATGAGCCCTGAAGCCCGGGAAAACCATTCCAACTAACTGCCCCTATTCGCCAGTGGCAAGTGCCTGCTTACCGGTAGGCAGGGCTATGTGGCTTCCCTTATCACCCCTTACTGCTCACTCTTCACTCAATGTCCATGCCCCCCCACACCTCTCATCATATGCCTGAGCAGATAGGGTGCGCCGCGGATCACCACAGAAGTTTTTTCTTTTTCTGATAATCCTTCTACCGGTTCTACTTCAGTATATCCTTTGTCGGTCACGCCGGTGGTAACCATCACCTTTTCAAAGGACCTTTTTTCCTTGCTGCCTTCTTGTTCGATGAAGATGAAATGCTCCCCCTCATGCATGATCACAGCTTCTTCAGGAAGAACAGGAGCCGTAACAGAATCCGTATTGATCAACGCTTCCACGTACATACCCGGCAGGTAATGTTTGCCCTTGGTCTCCTGGATCTCTGCATGGACCCTGGCCACTTTCCGGTCCTGATCGAAAGAATTGCCCACCGCAAAGATCCTTCCCCGCAAGCTTTCCGGCTGCTCTTTGTTGGAAAAACGGAAGAGGATGGACTGGCCGGCTTCTACTTTATGGATGTCTTTCTCATAGACCATCAGGTCGATATGGACATGGTGGTTGTCCAGGACCTCGAACATTTCATGCTGGGGTTGAACATAAGCCCCCATCTTAACATTGATATTGCTGATGTAACCGTCGATCGGAGAGCGAACCGGCACGTTGGGTTGAATGATCCCATCCTGCAGGGACTCCAGATCCACCCCGATGGTCTGCAATTTCATCTCCAGACCATTCACCCCTGCCCTCAGGGTTTCCAATTCCGACTCCGTTTGCTGAAGGGTCTTTTCAGCTCCTACACTATCCCTGTACAGCTTTTCCACCCGCTCGAACTCCTGCTTCATATACTTGAGCCGGCTTCGCTTTTCCAGGTACTGTTGCTGCATCTCGATGATATCCGGATGTTCCAACCGAGCGATCACATCCCCTTCTTCTACCCGATCACCCTGGATCACGTTCACTTTCTTGACATTCCCTCCGATGATAGCACTGATGCCTGCCTTGTTCTGAGGAGGGAGTTCCAGTTGGCCAGTGGCCTTGATGCTGGAAGCCAGGGACATTTCCCGGAATTTTCCGACTGCTATTTTTCCATTGCGGGCCTGGATGGGGGTTAGCTTTACCCGGCTCCCACCAGCATGAGCCTTTTCCTTTCCATGACCCTCATG
>CAZAYA010000264.1:0-2380 GCA_964489175.1 uncultured Flavobacteriales bacterium | reverse complement strand
GAAAAGGAGCAGTGTTGGGGATAGCAGGCGGCACATCATGGGTGTAATTTAGGGATAAGTCTTCAAAAGGTATGCCAGTTGTTAAGCCAGAAGCCAATAGCCAGCAGGGGTGGCAAAAGGGAGGGTTGCCTTTCCTTTTGGCTACTGCTTGTTGCCTGCCTGCCGTTGACAGGCCTAATGACGATCCTTTTTCACCCGGTCCATCTCCCGTTTCATATCCTTCTCCTTCAGTGAATCCCTTTTGTCATGGGTCTTCTTCCCTTTGGCGAGGGCGATCTGGAGTTTGGCAAAGCCGCTCTTGGCAATGAAGAGCTTGAGGGGGACGATGGTGACGCCTTTGGTCTTGACCTTTTTGCCGATCTTTTCCAACTCCTGTTTGGTCAGCAGCAGTTTGCGTGTACGACGGGCTTCATGACTGAAATGAGAAGCATGGTCGTATTCCTGGATGTGCATGTTCTTCACGAACAACTCCCCCTGATGCATGTAGCAATAGGCCTCCTGAATGCTGGCCTTGCCCGCACGGATGGATTTGATCTCCGAACCAGTGAGTTGCATGCCGGCAATGTACTTTTCCAGCAACTCGAATTCGAAGCTCGCCTTCTTGTTGCGGATGTTGATCTTGTCCGGATCGAGGGGGGTGCTCATGGCTTTCCAAGTGGACCGCCGAAGGTAGAAAGAAACGATCAATTGGAGTGAGTGAACAGTGAGGAGTAAACAGTGAACAGAGGCGACGGTTCACCCTGTTCACTGCTCACTGTTTACTGTTCACTCACTTTCCCTTCAAAAGCAGCATTTCCGTTGAAACCAACCCATTGCTTCAACAGGAACGCTCCCCCCAGCAATCCTCCTGCGACCACGGCCATTGCTCCGGCGATGGAAGCGTTCAGCCACCAGGCCAGAACATAGCCGCCAGCAGCGGCAAGGATGCCGAAAATGGTCGTCAGTAGTAGCATGTGGGGCAGTTTTTCGGTGAGGAGGTAGGCTGCAGCTGGGGGGACGGTGAGGAAAGCGACCACCAGGATGGCACCGACGGATTCAAAGGAAACTACCGTAGTAAGGGAGACCAGTCCCATGAGCGCATAATGCCAGAAGATCGTGGAAATACCCAGGGTGGCTGCATAATGAGGATCGAAGGTGGTGACTTGAAGGCCTTTGTAACCTTTGATCAGGAAGGTGAGGATGATGAGAAGCGTTCCTCCCAGGATCCAGACCGTTTGGGGCCCCATATTCGCTCCGCTGCCTGTGACCCAGAGATCGAGAGGGACATAAGCGATCTCGCCGTACAGGACACATTCCTGGTCGAGATCGATCTGGGCGGTGAAGGCGGAGATCAGGATGATGCCTACGGCGAATAGCCAGGTAAAAGTAATGCCGATGGAAGCATCGCTTTGAAGCCGGACCTTTTGCTGGAAGAACTCCACCAAAAAGGTGGTCAGCATTCCGAATACGCCGGCACCGACCAGCATTAATACCGGATGTCGTGACCCGGTGGCCATGTAAGCCAATACGATGCCCGGTAGAACAGCATGGGAAATGGCATCACCCACCATGGCCATTCGTCGTAGGATGAGAAAACACCCGAGCAGGCCACAGCAGATGGCGACCAGACTTCCCGTCAGTATGATCCAGAAGGCGTCCATGCTTATAGTGTTCTCTTATTGGATGGAATATGGCTTTGGTGGGGGTCCGTGACCGGATGTCCCAGCTCTTCTTCCAGGGCTTGCTCCATTTCCGGGGTGATCACGTGTTCCATGGCTTCGGCACTCGGGTGGACTTCTTCGGAAGGGATCCGGATCTTGTTCGCCAGATACAATTCCCACAAGCGGTGTCGCCGAACTACCCGGCGGGCTTCTTCGATGCCTTTTTCGGTGAGTGCCCAGCGACCGTTACCAGCAGGAAATACGAGTCCTTTCCGCTGCAGTTTCCGTAATCCTTGCTGAGTTCGTCCTTGCAGGGAGGGGCGGATCCACTCCAACGCTTCAGTGGCTCGGGGATGGTTGGAAGGTTCGTTCGCTCTTTCGCTGAGGTGAAAAAAGGCTTTGAGGATATTCTCCAGGCCCATTTTTACACGGTTTTTTTGTTGTTGTCGGATACGGGGGAGCCACCCTGTACGGGGTGCCATGAACAGGGAGAACAGGGTGATGATGAACAAGCTGATCACGATCCAGGGACCTGTGGGCATGGAAGGAGCGGCATAGGAAATGAATGTTCCTACTACGCCGGAAATCCCTCCTATCATGCCGGCCAGTAGTAGCATCGTGGGCAATCTATCGCTCCAGGAGCGGGCAGCAGCGGCTGGGCTGATCAACAAGGCAGCGATGAGCACCACACCAACGGTCTGTATACCGATAGCTACGGTGAGTACGGTGAGGGTGGCTAG
>CAZAYA010000263.1:0-2381 GCA_964489175.1 uncultured Flavobacteriales bacterium | reverse complement strand
GTTCACTGCTTACTGTTCACCCCTCAGCGCTCGTAGCATCAACGAGACCCTTCGGCTTCGCTCAGGGTGACGGGACGTAAGGAAACGATACGCGTATCAGCCAACCCTTTGCAATTCGCTCTTGGCTGGTCGCTATTCAGGTTTCAACTCACTTCCTATGTCAGCCCACGGTGGTTTCGACTCCGCTCAACCACCGGTCCAACTCCACTTAACCAGCCCTCCGCTGGTGGCAAGTGCCCCCCTCCTCACTGTTCACTGCTTACTGTTTACTGTTTACTCTTCACTGTTTACTGCTCACTCTTCACTCCCCTCAATACAACAGATCATCATACGGATACCGCTGCACATGGATCGCCTTCACCATTTCGTACAGGGTGTCCCTGAGCGTGTCGATGTTCTTCTTTTCGGTGGCGGAGATGAACAGGCATTGGCCCTCTTCCATACGGGCCATCCAGGATTGCTGGAGGTCTTCCAGGGGAGCGGGTTCGTAGTCCACGCTGCCTTCCCCGGCCGGGCCTTTGGGCTTGGGGGGGTACTGGTCGATCTTGTTGAAGACGAGCAGAACGGGCTTGTCATCCGCCCCGATCTCCCCCAGGGTCTGGTTCACCACGCGGTAATGGTCTTCGAAGTTGGGGTGGGAAAGGTCCACCACGTGTACGAGCAGGTCGGACTCGCGCACCTCATCGAGGGTGGACTTGAAGGATTCCACCAACTGGTGGGGCAGCTTGCGGATGAACCCGACCGTATCGCTCAGCAGGAAGGGCACGTTGTAGAGCACCACTTTCCTCACGGTGGTATCGAGGGTGGCAAAGAGCTTGTTCTCAGCGAACGTATCGGCCTTGCTGAGCAGGTTCATGAGCGTACTCTTGCCCACGTTGGTGTAGCCGATCAGCGCCACACGCACCAGCTTGCCCCGCCCCTTCCGCTGGGTGGCCTTTTGCTTGTCGATCTTCTTCAGCTTTTCCTTGAGCTGCGTGATCTTGGTCTGGATGATCCGGCGGTCGGTCTCGATCTCCCGCTCCCCCGGTCCTTTGGTGCCGATCCCCCCTTTCTGGCGTGAGAGGTGCGTCCACATCCGGGTAAGGCGCGGCAGCAGGTTCTGGTACTGGGCCAGCTCCACCTGGGTTTTGGCATGGGCGGTGCGGGCACGCTTGGCGAAAATGTCGAGGATCAGGTCGCTGCGGTCGAGCACCTTGCACTTGAGGAGCTTCTCCACATTGCGCACCTGGGAGGGGGACAGCTCATCATCGAAGATCACCGTGTCCACCTTGTGTTCCTGGATGTATTCTTTTACTTCGTTGAGCTTGCCCTTGCCGATATAGGTCCTGGGATCGGGGGCGTTCAGGTTCTGGGTGAAGCGTTCGTAGGTCTTCACCCCGGCGGTCAGGGCCAGGAATGCCAGCTCATCGAGGTATTCATCGATGTAATAGCGGTCCTCTTTGCTGCTGATCACGCCGACCAGCACGGCCGTTTCCTCGGAGGCGGTAATGTTCCTGCTCTGATCGATCATGGGGGGCTCTTGTGCAAGGTGTCCAGGTAGCCGGCCACGGCTGTGATCTCGGCCTCGGAAAGGATGTTCTCATAAGGGATCATGTTCCCCCGGCCCCGGCTGATGATCCGCTTCCGTTCTTCCATACCCAACTCGGTAACAGCCAGGTCCTTTGCCCCGGCCACCCCTTTGCGGCCATCCGGACCATGGCAATCGGTGCAGTATTGTTGGTAGATGGCTTTGCCGGAAGGTTCAGAAGTGGAGGTATCGGCGGAGCCGGGGGAGCATGAGATCAGAAGGAAAGGAAGTAAGGAGTGAGGAGCGAGGAGTAAGGAGGGGATCCAACACCTTTCCCTGTTCAGCGAGTAGTTTCGTTCGTGGTGCTTCCTTTTCCTCTTCAAGTCTTAATACTTAATACTTGATACTCCTTTAAAACCAACCTCTTGCCACACTTTCCCGCAGGAACGGCCACGGGATGGAAACGAAGATGATGACCAAAGCGATGAGGAAGAAGAGGGCCACACGTTTGTGCTTCATGATATCGGAGCGGGCCCGTTTCGCGGTGGAGCGACCGATGGTGACCAGCACGATGGCGATGAGCATCATGGCGATGTGTTCCACGGTCCAGAAACGCAGCACCGGGTCTTTCATCGCTCCGCCCATGTTGCTGTACTGGACGAGCGGGCTCAGGAAATACAGCACCAGCCCGATCACCAGTTGCAGGTGGGCGCCGATCATGCTGAAGAGGCCGAGTTTTTCGTCCGTTCGGGTGTAATGGTTGTTCAGCACCCAGAAGACCAGCGACCGGAAGGCCGTGATCACTATCAGGATGAGAACAATGTAACGCAAAAAGGAATGGAGGTGCAGGAGTCCGGTGTACATATCAGGCAGG
>CAZAYA010000262.1:0-2386 GCA_964489175.1 uncultured Flavobacteriales bacterium | reverse complement strand
ATGATCGAAAAGCGCGACTTTCCGGCATTCGCTCCCGGAGATACGATCAGCGTGGATTATAAGATCAAAGAGGGGAACAAGGAAAGGGTCCAGCGTTTCCAGGGCGTGGTCCTGCAACGGAAAAGCTCCGGTAACGGGACTTTCACCCTGCGGAAAAATTCCGGGGGCGTTGGTGTGGAAAGGATCTTCAATCTGGGGTCTCCTTTCATCGTTGACATCAAGGTCCACAAGAAAGGTTCTGTTCGCCGTTCCAAGATCTTCTACCTCCGCGAGAAGAAAGGAAAAGCTGCCCGTATCAAAGAGAAGCGGGCCGTTACGGCCGAAGAAAAAGCCGGGGAAAAAGGCGATCCGGAAAAGCAAGCCGGGAAGAAAAAGAAGAAAAAGAAGAAACAGGACGACCCGGAGCAAAAACAACAGGAACAAGCTCAAGCCAAAGCCCAGGAAACTCAACAGGAGGCTAAAGAGCAGCAACAACCTGAAGACACCAAAGCCGAAGAACAACAGCAGGACAAATAGCCCCTTCTACTACACAAAAAAACCGCCTCCGGATAAGAGGCGGTTTTTTTTGTGCTTTTAGCGCCTGCCTGCAGGTAAACGGTAAACAACTCCTGCCACTCCCCACCACTACCAGCTGGGAGGCCGGTAAAAAGACGTCATGCTCAGGCGGTTTTTTCCTGTTCTGTTATACCTCTTCCCTCTCCGTGAACGACTTCTTCCGCTCCCTCCTCAGTTTGCGAAGGGAAAAAGGGCGGGTGATCAGCCGTACCCCTCTTTCCGAACTAAAATAGTTCACCGTCCAGTGGAAAAAAGTGACTACCCGATTGGCAAAGCCTATCAATGAGAACAAGTGGACCCCCATCCAGATGAACCAGGCCATCCATCCTTGCGTGCTAAAGTTGGGCAGGTCCGCCACCGCTTTGTGTTTGCCCACTGTCGCCATGGCTCCTTTATCCTGGTATGCGAACGGCAATAAACGCTCCCCGCTGATCTTTCGAAGCAGGTTCTTTCCAAGCCACTTTCCCTGCTGCATAGCAACCGGAGCCATCATGGGGTGTCCTCCGGGGTACTCCTCCGATTCCATGGCCGCCACATCACCGATGGCATAGATGTTCTCATGGCCAGCCACCCGGTTGCACTCATCTACCCGGATACGGTTCCCTTTCGTAATGCAGTCCAACCCCGCTATGGGGGCCCCGACCACACCAGCCGTCCAGATCAGGGTCCGGGCGATCAGGTCATCACCGGCATTCGTTTGCACGTAATCGCCATGATAATCCAGTACCCGCGTGTTCAACCGGACGTCCACCCCCAGCTCTTCCAGGTATTCTTCAGCCTTTTGGGAAGAGTTTTCAGACAAGGCCGGCAACAAGCGATCCCGGGAATGGACCAGATAAATGTGCATTTGGCTCAGATCCAGTTCAGGGTAATCCTTCGGGAAGATGTGTTGTTTCATTTCTCCCAAAGCACCTGCCAACTCCACTCCTGTGGGGCCTCCTCCCGTGATCACGAAATTCATGTGGCTCTCCCTTTTCCGGGGATTGGAGAGCACCAGGGCTTTCTCCATGCTTTGAAGGATGAGGGACCGCAGGTCAAGGGCTTCGTTGATGGTCTTCATCGGCATGGAGTGTATGATGAGTCCTTCATTGCCAAAGTAGTTGCTCTGGGACCCCGTGGCGATCACCAGATGGTCATAGGGAAGGTCGCTGATACTCGTTTTCACGATATTCTCGGAAGGCACCACTTCTTTTACTTCGGCCATCCGGAAATAAAAATTGTTCTGATGGGCGAAGATCTTCCGGAGCGGTTGAGCGATAGCAGTGGCCTCCAATGCGGAAGTGGCCACCTGGTAGAGCAACGGCTGAAAGGTGTGGTAATTCTGTTTGTCCAGCATCACTACTTGCACGTCCGCTCCTTTTAAGCTCTTGGCAAGCTGAAGTCCTCCAAATCCTCCGCCAACAATAACCACGCGAGGCTTGTCCGTATCGGGAATATCGATCTTCATGGCAATGGGGTTTGTAGAAGAAAGTTACAAAATGGAGGAAAGAGTGAAGAATATAGAACTGAGCGATCGGGGTTACCGGTAGAACAGAGCGTTATCGTTCGGATACTGAAAAGAAGTCCTTTCAGGAAGATCCGGTCAGCCGAGCAAAATTTCTGGCCTACCTCCGCTGAGCGTAGCGGGACGCTACGCTAGAACTTACCCGGCCTCCCGGCCGGAGGGCCATCTTTCCCGTTCGTCAGCAGCAGCTTACAAAAGTTTTATCACGCTTCAAGCGTATTGGCCTGCTTTGACCTCTCTTCCTAACAGGACCGGCAGGCCAGAGGCCTGGAAAGCTTAAGCGTAGCGAGCTTGCCTCCCGGAGGGAGGACGCTACGCTTAGCGGGG
>CAZAYA010000261.1:0-2401 GCA_964489175.1 uncultured Flavobacteriales bacterium | reverse complement strand
GTGATGGAAGGATATGGATTGACCGAAACTTCGCCGGTGATCGCTGTGAATTGCGAAAAAAACAATGGGGTGATGATAGGGACTGTCGGGCGGCCTTTAGCGGATCAGGATGTGAGGATCGCCGATGATGGAGAGATCCTCGTGAAGGGGCCGAATGTTATGATCGGCTATTACAAGAATGAGGAGCTGACCCGGGAGACCATCGATGAGAACGGATACCTTCATACCGGGGATATCGGGGAGTTGGTGAACGGGGAATTCCTTAAGATCACTGACCGGAAAAAGGAAATGTTCAAAACCTCCGGCGGGAAATACATCGCCCCCGGGGTGATGGAGAACAAGTTCAAGGAATCCTCTTTCATCGAGCAGATCATGGTCATCGGAGAAGGGCAGAAGTATCCGTCTGCTCTCATTGTTCCTGCCTTCGAGTACCTGAAGGATTGGTGTGAACAGCAGAACATCGACTATTCCTCCAACGAAGAGATGGTCGCTCATCCCAGGGTCGAGGAACTGTTCCGGGAAGAAGTAGAGCGATACAACCAGCACTTTGGGCACTGGGAACAGATCAAGCGTTTTGAGCTTTTGCCCCGTGAACTGACGATCGAAGGCGGGGAGCTGACCCCCACACTGAAGGTCAAGCGCAAGATCGTTCAGGAGAACTTCAAGCACCTGATCAATAAGATCTATGGTGGTGAAAAGTAGCTCTCGTCGCTAGTCATCCGGTCACTCGTCGCTAATTTTCCCAACTTTGCCCCTGCAGGCAACGAACACTTATGAACTACCTCTCTGTAGAAGGGCTCAGTAAATCTTTCGGTCCGGACATCCTGTTCCGGGATGTGTCCTTTGGCATTCAGAAAGGCCAGAAAATTGCACTCGTGGCCCGCAATGGCGCCGGGAAAACAACTTTGTTGAAATGCCTGATGGGCCAGGAACAGGCGGATGAGGGGGAAGTCACCTTTCGGAAAGGTTTGCGGGTCGGTTTCCTGGACCAGGAAGCCCAGCCTGATGATGAGCTGACTGTTCGTGAAGCAGTAATGGACCCTTCCGACCCCGTGATGAAAGCCGTTGCTTTCTATGAAAAAGCCGTTCAGGAAGGCGATCAGGACCAGCTTCAGGATGCCTTTGAACAGATGGAGCAACAGGGTGCCTGGGATGTGGAAGCCCGCGTGGAGCAGGTGCTGTCACGCCTGCAATTGAAGGAATTGGATCAGAAGGTGAATACACTATCCGGCGGACAAAAAAAGCGGTTGATGTTGGCCCGGGTATTGATCGAATCTCCCGACCTGATGGTCCTGGACGAGCCTACCAACCACCTGGACCTTACCATGATCGAATGGTTGGAAGAATACCTGATGGCCGATGGTATTACCTTGTTGCTCGTTACACACGATCGCTATTTCCTGGACCATGTTTGCAACGAGATCCTGGAAATGGAAGATCAAACCCTTTTTCGATACAAAGGGAATTATGCTTATTTCGTAGAGAAGAAAGCTGAACGGGAGGAAATAGAACAGCAAGCGGTCAGCAAAGCCCGCAACCTGTTGCGGAAAGAAAAGGAATGGATGAACCGGCAGCCTAAAGCGCGGGGAACGAAAGCCAAGAGCCGGCAGGATGATTATCATGAACTGAAGGAACAGGCCAGAGGGAAGAAGAAAGAAAAGGGGGTGGAGCTGGAAGTAAAGGTCCAGCGACTTGGAGCCAAAGTGTTAGAGGTGCACAACCTGCGTAAAAGTTTTGGTGACCTGACCATCTGTGATGGGTTCGACCATGTTTTCAAAAGCCAGGAAAAGGTAGGTATCGTTGGCGCCAATGGAGTGGGGAAGACGACCTTCCTCAATATTTTGGCTGGTCTGGAAGAGCCCGGAGGTGGAAAGATCGTTCATGGTGAAACCTTACGGGTCGGTTATTACCGTCAAGAGGGATTGTCCTTCCGGAACGACCAGCGCGTTATCGAGATCGTGCGGGATATTGCTGAATATATTCCTCTGGCCAAAGGACAGGAGTTGTCCGCCGCTCAGATGTTAGAGCGTTTTGGATTCCCGCGGAAGCGGCAATGGGATTATGTGGAAAAGCTCAGCGGTGGTGAAAAACGTCGCCTGTACCTGCTTACGGTCCTGATGAAGAACCCGAATTTCCTCATCCTCGATGAGCCTACGAATGACCTGGACATTCAAACCCTGCTTGCCCTGGAAGATTATTTGAAGCATTTTCCCGGTTGCTTACTGGTGGTCTCCCACGATCGTTTTTTCATGGACAAACTGGTCGATCACCTTTTCGTTTTCGAAGGAGAAGGGATGATCCGGGATTTTACCGGTAATTACAGCCAGTATCGGTCCGCTCTCGGAAGCCGGAAGAAAAAGGTGCAGGAGTCTTCGAACGACCGGACTGCCCGAAAACCGGA
>CAZAYA010000260.1:0-2406 GCA_964489175.1 uncultured Flavobacteriales bacterium | reverse complement strand
TTCGGGGCGGGACGGGCGTTTTACCGAGCTGAGGTAATCCAGTTCGGAAGCAAAGACCGGCCGGATCATCAGGGATCCCTGGAAGCTGGTGTTGGCCCAGGTACCGCCAGTGTTGTAATAGACCTTGTTGGTATTCACCCGGTTCTTGTCGAAGCCGATGTTGAGGCGGGCTTTGGTGGTTTGGGAAAGACCGATGTAGAAGGTGCCGTCCACTACTACAGGTTCGTCCAGTGCATAGGTGACGAACCGGTTGTTGCCCGGGTAATAGTCCGGGGTGGAAAAGGTGAAGTTCTGGGTGAGGAGGGTCTTGGGGTAGTTGTTGCCTTCCCAGGCCGTCACGAAAAAGGACTCATCCGACACATCCTCGAAGGAAGGAGCGAAATAGATGTCCACGCCGATCAGGGTATCCTTCATCCGGGATTCGTATTCCACAGCGATCTTGGCATTGTTCGCTACCACGCCGTAGGCCGCTTCGGCTGTTCCGTCATCGTAAGCGTAATAGGTCCAGAATTTCTGCTGAAAAGTGATGGTGTCGTTCTGGCGGTTCGTATCGGGGGTGGCAGTGTTGATGAAAGAGACATCGAAGATGGCAGTGGTGTCTGCGAGAGAAGGATCATAGGAAAAGTTGTTGGGGGAATCGTTGATCGCGTGGTCACTGGTGTATTTGGAATTGGCGGCTGCATTGGCCTGGACCACAGAATTCCCCTGGAAGATCTTACTCCCTTCGAAATAAACACTGTAGGTATTGGTAGCCAGCTTGTTGGTATTGCTCAGGTTCCGGTGTTCGGCAGACACTTCACCGAGCATGGCCCCCGAAGGGTTGTTTTCATAGTGTTTCCAGGGTATTGCGGTGTAATCCTTTAAAAGCGTGGGGACGTTGTAGACAAAAGCCAGGTCGTCGATGTCCGTATCACTGGCGCTCCGGTTCTTGTTGAGCCTCACATAATCGATATGCCAGTGGTCGAAGCTGCCGGAGAGGGTGGCGAAATTGAGGAAGCGGAACCGGAACCCCTTTTCCAGGAAGCGGGGTTGGTCGACGGGCAGGATCACTTGTTCGAAATCCTGAAGGGTATCTCCATCAGCACTCCATACTTGTTCCCATGCATCGTTGGACGGGGAATAGAATTCCAGGACCAGTGAATCCCCGGGGTTGGGGTCGTTGCCACGGCCTTGCGGTTGATAAAAGAAACTTAGGTAAACATCGTCGAAAGGGGTCAGGGCCAGGTCGATCGGTTTGGAGGTGAGGCTGTCGGCCAGACCGGTAGCATAGGAATTCGAGAAATTGTAGGGGTAGCCATTGGCGTTCAGCCCGTCCATCGTTGCGACGCCCACGGTGGGTGGGTCTACCGGGTAGGTGCTGTTGACGAAAGCTTGATGGTCGGTCCATAGACTACGGGTGCTATCGGGGGGAACGATGTACGATACCAAAGAATCCTGGACATATTCGGGATCTTTCAGGGGGATGGTATCCTTCAGGCCGTTCCACAAGGTGTCGAACACCGAGTAGGCTGGCCACATCTCGAACGAGGTGGTGTCATGGTCGGGGTAAGTGGTCATGTTGTTCACGTAGACGGTGCGGGAGGGGAGGGGAAAGGTGTCGATCACACCCACGGAATCATTGTTGATAGAGTCGACCGTGTACCGGAAGGTCGTGTCCAGCATATAGCCTATGGTATCAGTAAGGCTCAGGGGTTGGTTGGTGTCCCAGAGCCGGTAGAAGGTGGTGTCGGTCACTCCGCTGTCGGAGGGAGTGGCATCATAATATTTCAGGCGATCGCGGGAAAAATCATCCTCGAAAGGGAGCGAGAGGGTATCTACGCGGTAAATGAAATAAGCATCATGGTAACTTTTGGGTTTCCCCTTTTGTTGTTGGGTCAGGGAAGGGTTGGAACGAAGCGGGGAAAGGACTTCCTGAGCCCCGGAGGAAAGGGGGGAACAAAAAATAAGAAAGGAAATGGCTATGGTCCTGAGCACCTGGCTCATTCCTTCTGAGGTTGTTTCCCTTGTTCGTTTTCTTTCCGGGATTCCCTTTCTTCCCGGAGCTCTTGCACCTTCTCCTCATCCGTGGTCAGCCAAAGGTTGATCTCGCTGCCCAGAGAAATGGGGTCTTCCTGAAAGATGTCGGGATTTTGTTGGTAGATCATGGCGGAAGAGGAGTCTTCAGAGGTAGGGCAGCACCCTGGTTCGTAGGTGACCGCACCGGTCTTCAGGGTCAAACTCCTTAAACGTTCCCGGGCATCGCTTATTGTCCGGCCGAAAAGGTCCGGAACGGCTGTCTCCTCTTCACTTTTGCCCTTGCCGAGTACCAGGGTGAGGCTCTTGCCTTTGGGAATGCTGGTTCCCGGCTTGACCGGGCTTCCGTTGTACTTTTGTTCGAGTACACAGCCTTTGCAGACGTCGGGCTCG
>CAZAYA010000259.1:0-2446 GCA_964489175.1 uncultured Flavobacteriales bacterium | reverse complement strand
GCCCGGTTGTTCCAGTAAAGATCACTCGAAAGCCTTCTTTTCGAGCCCCAGCCAGTCGAGGGGAGCGTTCTGGAAGATGTTCTCTCGTGTTGGCTCATCCACACCCGCTTTCTCAACAACTTTACCGGTTTCCAGTTCTCCCAGAGGGAAGGGGTAGTCCGAACCCAGGCAGATCTTTTCCGATCCAAAGAGCTCGATCATAAGGTGCAATTGACGAGGGTCGAAAACGATGGAGTCCACCCAGAATTTTCCACAGTAGTCGCGGGGGTTCCGGTCATTGTCCACTGCTACAAGGTCCGGTCGGCAGTTGAAGCCATGTTCCACTCGTCCGATGGTACCGGGGAAGGAGACCCGAAGGTCCGGTAGGCGCTCGAAGATCCCTCCGAAGATCATGGAGCAAATGGCACGGGAAGTTTCGGCAGGCATTCCTACCAGCCAGGGGAGCCAGTAGTCCGGCATGTCTGCTTTTCCCATCATGTCCCAGGGGTGGACGAAAATGCATGCTCCCAGCTCTTCACAGGCCTGGAAAAAAGGGAAGAGATGCTCGTCGTTGAGGTTCCAGTCGTTGATGTGGGAAGCGATCTGCACCCCCTGAAGCCCGAGCTCCTTGACACACCGTTCCAGCTCCTTGATCGCCAGGTCGGGATCCTGCAGGGGAACGGTTCCCAGTCCAGCGAATCTTTTGGGGTGTTCTTTCACAACGGAAGCAACTTCATCGTTCAGGTATTGCCCGAGTTCCAAAGCATCTTCAGGTTTGGCCCAGTAGCTGAACATCACCGGGATGGTATAGATCACCTGTACGTCTATTCCGTTGCGGTCCATGTCCTCGAACCGCTTTTGCGGATCCCAGCAATTCTGGCCGATCTCGCGGAAGAATTCATCCCCGACCATCATTTTGGCAAAACCCTGTCGGTGGTGTTCGAGATGGATGAACCCCCCGTATCCGAATTTGTCAGCGAACCGCGGCAATTCGGCCGGGATGATATGAGAGTGCATGTCGATCTTCAGCATAGAGAAAAGAAGGGTGTGCCGCCAAATATAAGAGAACTGAAACACTTATTTTCGAAGCAAAATTTGTTGGTGGGTCAGGACAATTTGCCGATATTTGCGGTAGCAACGGAAAAGTATGAACTTCATCAGGGACTGGCATCAGCACCATTGGCATGTTCACCTTCCAAGAAGGTAGAGCGGAGGGATGCTTGTTCCTGAACAATGATATGGAAAGGCTTGCCGGCGCTCGGCAAGCCTTTCCTTTTTGATACCGATCACGAACCAAAAGACCGATCCATGGATCAACGCATTAAGATCGCGATCCAGAAAAGCGGCCGGTTGAGCGAAAAATCGCTGGCCCTTCTGAAGGAATGTGGGATTTCGCTGAACAATGGCGGGAACAAGTTGCGGTCGCATTCCCATGATTTTCCTGCGGAAGCCCTTTTCCTGCGGGATGATGACATCCCTGAATACGTGCAGGATGGCGTGGCTGACATCGGGATCATCGGGGAGAATGTGTTCATCGAGAAGCAAAAAGAGACCGAGATCGTGGAGCGGCTGGGGTTCGCTCGCTGCCGGCTCTCCCTTGCGATTCCCCTGAATCGCGATTATTCGGGGATATCGGAATTCGAGGGCAAACGGATCGCAACCTCTTACCCGGTGATCTTGCAGCAATTCCTGGACGAGAACGGCGTGAATGCGGAGATCCATGAGATCAGTGGCTCCGTGGAAGTAGCGCCTGGTATCGGGTTGGCGGATGGCATCTGCGATCTGGTGAGTACTGGTGGCACTTTGTTCAGCAACGGGTTAAAGGAGGTGGAAGTGATCCTCCGTTCCGAGGCTGTCATGATCGCCAGCAGGGACATGAGCCCTGAGAAAAAGGCTTTGCTGAACGACGTGCTTTTCCGGGTCCGGTCCGTTAAGAAAGCTTCGAAGAACAAGTATATCTTACTGAATGCTCCGAATGACAAGCTTAAAGCGATCTCTGAAGTGCTCCCTGGTATGAAAAGCCCGACGGTCCTTCCCCTGGTGGATGAAGGGTGGAGTTCTTTGCACGCCGTGATCCATGAGGATGAGTTCTGGGAAAGGATCGATCAACTGAAGAACCTCGGAGCGGAGAACATCCTCGTCGTTCCGATCGAAAAAATGGTGGTTTGAGCCATGGCAACGTCAACATCATCTGAGCTCATGCAACTGGTCCGCAACCCGGACGAAGAACAACTGACCCACCTTCTGGCAAGGCCATCCCAGCAGCTGGAACAGCAACAGCAAGCGGTGATGGAGATCGTGAATGAAGTCCGCCATAAAGGGGATGAAGCGATCCGGAAATACACCAAAGCGTTCGATAAGGTGACACTGACCGACTTCCCGGTTTCGCAGGAAACCATGGAAGCAGCCGAAAAGAAAGTTCCTTCTGACCTTCGGTCGGCGCTGGGAACGGCCAGAAAGAATATCG
>CAZAYA010000258.1:0-2481 GCA_964489175.1 uncultured Flavobacteriales bacterium | reverse complement strand
AGCACCTCCTGCCCAACCGTTCCGATAGCAAAAGTATAGGCATGATCACCGTAAAACCCGTCTTTCAACACACCACAATCGATGGAGATGATATCCCCTTCTTTCAGCGGCTCATCGGTGGGAATTCCGTGGACCACCTGCTCATTGACCGAGGTACACAACGAATTCGGAAATCCCTGATAGCCCTTGAAACCAGGAACTCCTCCATTATCCCGAATAAAAGTTTCTGCCAGGCCATCAAGATGAAGAGGAGTGACGCCCGGGCCGATCTCTTTAGCCACAAGGGCCAGCGTCCGGGAAACCATCAAGGCACTCTCCCGGGCGATCTCGATCTCTTCGTCGGAATACAATTGGATCATCGATCAGTAAACTTGCCTGTAGGACAAAGAAAAGGATTCTCGAAAGAAGAACCTTTTTCTGAGTGGATCTTCACTTCTGAATTTTATTTTCGCTAATTTGAAACAATGCATTCAATATTAAAACACTCTCACTTTTTACTGCTCGTGGTCATGATGTTGTCCTGGAACAATGCCCAAAGCCAGAACAAGAACATCTCTCAGGGTGTCCTGTTCAACGGTGAACCCAACCTGGTGGTCAACCCCTCCGACCCTCAGCATCTGGTGGTCTCCTGGATGGGCGTAGCTCCTCCGGACTATTCCTCCCTCCACATCAGGACCAAAGTAAGCTTCGATGGCGGTACTACATGGGGCCACCTTACTGATCACCCCCACCCCTGTACCAACTGTACCTCGGCCGACCCTACCATGGCCTTCCACAAACAGGGTATGCTCTATCTGGTATACATCGACTACATTTCCAGCACCTGTAACACGGGCGGTATCTACATTCGCTCCTCAGAAGACGGCGGGCAAAGCTGGAGTACTCCGATGAAAGCCTGGGATGTGAACGAGATCAGTGGAGAATACCCGATCGATCGTCCGTGGCTGGTGGTAGACAATTCCGGCCAACCTTCTTCTGAAACCTTGTATCTAACTACGATGCCTGCGACAAGGTGCGGGGCTGCTCCTCCGAATGAGCCTTACCTCAAAGTATCTTCAGACAGCGGGCAAACCTGGAGCAACTACGACCCCATCGATACCCCTGGCTACGAAGTAGGCAATATTCCTCAACCTATGGCATCCCCGGCCGTTACATCTAACGGAGCCTTTTTTGCTGTCTATCCCTCCTACAAGATAAGCCAATCCCCTTATGCTCGTAACCTCTGGGCACGGTCCGATGATAAAGGCAGCAGTTTCTCTCAGCGGGGTGTAGCCGTGGACAGTCTAACAGGGAACAACCTTGACACCCTGAGCAAAAAAGGCACTCCTCTGATCGCCTGTCCGGGCGACAGCAACAAAATGGCTTTTCTCTGGCCAGGTGGAAAGCATGGCGACCAGGACATCTTTGCTACCACGACTTCGGATGGTGGCCAAACGTGGTCGGGCCACCAAAGGGTAAACGACGATCCCAAAAACAACGGAAAGGTCCAGGACCTCGCCTGGGGAAGTTACAATGAAGACGGCGACCTGGTCGTCACCTGGAGAGATCGCCGGGATGCATCCGGTTCAGGCTACGAACAGGACTACAAGATCTACGGGGCCATCAGCACGGACAATGGTCAAACCTTCGGTCCGAACTTCGAGATCTCCGATACCCAGGCCCCCTATGACACCATTCTTGAAGAGGCCGGAAACGATTTTATGGACTGCGCCCTGATCGGGGACACCCTGCATTCCGTTTGGGGAGATACCCGGGGAGGAGAACTGGAGATCTACTACGATCGCCGGACGGTCAGCACTTCCGCCCAGGCTTCTTCCTCCTCTTATTCCCCGTCCTTTAAAACACAGGTCTTTGCCCGGAGGCAACAACTACGGGTCGAATTACCCGAGCTCCGAACCATTCCCGAAGGAAGTTCCCTGACGGTTACCGATCTGCTAGGCCGGAAGCAAGCTTTTTTTCACCTTCACAAAAACGCCAGCACCTATCCCCTCCCTGCGCTCAGGCAGGGCATTTACCTGTATCGGCTACACATTCCCGGAAAAGCCGAACAAACGGGAAAATTCTATCTACCAGGGGAATGACCCGGCTTCTCTGATGTTATAGCTTTGCCCCGGAAAACCCTATGGATATCCGTAATCCCCCTGCCGTCATGACCCAACAGGAAAAGGTAGCCTTCATCATCGAACAACTGGAAGAACTCTACCCGGAAACACCCATCCCCCTTCAACACCAGGACCCTTATACCCTGCTTATCGCTGTCCTCCTCTCTGCTCAAAGCACCGACAAGAAAGTGAACGAGATCACTCCTCTGCTTTTCAAGAAAGCGGACACCCCCGAAAAAATGGTGAGCCTCGGACAGGAGAAGATCCGGGAGATCATCAAGCCGATCGGCCTCTCCCCGACCAAAGCGAAGAACATCTTCAACCTTTCCCAAACGCTGTTAGAAAAATTCGACGGTCAGGTACCCGACAACTTCCGGGA
>CAZAYA010000257.1:0-2500 GCA_964489175.1 uncultured Flavobacteriales bacterium | reverse complement strand
GATGGTGATCAGCAAATACCAGGCTTTCGGGGCCTTGCTCTCGATGGGACGGCAAACATCATCCGTAATATCATGATAGGTCTTATCCCCGAGGATCAGTGGTTCGCGTATGGCAGCTTCCTGTTGCATGGGATGATGAGGTTAAAGTTCTGCCAGCTCAGGCTTTACTTTCTTCTTGCTTACGGTTCCTGACATTCACCATGTATGCGACGTTAGGCCGCGTTCCGGTCTCTTCCAGTGCATAATAGCCCCGGTCGCTTTCGTGATCTTTCCGTACCCGGGAATCCTCGTCGTTGAGGTCTCCGAAAATGATCCCGTGGGTCGGACAAGCATCCGCACAAGCTGTTTGGATGGCACCGTCCTGTACTGGTTCTCCGGCTTTCTTCGCTTCGAGCTTACCTGCCTGGATCCGCTGAACGCACATGCTGCATTTTTCCATGACACCACGGGAGCGGACCACCACATCGGGATTGAGTACCATCCGGGAGATATTGTCCTGCGCCGGATTCGTATGCTTGAACTTCTTGTAGCCGTTGTAATTGAACCAGTTGAACCGCCGAACCTTGTAGGGGCAGTTGTTCGCACAGTACCGCGTTCCGATGCAGCGGTTGTAGGCCATCTGGTTCAGCCCTTCGTTGCTGTGCGTAGTGGCCGCCACCGGGCAAACCGTCTCACAGGGAGCATGGTTGCAATGCTGGCACATCATCGGCATGAAGGTCACGTCCGGATTATCAGCCGGAACGGACATTTCATCATGCGTGAGCTCGTCATACCCTCCTGATTCGATCGTCTCCTCCACTTCGGAAGAATAGTAGCGGTCGATCCGCAACCAGTGCATATCACGGCTGCGGCGCACCTCATCCTTCCCGACCACCGGCACGTTGTTCTCGGACTGACAAGCCGTTACACAAGCTCCGCAACCGATACACGCGGAAAGGTCGATGGATAGCCCCCAGCGATGGCCAGCTCCTTCTACCGGATGCTCCTCCCAGAGGTTGATCTTGTCCACCGGTTTGTCGACTTGCTTTCCATCCTCGTGGACCGGTAGTGTGTGGACCGGGTTGTAAGCGTCGCGGTCTTTGTTCTTGTAGGTTTCGAAGGCAGTATCCTTCAGAATAGAATCACGCCCCATGATGGTATGATGGGTCTGCGTGGCAGCAAGCGGGTATTGCTTGCCCTCGACCTTGCTCAGGGAGGCGTTGAAAGCATTGTATTCATACTGTCCATTCCGGCGGCTGATCAGCGGATAAGCGTTCTGCCCGACTGGTATCGGGTTGCCGTTCTCATCCTTCAGGAAATCGCCGTATTCGCCGACCTGGAAGGCAGCTTTTCCCACTTTCTCTCCGTTGGTGCCCCGCCCGTATCCAAGGGCTAAACCAATAGTGCCGGGGGTTTGTCCGGGCTGGGAGAAGACCGGGAGTTCAAGGGTTTGTCCGTTCACGGTCAACTGGGCAACATCCGCTCCATCCTTCTCCTTGATGCGCTGATCGTACTTCCCTTCCATATCGGAGGGGGCCATCGTGATGTAGTTGTCCCACGTAACCCTGGAAATGGGATCAGGCAACTCTTGCAACCAGGGGTTGTTCGCATGACGACCATTACCGATCCCCGCTTTTTCGTACAGGACGAGTTCGAACCCTTCCTTTGAAGTTTTGGCCGTGCTCTGTATACTGGCCACGGCAGGCCCCAGATCTCCTTGGAAGGAAGGGTTCTTCTCTCTTTTTGGGCCATTGTCGAAGACCCCATTGTGCAAGGAGTTCCCCCAGAACTTTTCGAAGGAACTGTACTGGTCCTGGCTCTTGAAGAAGTTCTTCCGCCAATGGCGACGCATGAATTGATGAAAATCTCCAGACTTGCCAGCCCATTTCAGAAAGCTTTCCTGAGCCTGGCGAGTCTTGTAAAGGTTCTTGATGGTCGGTTGGGAAAGGGTGTAGTGCCCCGGCCGTACTTCATGATCGTTCCAGGATTCGAGGAAATGATGATCGGGACAGGTGTAATCGCAAAGGGTGGCCGTCTCATCATGGTAGGAAGCAAGGGAAACACTCAGTCCCACTTTTCCCAACCCTTTCCTGAAACCTTCGCTACCGGGAAGGAAATAAGCGGGGTTGGTATCGTACAGGATCAGCGCATCGACTTCCCCGGCCTGCATTTCCTTGACCAGGGCCTCCGCTTTTTCCTCATCCCCTTTCCGGATGTTGAGAGGAAGGCTCAGATCGATGGTTTCGCCGTAATTCTCCAGCAGATCGTTGATGGCGTTGACCACCATCTGGATCTCGGTACTGTTGGAACCGGCGATCACGAGCGACTTGCCTTTATTGGCCCAAAGTTCCTCAGCCGCTTTGGCTGTTGCCTTGTCGATCGCCTTGTCGCCTCCGGGAAGCTTTTGCTTTCCAGCTTTGGAGGCCAAATGATTGAAAATACTCACTGCAACGAGCCCTTGCTGAGAAGGCTTGATCGGCGTCCGGACATCCGCCTTGCTTCCGGTCATGCTGAGGATGGA
>CAZAYA010000256.1:0-2506 GCA_964489175.1 uncultured Flavobacteriales bacterium | reverse complement strand
GCAGGTGCTGCATCAGGAGTGTTGATGTATTCCGGGTTGGCAGGGGGCGATGTTGAAGCGGCTGATGAGGTTTCTTCTGGTCTGGTCGCAGAGGTTTCGGAGCGTCCTTCCGGGGAGGTAGCAATGGGCTCCCCGCTTTGTTCCAGCCTTCGTGCTTCGCTGATGGAGATCCGATCTCCGTTCAGGTAGGCAACGACGAAGGCATCATTGAACCCTGAAGCTCTGATGGTCTCCTTGGCATCATCGGCCCGGGAATAAGCATTGAACATTCCCACGGTATACCGCGTCAGGCCGGACGGGGTGGTTTGTCCCATGATGGGCGCAAAACCGTTGAACAGGTCCTGAGGAATGGGATCCCGGAAGGCACCTGCCTGTACCTGATAGACCAGATCATCAGGCATTTCGGGATCGACGGGGATCTTGTTGCTTTCTCCGTAGGGGGAACTGCCCTCATCCAGGAAATATTCCCGGTCCAGTTTCCCTGTGACCCGGAAATCCGAGGATACAATGGCTGCTTTTGTTTTTCTTTCTCCAGAAGGAGAGGGTGTTGTTGCGGTCTCTTCGGAGGGTTCTGTAATGCTTTCCTCTTCCTGTTCCCGGGATGCCACATCCTTATCAGGTTCGGGTGTTTCGCCTGTTTCCGTTGAAGAAGATGAAGGTTGCTCTTCAGGTTGGTCCTGTGATGTGGTTTGTTCTTGTTGTTGTGCGGAGGACTCTTCCTGGCGGGGTTCTTCGGAGCGTTCTTTCGGAGCGGTTCTCTCTTGTCCTCTCCTGGAAAGAAGTGCCAGAGGAGAACGTTCCTTTTCTTCCTCTTCCGGCATGGTCACATCTGCGGCCAAAGGTTCTTCCTCGATGTTGGACCGTTGTCCCATGATGGCCAGTTGCCGCTGTTCCTTTTTGGATAGTCCGTGGAGGTCTTCTTTGGCCATGCTTTCAGCAGAGGAAGCTTTTTCCCGTTCCATACTCACGATCCTTTCCAGAGAATCCGCTTTGTTGTTCAGAACAACAGCTTCCTGGTTGAGTCGCCTGGTCTTTTCCAGCAATTCTTTGCGTTCCGCATCATTGCGCACTTTATCAAGTGCTTCGAATACCCTGTTGATGCTGTCCAGTTTTTCCTTGGCCTTGTTGTGGAAGACCATTTCCTTCTTTTCGTTCTCCCGTGCCTTGTTCCTGGATCTCTGGGCTTTTGTTTTATTCTTCAGGTAGTTTACATAAGCTGACCGTTGGGTGACCCACTGCTTTTCCTCTTCCGAAAGGTCATAACTCTGTTCCACTTCAGGGGCGGCCTTTGCAAGTTCTGCAGTTCCTCCGCTCCCGTCTTTTTGCGGTTCGGGGAGGTCGATACTGCCTGAACCGGCATAAAGTTCCCGGGTGGCTTCTTTTTTCTCTTGCTTCAGTTCCTTCAGGTATACGATGGCCTTTTGCAGTTCACGGCTTTCTTCTTTGTTTTGAGAGGATTTGAGCTTGTCTTGTTTGTTGATGATGGACCGGTCGATCTTTTCAATGAATTCCTCATTCCTCCTGGCCTTTTCAAAAGAGAGATCTTCTTCCCCGGCCCCGCTCTTTTCGATCCGCTCCAGGTCTTTTTCATAATCGCTGTCCACCTCCTGTACGATAGCAGCTCTTTCCTCGGTTGGTATCACAGAAGAAGGGGTTTCTTCCGAAGAAGGTTCCGGGGGAGAGGAAGCCTCCTCTTGGCTGTCGGGGATTTCGCGGTCGTTCGGACTACCTTCTTCGGCTTCATTTTCAGCCAGTAATGCTGAAATTTCTTCCTGCTTGTCGCGGCGGGTATTTTCAAGAGAAGCGAGCGTTCCCTTGATGGCTTCTTGTTCGGCAGGGTCTTCCGTAGCTTCCAGCTCCTGTTCCTTTTCGGTGATCGTTCGGTCGATCTTTTGTACCAGTTCCCGGTTGCGCTGAGCGATGGCTTGTTGTTGTTCTGCTCCGCTGCTCTCTTCCCTGATCCGCTGGATGTCCTTTTCATAAGAGCTATCCACAGAAGCGATGGTTTTCGGAGCTTTTTCGCCATTGGATGTTCCTTCGGCGGATCCAGAGTAAGGTGCTGCATCTTGTTCGGTTGCCTCTTCTTCACTCTCTTCTGTGGAAGAAGCAGAGGTGGCAAGGAGGTTGGAGACTTCTTTTTGTTTTTGTTCCCGGATAGTTTGCCATGTTCCGATCTCCTCCCGGAGCGTTTTTTCCCTGGCCGGGTCATCGGCGGTTTGCAGGGCTTCTTCTTTTTCGGCGATCTTCTGATCGATCGTACCGATCAATTCCTGTTCGCGCTGTGCTATTGCTTCTTTTTGCTCGCTTCCATCGGTTGCTTCCCGGATCCTTTGGATGTCTTCTTCATAAGAGGGATCCACAGCGGCAATGTTTCGTGCGGTCTTTTCTTCGGATGCTGGTTCCGTTGTCCCTGAAGGTGCTGATGTTGATGTTCCTTCCGCTTCCTTGTTGCCTTCAGGGTGCTGTTCTTCAGAGGATGCTGCCAGCAATGCCGCGGTTTCTTCTT
>CAZAYA010000255.1:0-2534 GCA_964489175.1 uncultured Flavobacteriales bacterium | reverse complement strand
AAGCTCTTCCCGCGATGATGGGCTGGAACTGAAGGATGCTTACATTGTCTCGGTGATCCGTTGCGCCCCACCACAGAACAAACCTCAAAAAGAAGAGATCGGGAATTGCAGCGGCTTCCTTCACAGGGAGCTGGCCCTTTTTTCCAATGCCCCTGTTATTTTATGCCTCGGAGGGATCGCCTTCCGGGAAGTTTACAAATATTACGGACTGAAAGGCCTCACATTCGGTCATGGAAAAGAATTCGACCTCGGTGACGGCCGGACCCTTCTAACCTCTTACCATCCCAGCCAGCAGAATACCCAGACCGGAAGACTGAAATGGAAAGACTGGGTCGCCATTTTTCAAAAGGCCTGGGAACTACTGGGGTATTGACCCCCACAGAAAGGTACTTTTCAAAAAATTAATCCATTTTCAGATATTTACCCGGATCACGCTCCGATGATCTTGTATCTTACCTCTCATGTAACCATGATACGTTCCTTTTCCTTCTTTTTCCTATTCCTTTTATCCTTTCCATTACCCGGAGTGGCTACCTCCACTCTGGAACTTGAGGAAGAGAAGACAGGTATTTCCATAAGCGACCATGGCTGGATCCTGCAGGATAAAAAAGGGAAGCTTTCTATCCAGGAAGTGCTCCGAAAACCTGCCGAAGCCTTTCAGCCGGTAAAAAACCCTCATGAGAACCTGAGCTTCACCAATTCTACTTATTGGTTCAAACTCCACATCAGGAACAAGGTAACGGGCATATACCAGCTTCTGTTTGAAGCCAGCCGCCCGCTGACCGACAAGATAACCCTATACCAGATATCCGGCGATAATGTCATCGATATTCAGGAAAGCGGCGACCACCTTCCGTTCGGAGAACGCTCCTATAAGCATCACAAGCATTTGTTCCCAGTTGATATCGCTCCGGGCGAAACGACTACTTTCTACCTCCGCCTTGAAAGCAACGGGGAGATCCTTACCCTCCCCATGAAGCTTTGGACTTTTGAAGGTTTTTCCGCTGCCGAGCACAACGAACAACTCATCAACGGCCTGTATTACGGCATTCTGATCTTCGTCTTCCTGATCTTCGCTTCTTTTTATCAAACCCTTCGCGAGCCCCCTTTCCTCTTCTTCATCCTTTACATCCTTTTTTATGGGCTGCTCCAATTCTCGCTCGATGGATACGGATACCGGTTCTTTTTCCCAGGGTCTCCCTGGTGGGCTGACCGCTCCGTCCTGTTCTTCTCCTCTCTTTCCGTCTTCTTCGTATCACGGTTCACCCAGACCTATCTGAAACTGAAGGAAAGGAGCAAGCTGCTGAACAGGATCTTCATGGTCTTTATGTCTGCAAGTATCCTGATCTTCCTGTGCGCCCTGACCAGCGGTCCACTTTACCGGCTCAGTTTTCCACTCGTCAATTTCACCTCCCTGGCTATTATCCTCTTCATTCTTGGTTCCGTAGTTCATTTGTCCCTGAAACAATATAAGGTCTCCCCCCATTTTACCATCGCTTATGTACTGCTCATCGCCGGGGCCACGACCTTTCTCCTGGGCAACACAGGAATAACAGAAACCAACATTTTGACCATCAATGGTTTGAAATATGGCTTCCTTGGTCAGGCGGTTTTCCTATCATTCTCCATGGCCCAGCGCTACCGGGAACTGGAAGAGGAAAAGAAATCGGCTCAGGAGTCGGCCCTTGAAAAATTGCAGGAACTGAACCAGATCAAGGACCAGCATAACAAAGAGCTGGAGGAAAAAGTAAAACACCGGACCACTCAGCTGGAATCGGAACGGCAAAAGATCGATCAGATCAACAAAGAGATGTTCAGCAGCATTCGGTATGCTCAGCGGATACAGAGCGGTATCCTGCCCTCCAACCAAACCTTTCGGGAACTGTTCAGGGACTGTTTTGTCCTTTATAAACCCCGGGATATTGTCAGCGGCGACCTATACTGGCTTGGTTCAGTTCGGAAAACGGAAAATACCGATGATGAATTGGAACACCCGCGGAAGAACGTGTTCGTCCCCTCCGATTTAGAAGGGATCCCTTCAAATGCTTCCGTGATCCTATTCTCTGCGATCGATTGCACCGGCCATGGCGTGCCTGGTGCTTTTCTAAGCTTCGTGGGGCATAGTATTCTGAACCGTTCTCTGAAAGAACCTCATGTCAATTCTCCTTCGGAAGCCCTTGACTTTCTCGACCGGCAATTGAAAAGGACCTTTGAAAGGCCGGGAGAAGAAGATCAGGTGATCGACGGCATGGACATGGCGCTCTGTGCCTATGACCCGAAGAACCGGATCCTCGAATTCGCCGGAGCGAACAACCCCTGTTATATCGTTCGCCAGGGAGAACTTCATGACCTCAAAGGAGATAAAATGGCTATCGGAGGGCCCCGGGAAGAAGAAAAACCAGCTTTCTCCAATCAAACCTTCGAGCTGAGAGAAGGAGATGCTATTTACCTGTTCTCCGACGGCTTTGCCGACCAATTCGGTGGTGAGAAAGGGAAGAAATTCAAATATCGCCGCTTCAAGGAATTGCTTTGCT
>CAZAYA010000254.1:0-2546 GCA_964489175.1 uncultured Flavobacteriales bacterium | reverse complement strand
CGGCCGTTATTCTGGCTGACGAGCCCTCCGGCAACCTGGATTCCAAAACCTCCGGTGAACTGCACCGGCTGTTCTTCGACCTGCGCGAACGCTACCAGCAAACCTTTGTGATCGTTACCCACAATGAAGACCTTGCGCAAATGGCGGACCGGGAGCTTCTGATCAGGGATGGTGTGATAGAAGGCGAAGTTCAACCCTCCTGATCCTCTCTTATCTTTACAGAACGAAAACCATGTAGCGGATGAAACGCCGAATGACTTTCCTGTGGGTGGGACTTCTGACAGGTCTCACCTTCATCAGCTTCGCCGGAAAAAAAAGCGAACCTTCCTACCAGGGATTGCTCTGGAAGATCTCGGGGAACGACCTGGACACTGTTTCCTATCTATACGGAACGATGCACACCACCGATGAAAGGGCCTTCCGCTTTACCGATGAAGTATTGCCCGCTTTTGAACGCTGCCAGGCTTTCGCCATGGAACTGAACATGAGCGATGTAAACCCCGGCAAGCTGGTGAACCGTCTGACCATGGATTCTTCCCATACCCTCAAGGGGCTTCTCGGAGAAGATTACGATCAGGTTGCACGATTCTTCAAGGATTCCCTGGGACAGAACATCGCGTTGTACAAAAAGCTGCAGCCCCTGTTCCTGACCTCCCTCGTTTCACAAAGGGATCTGGGAGCGGACAGCGCCGTTCCCCTCGACCTTTATTTCTATGACCTGGCCCAGGAACAGGAAAAAAAGATCATCGGATTGGAAAGAGTGGAAGAACAGGTCGACGCCTTCAGGTCCATCCCTTATGAAGAGCAAGCTGACATGCTGGTGAAGACCATTAAGGAAGCTGGCCAGGAAGATACTGCCATGCAACAACTTCTGAACGCTTACATGAAAGGAGACCTGGACGCACTTCTTTCCCTTACCAAAAAGAACAAGGCTACCGAGGGCCATACCCGGATCTTTCTGACCGAGCGGAACCAACGAATGGTGGAAAGGCTGGAAGAACACCTCAGGGGGCAGTCCGTATTCGTGGCCGTAGGCGCCGCCCACCTGCCCGGAAAGAAAGGAATGATCGGGTTGCTCCGGAAAAAAGGGTTCACCGTAGAACCTATGCTCTGACCCCATGCCCCGGCTTTCGAAAAAGGAGTTAAAGGCCTTCCTCGACGAGAAATACGAGGCTTATAACAACCGGACCTTTATCGAAGCAGACCCGATATCCATTCCCCATCGCTTTTCCCGCAAAGCGGACATCGAGATCGCCGGATTTCTGACCGCCACCATTGCCTGGGGCCAAAGGCCCACCATCATCCGGAACAGCGAGAGACTTATGGACCTGATGGGAAATGCCCCCTATGAATTCCTTTTGGAAAGCGGACCGGAGGACCTGAAACCCTTCCGATACTTTCAGCACCGTACCTTCAACGGGACCGACACCCTTCATTTCCTGAAAGCCCTGAAACACATCTATGAAACCTATGAGGACATGGAAGCCGTTTTCCACGACCACCTCCGCCCCGGGGACACGAACCTCCGGAACGCCATCACCGGCTTCCGGAAAGTATTCTTTTCCTTTCCTCATGAAAAACGAACGGAAAAACATGTAGCCAACCCGGAGATGGGATCGTCGGCCAAACGGCTGAACATGTTCCTGCGATGGATGGTACGTCCGGGAGGTGTTGACTTCGACCTCTGGACCTCCCTGCCTACATCCCTCCTTTCCTGTCCGTTGGACGTTCATTCCGGACAAGTAGCACGAAAGCTTGGTCTACTCAAAAGGAAACAGAACGACTGGAAAGCCGTGGAAGAACTCGACCGTTCCCTGCGTCGTCTCGATCCTGAAGACCCGGTGAAATATGACCTGGCCTTGTTCGGGTTGGGCGCTTTCGAAAAGTTTTGAAGGAAATATTGAGTGCTGCTGCGTAAAGGGACCGTGAATACGGATCAGAAAGCAGGACCATCTTCCCGAAGGTTACACGGTATCAAGTACAAGGCAGTAAGTGCAAAATTCTTATTTTTAGTATGTTAGCAAGATAGTAAGCTGATAAGCCAGATGGGCTTCCCTAGCTCGCTATCTTACTTCCTAACTACCTCACTGCTGGAGCCTTCTCCTTCCCACCACTTCCCTTATCTTTGCCGGGGATGAATTTTCTCTATCCGGAGTTCCTGTACGCCCTTGCCGCCCTGGCCATTCCGGTGCTTATCCACCTTTTCGATCTGCGGCGGCACAAGCGGGTTTATTTTTCAAATATCACCCTGCTGAAGGACGTGAAACAGGAAACCCGTTCCCGCTCCCGGCTCCGCCACTGGCTCGTTCTTATCTCCCGCATGCTGGCCCTTGCCTTCCTCGTTATGGCCTTTGCTCAACCTTACCTTCCTGCCGAGAAAGGCCGTTCCATCGCCGGGAAAAAACTCATCTCCATCTATGTCGACAATTCTTTCAGTATGAACGGCAGGAACGAAGAGGGTCGTTTGATGGAGCTGGCCCGGCAACAAGCGATCAGGGTGGCCCGCGCTTACGAAGCCACGGACCGGTATCTACTCCTGACCAACC
>CAZAYA010000253.1:0-2553 GCA_964489175.1 uncultured Flavobacteriales bacterium | reverse complement strand
CGCTTTAGAATAGCATTGATCCGGGCGATCAATTCCTCCATACTGAAAGGTTTCGTGATATAATCATCCGCTCCGGAACGAAATCCTTCCAGCGTATCCTCCTGCATGGTCTTGGCAGTAAGGAAAATGATCGGGGTGTATCCGTCCATCCTCCGGATGTCCCTTGCCAAACTAAGACCATCCTTCACTGGCATCATGATATCCAGTACCAACAGGTCAAAACCCTCTTTCCGGTAGGCATCCCATCCTTGCTGGCCATCGGTACAAAGGGTGGTGTCAAACCCTTTGGCCTTCAGGTAATCCTTGAGCAAACTGCCCAGGTTATGATCGTCTTCCACAACGAGAATGCAGGGCTTTCCTTCTTTCATGAGTCGCCGGTCTTGTTCTGGTGCTTGAACGGAAGAAAGATATGGAAAGTACTGCCCTTGCCGGGAGTGCTGTCGACGCTCACCGATCCACCATGTTTCTCAACGATCACTTTCACATAGCTCAATCCCAGGCCGGACCCTTTCACATTGTGAATGTTCCCGGTAGGGACCCGGTACAACCGGTCGAAGATCTTCCGCTGTTCCTCTTTCCGGATGCCACCCCCCCGGTCGGAAACGCTGACCTGGACACCACCAGGTTCGTTGCGCGTACGGATCTCGATCTCGGGGGAAGTGCCGCCATATTTGATAGCGTTATCCAGCAGGTTGAAAACAACATTGGTCAGGTGAACCTTATCGCCCGTGACCACGCTTGCTTCAGCTTCCAGGTTCGTATTCAGCTTCCCTTGTTTTTCCTCCACCTGAATATGGATGTTGCGGATCGCTTCCCCGATCAGTTCATGAAGATCCACTTCCTCCTGTTGCAACTTCACTTCCCCTTTATCCAACACAGCACTCCGCAACACGTTCTCCACCAACACCCCCAGCCTTTTGTTCTCCTCTCCGATCATCCGGATGAAATTCCGGCGGCTGTCCTCATCCCGGGAAACGTCCGGATCTCCTAAAGCCTCACAGGCGAGAGATATCGTAGATATAGGGGTTTTCAGCTCATGGGTCATGTTACCGACCAGGTCGTTCTTGATCTCCGACAATTTTTTCTGTTTCAGGATCGTGAAGATCGTATAAGAAAAGGCGGAAATAATGACCAACATCAGAACAGCCGATGACAACAGCACCGACCACATGGTGCTGAGCAGGTACGTGGTCTGGCCGGGAAAATGAAGGCGCAGGGTATGGGGGCGCCGGAAAAGGTCATTCGGGAACAAACGGACCGTGAAGGCTGGCTTGTCCATGCGGGAAGCATGCTTCCTGGAAGCATCATCCTTGAAGAACAACGGGTGCCCAAAAGGACCGAAAACCCCGAATTCATGATCGGCCGTGATCCCTCTATCCCGCAGCGAACGGCGGACAAGGGAATCCAATCGCTCCGGGTCCACCCGTTCGTGGAAGGGCCGAAAAGGAGAAGCAGCCATCAATTGGCGGTACAATTGCTCCAGAGTGGACAGGTCAGCCCGTCCTTCCTTGCCTTGCACGTACTCCCGCGTGACGAGCCTGGAATGGGAGATCATCCCACTTTCGGAAGTATCTGTTCGCTCCTTTCGGACCATTCGCCAAGCTCCTCCTTCTTGCTCACTGGTTAGGGTATCGATACCCGGATGCTTTCCCCGCCGGGAAAAAAGCTGGCGAAGCCGCCGGTCGTTCCGGAGCTGCTCCAGGGTCTCCATGCGTTCCAGACCCCGGGAAACATCGATCAGGGCCGCGTTCACATTCTGTTCGAAACGGGCTCGCTTCAGTTTCACGGCATTGTCGATCCAGTAAACCTGGACCGCCACCAAGCCTATCAAGGCCAGGGAGATCACCGCGATCAAGATCTTGATAAAGGAGCTCCTCATACCAAAAGCAAAGATAATCCCGGAAAAGAGGGGGGACTGAAAGGATTAACACTTTTTAACAGGTTCAGGGACAAGCAATGGCTGCTACACTGACCCTGGTCTCCGGTACTTCGAGCAATACCCGGGCGCAAGCTTCCATCGTGGCCCCGGTGGTCACCACATCATCCACCAACAACAAATGCTCCCCCTCCTGAACCACTCCTGCTTCCAAAACAAAAGCCTCTTCCACGTTCTTCCAGCGGTCGAAACGAGACTGGCGGGTCTGGGTCGTCGTATGGAGCGATCGGCGGAGCACACCTTCCCCACCGGCACATCCCATGACCTCTGCGACCCCTTCCGCTATTCCCGCGGCCTGATCGAACCCACGCCACTTTCTTTTCCGGGGATGAAGAGGGACGTTCACGACCCGCTCCACCGTAGCAAATCGTTCCGAAGCCTTCAAAGCTCCTCCCAGCATCCGACCACAATCAACAGCAAGAGACCGGTTTCCCCGGTACTTCATGCCATGCAGCAATCGCTGAACCCGCCCTCCTTTGGTAAAATAAAAAAGGGCAGTCGCTCCAGCCAGCGGAATACGTCCCCAAAACAACCTTTCCACCCGATTCCCTGCATCTTCATGAAAATCGGTGTAGGGCATCTCCCACAGCTCGCGGTAGGTCTTGACGTCCGACTGC
>CAZAYA010000252.1:0-2554 GCA_964489175.1 uncultured Flavobacteriales bacterium | reverse complement strand
CGTGGTGATGTTGATGGTGGGGGCTTTCACGGTTTTTGGAGGATTCAAACCAGGCATGACCGGGGAAGAACTGCTCGCGACCAGGCGCAAATGGTTGGCCTATGGGATCTTCTTCCTGATCGGGATCTATGGCGGTTTTATACAGGCCGGGGTGGGCTTTCTGATCATGGCTTCCCTGCGAGGCATTCACCGCTTCAGTTTGATGAAGACCAACAGTATCAAATTGATGGTGGTATTGATCTATACGGCTGCTGCCCTGGGTGTGTTCATTTGGGAAGGGAAAGTACAGTGGGTTCCCGGTTTGATATTGGCAGCAGGGAGCTCTTCCGGGGCCTGGTTGTCGAGCCGCTGGTCGGTCCGCACTGGTGACCGATGGGTTCGTTGGGTCCTTGTCGTGATCGTAGTGGTGTTCTCCGTGCGGTTGTGGGTGCAGGCCTGATACTGGTTATTGTTGTTTCATGGCTTGCAGGTCTCGTTCTATTTTGGGCTTCAGGTATTGCCCTGTATAGGAGTCGGGGTCCTCGAGGAGGCTTTCAGGGGTTCCCTCATGCAGGATATTCCCGCCTTCTTCTCCACCTTCGGGGCCAAGGTCGATGATGTGATCCGCGCATTTGATGATATCCGGGTCGTGTTCGATCACCAGGATCGTGTTGCCTTGCTCCAGGAGGGCTTCAAAGGCGTAAAGTAATTTTCGTATGTCGTGGAAATGAAGGCCGGTGGTGGGTTCATCAAAGATGAAAAGGGTGGGACCGTTCTTTTGTTTGCCTTTGCCCAGGAAAGAGGCCAGTTTTATCCGTTGGGCTTCTCCACCACTGAGGGTGCTTGAGGATTGTCCGAGCTTAACATACCCCAGTCCGGTTTCCCGGAGGGGATGGAGTTTGTCCAGCAGTTTTTTGACAAGGTTGGAGGAGGTGTCTTCCTGAAAAAAGGCCATGGCATCATCCACGGTCATGTCCAGCACGTCAGCGATGTTCTTGTCGCGGTACGCCACTTCCAGCATTTCCTCTTTGTAGCGTTTCCCTTTGCAGGCTTCACAGGTAAGGACGATGTCGGCCATGAACTGCATCTCCACCTTCACGACGCCTTCCCCTTCGCACATCTCACAACGTCCACCCTCCACATTGAAGGAAAAGTACTTGGGTTTATATTGTCGGGCTTCTGCCAGGGGTTGTTCCGCAAAGAGCTGCCGAACCTCATCGAAAGCCTTTACGTAGGTGATCGGGTTCGAGCGGGAAGAACGGCCGATAGGGGACTGGTCCACCATTTCCACGTGGCTGATCTTGTCCAGGTCGCCATCCAGTCCGTCGAAAGCACCAGTACGGTCTCCATGCCCGCCCAGGTGCTTTTGAAGGGCGGGGAAGAGGATATCCTTGATAAGCGTGGTCTTTCCGGATCCGCTCACACCCGTGATAACGGTAAGGGTGTTCAATGGGAAGGAAGGAGAAATGTCTTTCAGGTTATGTTCGCGGGCACCTTTTACGAGGATCTTGTGTTCGCTCCTTCTGCGTTCTTGGGGTACAGGGATCACGTTTCGGCCGGTCAGGTAGTCGGCGGTCAGGCTGGCCTTGCTTTTGAGCAGTTTTTGGTGGTCGCCCTGGAAAACGATCTCTCCGCCATGCGATCCAGCTTCCGGCCCCATATCTACCAGTTGGTCAGCAGAGCGCATGATATCCTCATCATGTTCCACGATGATCACTGTGTTGCCCAGGTCCCGTAGGGCAGAAAGCACGCTGACCAAGCGTTCGCTGTCCCGCGGATGCAGGCCAATGCTCGGCTCGTCCAGGATGTACATGGATCCCACCAAGCTGCTGCCGAGGGATCGGGCCAGGTTGATCCGTTGGGACTCTCCTCCTGAAAGCGTATTGGAACGCCGGTTGAGTGTAAGATAGCCGAGTCCGACATTGCAGAGGTAGTCCAGGCGACTGTCCACTTCGTACAGCAACCGTTCGGCGATCTGCTTTTCATGTTTTCTGAGCTTCAGGGACCGGGTCATGTCCAGAACCCGGTGGATAGGCTGCTCCAGGAAGTCGACGATCGTGGTCCCGTCGATCTTCACATAGGTAACCTCTTTTCGAAGGCGGGAACCGTGACATTCCGGGCAGGGGGTCTTGCCACGGTAGCGACTCAGCATCACCCGGTATTGGATCTTATAGGATTTTCTCTCGAGATGCTGGAAAAAGGCGTTCAGCCCTTTGAAATGTTCGTTGCCTTCCCAGAGGAGCCGGTGTTCTTCTTTCGTTAGTTCCTTAACAGGGCGGTGAACAGGGAAATCGAACTTGTGGGCGTTCTTCACCAGCCGGTTCTTCCACCGTTGCATTTTCTGGCCTTTCCAGCAAACGATGGCATCTTCATAAACGGACAGGTTCTTGTTGGGTATCACCAGGTCCTCATCAACGCCCATCACGCTGCCAAACCCCTCACAAGTGGGGCATGCACCCAGTGGACTGTTGAAGCTGAAGAAGTTCATCGTGGGTTCGGAAAAGGTCATGCCATCCCGTTCGGCTTTGTCTGAAAAGCTTTTGAGCGAAGGTTTCTTCTTGTTATCCGGATACAT
>CAZAYA010000251.1:0-2563 GCA_964489175.1 uncultured Flavobacteriales bacterium | reverse complement strand
TCCTTCATGCTAAGGGTGGTGCAGAACAACACCACTGTCCCCGTCATTCTCACCGATGAAGAAGGGAACATCATCACCTCCCGGAACCTTTCGGAGGGCAAGAGCCAGGACAGTACCTATATGCATCAGCAGTTGGAGCAGATGAAAGCCATCTACGATCCCATCGAGATCGAGTTCACAGGGGGTAAGCAGCAATACCTCTACTACAAGGATTCGCGATTGTTCTCGGAGTTGCAGCAGGTCATGGACGACCTGATCAGCTCTTTCATCTCCGAAACGGTGGTGAATACGGCTTCCGTGCCGGTTATCCTCACCGACTCCACCCGCGGGCAAGTGATCGCTCATGGCAATGTGGACCCGTTCGTTATCCGGGATCCACAAGCCAAGCAAGAACGGATAAGGAAGATGGCCACTCAGAACGAACCGATCGAGGTGACCTTGGGCGATGAGCCCCATTACATCTTTTACGAGGAATCCTGGGTACTTACCCAACTGCGTTATTTTCCTTATGTACAGCTCGGTGTGATCGGCCTGTTCCTGCTGATCGCCTATTTCTTGTTCAGTACCTTTCGTAAGGCTGAGCAAAATCAGGTTTGGCTGGGGATGGCCAAGGAAACAGCTCACCAGCTCGGAACACCCCTTTCCTCGCTCATGGCCTGGCTCGAACTGCTCAAAGCCCGTGATGTGGAACCCGGGACAGTAGAGGAATTGCAAAAGGATGTGGACCGGCTGTCCACCATCACCGACCGCTTTTCCAAGATCGGTTCTTCGCCCACCCTTACCCGCCTGGAGGTGAAGGCCACGCTCGAGGAAGTGGTCGCCTACCTGCGCTCCCGCACCTCCGAGAAGGTGAGCTTCCAGGTGGTCTCCGAAGAAGACCCCCATCTTAAGGCACAGCTCAACAAGGCGCTCTTCGGCTGGGTGGTGGAGAACCTTTGTAAGAACGCCGTGGATGCCATGGAAGGGGAGGGCAGCATCACACTCACCATCATCGAAGAGGGGGATCACGTGCACATCGACATTACCGATACCGGCAAAGGCATTCCCAAAGCCCGTCACAAGACCGTCTTCGAACCCGGCTATACTTCCAAGAAAGCCGGTTGGGGCCTCGGCCTTTCCCTTACCAAGCGGATCATCGAGAATTACCACGGCGGGAGGATCTTCGTGAAACGCTCGGAACCGGGGAAGGGAACGACGTTCAGGATCAGTTTGAAGAAGTGATGAGTGAACAGTAAACAGTAAGGAGGGTTTAAGGACCTTCCGACTCTTAAGGTTCCTTCCCTGTTCACTGCTTACTCCTCACTGTTCACTCTACCTTACCTTTGCTTACAACCCAAACCCCATGCTCTACCTCCACATCCCCTTCTGTCACCAGGCCTGCAGTTATTGCGATTTTCATTTTTCCGTATCGTTCAAGCACAAAGAGCGGTTGGTGGAGGCCATGGTGCGGGAACTGGAATTGCAGCGGGACTACCTGCCCCAAGAGCCGCTGAAGAGTATTTATTTCGGAGGTGGTACGCCCAGTGTGTTGGAGGAGCAGGAACTGGACATGATCTTGACCAGGATCCATCAACTCTATGAAGTGCAGGAAGGAGTAGAGGTCACGCTGGAGGCCAATCCGGATGACCTGACCCCGGAGAAGCTCCGGATGCTGAAGGCAAGGGGTATCAACCGGCTCAGCATCGGGGTGCAATCCTTCCGGGACGATCTGTTGCGGTTCATGAACCGTTCCCACGATGCCGCAGCCGCTTTGCAGTGCATCGAAGATGCCCGCCGGATCGGTTTCGATGCCCTCAGCATCGACCTGATCTATGGAGTGCCGGGGTTGTCGGAAAAGGATTGGGGGGAAGCGGTGGATAAAGTGGCCGCTCTTGATATTCCCCACGTATCTTGTTATGCTTTGACCGTGGAGCCGAATACCCCCCTGGTGAAGCGACTCGAAAAGGGGGAAGTGGTGATGCCTGAAGAGGAAGAAGTGGAACGACAATTCTGGCAATTGATGGAAGAAATGGAAGCGAACGGCTACGAGCATTACGAAGTATCGAATTTCTGCCGTCCGGGCTGGCGGGCCGTACACAATTCCGGCTACTGGTCCGGGAAGTCCTACCTCGGTATCGGGCCCTCGGCCCATTCGTTCAACGGAACGACCCGGCAGTGGAATGTGGCGGGCAATTTTCGGTATATTCAAAGCGTCGAAGCGGGAGAAGTCCCTTGTGAGCGGGAAACGATCGATGCCGTGACCGCTTACAACGAGTACATCATGACCCGGCTCCGTACGTGTGAAGGGCTTTTTTTGACGGAGGTGGAGAAGCGTTTTGGGGTGAGGATCCCTGAAAAGTTTCCCCGGGAGGTTGCTGATGCGCAGGAAGCCGGGCAGGTGGAGGTGACAGGTGACTCCTTGCGGCTTACCCGCCGGGGCATCCTGGTGGCAGACCGTCTCGCTTCGGAATTGTTCTTAACTGAAGAAGCGTTATGAAGGCGACCCTCCAGCACAATGGCCGTATTGATACGATCGACCTCGACCGGCCGATGAGCGAGATCCTCGCCGACCTCTCCCGGTACC
>CAZAYA010000250.1:0-2702 GCA_964489175.1 uncultured Flavobacteriales bacterium | reverse complement strand
ATCAGCTGGCCAAGCGTGAACAGCATCAAATTGATCAGCGCGGGCGACACCAGCAACACGATCATAGACGGAGGTGGCGTCGACCGGGTCATTGATATGAGTTCTGGAATCATCGACACGACTACTGTGATCAAAGGTTTTCAATTGGTCAATGGGCGAACTTCCTCTTACTATGGGGCCGGCCTTTATTTAAGTGGGGCAAGCCCACTGCTCGACAGCGTAAGGATCGCCCATAACAAGATCGTTTCCGGCCGTGCCTATGGTGTCGGCGTTGCTTGCCTATCCAATGCAAGTCCTGTGTTCCGGCATTCTTCCCTGGTTCATAATAAAGCAGCAAGCTCCCGGCATTATGGAGGGGGAATCCATTGCAGGAATTCTTCTCCTGAGTTCTATGATTGCGAGATCTCTTACAATACACTCGACACCACCTCTTTTGCTTTTGGAGCAGGGGCTTACCTGAGTAACAAATCCAATGCAGTCTTCAAGCGCACCAAGTTCATCGGGAACAAACTGGTATCCAACCACGCTCCCGGTGGGGGAGGTCTTTACTTAACCGACACTTCCAATGCCATCCTGACCAATGTACTCATTGCTGATAACAGCGTGGAAGAAGTCGGATCCAGTGTAAGAGGTGCAGGGATCTGGTGCGATGATTCAGAGCCAGTATTGACCAATGTAACCCTGGCTAACAACACAGCTCCGAAGGGAACACTTTACGGAGCAGGGATCGGTGGATACAGCAGCGGTATCGGCCCCATTATGACGAATTGCATTTCCTGGAACCCCGATGGGTCATCGGAACTCGATGGGCCTCCATTCACGGTCGACTACTCGGATATTCGGGGGGGACATTCCGGAACCGGCAACCTGGATACCCTGCCTGAATTCATCGGCGGAGGAGATTTCGACCTCCAAAGTACTTCCCCGGTGATCGATAAGGGAACCTCTTCCGGAGCTCCCAACCGGGATATGCAAGGCATCCTCAGGGTCAACCCGGACATGGGAGCTTATGAATACCCCAATCAGGTAGCCGGAATCGAAGAAGAACAAGAAGAAACGGTCCGGGTTTATCCCAATCCGGCTTCGAGCCATTTGTGGATCGAGCATGATGCCAAGGGCATGGTCAGGGTTATGCTGCTGGATGCCACAGGGAAAAAAGTCAAAGACCAGAACCTGAACCGAACGCGGACACAACTCGATGTTGGAGAACTTCCGGAAGGACTTTACTTCTATTCCCTTCAACAAGCCGATGGAACGATCATCCAAAGCGGAAAATTAACCCTTCTCGACCACTGATCCTCTTTCGAGCGACACAACCTCAAGAAAACAAACGCCCCTCTCCTTCTCAAGAGGGGCGTTTTTATTACCCCTCTACAATGGAGAACAAAAAGGGCCGGACGCATTCCGCCCGACCCTTCTCAATTTGATTCGCATATTGTATGGATGGATCAGTTCCCGATGATCACCTTCCGGCGATTGCCACAAGAACTCTTGGCCATCATGAACCCCAGGTCGTAGTTGAACTCCATCACGAACATTAGCGAAAGCGGCATAATATCACCTGAAACACGGGAATCCTGACCATAAAGAGGCGCATTCTCAAAGCGGTCACCAGAACTCACAGTAGAAAAATCCCCGAGATCATACCGCAACCGTAAACCAGTAGAGATCCCGAAATTCCCGGACCCCCACAGGTATCCTCCTGAACCGATCACCAGACCAGTGGTATTCTTCACATAATGATCAGCAACACTTCCCTGGATGGAATTCTCATCTGCATACGGGGCATTAATGGTTTCATCCACTCTCGTGTTCACACCAAATACAATACCACCTTCCACATACCGCATTGTTTCGGAATTATAACGGAACATAACAGGAAATTCCCAACGATCGTACCGGATCGTTTTGGAGTAATTCACCACTTCACCGGTCAGGTCTTTATCATGGACATCAAAGACCTGTTTATTCGTCATGTAAAGCGCTTCCCCCACCACAGCGATATGGGTATTGAAGTCGAAAGCGAACTTGAATCCACCACCAAAACCTAATGAACTCGGGTGATGAACATATTTCTCATCATCGAAAGAAACGTTGGAAAACAAGCCAGTCGCCCCTCCCAGGAACTTCGGACCAAAATCGATGAAGGTATTGGTAACAGAGGTCTGTGCCTTAAGGGACAAAACCACGAAGAACATTGCTACAATAAGGGTCGCTTGACGTCTCATAAGAATGTTAGGGGATTTTAAAGATCACAAATATAAGCACCGAAGAAGTTCGAAAGATCTGGATGCTCCATAACATAGGATGGGGAAACCTTCCGAATGAATCTAATTGACGTATGAACAACCCATCTGGATGCCTCTTCTCCAAAAAAGATCCCTCATTTTCTTCCGGACTCCTGAAGTAGCGAGAAATTTTTGCCACGCAGGCCTTTCAAATTGGGAGTAATTGTATTACTTTTGCCCATCCTTAGAGAAGAACGGCCCGTTCGTCTAGTGGTTAGGACGCCAGATTTTCATTCTGGAAACAGGGGTTCGATTCCCCTACGGGCTGCCAAAACTAATCAAAGCCGCCAGAAAAATGGCGGCTTTTTTTATTTTGGGATAAGCTTTGAAAGCACCTGCTCCATGAAAACCCTTCAGGGATGCATATCCCTTCACCTGGATATCCCAAAAGACCAATTGGACGAGATCAGCGGT
>CAZAYA010000249.1:0-2734 GCA_964489175.1 uncultured Flavobacteriales bacterium | reverse complement strand
GATGATCCTCCTCATTGTTCGACCCGCACAGGAGCCTTTATTTAGTCCCGCTTTCAAGATATCATCCTTCTTATGAACCATTCATTCAACTACAAAGAACATGAAGCTCAAGAATAAGACGGTCGTTGTAACAGGTGGCGGTAGCGGAATGGGGCAACAACTCGCCCTGCAGCTCCTCAACAAAAGGGCTCAGGTAGCTATTGCGGATATCAACGAAGAAGGGATGGAAGAAACCCGTACCCTGGCTGAAGGCAAGAACGGCTCCCTTTCCACCCATAGACTGGACATCTCCGATCAGGAACAAGTAGCCGCTTTTCCGCAAAAGGTCCTCGACGCCCACGGAGCTGTAGACGGACTGATCAACAATGCAGGGATCATCCAGCCTTTTATCCCCGTCCATGAGTTGGGATTCGACAAGATCGACCGCATCATGAACATCAATTTTTACGGGACGCTGTACATGACGAAAGCCTTTCTCCCCTACCTGCTGCATCGTCCCGTCGCCCATATCGCGAATGTTTCCAGCATGGGCGGTTTCATTCCTTTCCCGGGGCAGACCCTTTACGGAGCTTCCAAAGCAGGCGTGAAACTCCTCACGGAGGGCTTGCACGTAGAGCTCAAGGATACCCCTGTCCGCGTAACCCTGCTCCTTCCCGGAGCCGTGAACACCAATATCATGAGCAATTCCGGGGTAACGGGCTCCGGCGACATCGATGGCAAGAACAGCCCGATGCTGCAAGCTGATAAAGCAGCCCAAATGATGCTCAAAGCCATCGAAAAGGACCGGTACCGCAAACTGATCGGGAAAGACGCGCAGATGCTGGACCTGCTCTACCGCCTCTCCCCTTCCCGGGCCTCGAATTTCATCGCGAAGAAAATGAAGCAGCAATAACGATCAGGCTCTTTCCCTGACGGGGATCCACAGTTCTTCTTCGGAATCGGGGTCCTCTCCTTTGTACTTTTCCCCCATCAGGGCAAAGTGAGGCCTGTTGTCCAGCTCATAGGCCGAATTCGGCACCCAGGTGTCGTAGATGTACTGGTAAGTCCCCTGGGCTTCGCTCGGTCTCCCTTTGTAATGAAAGACAGCATACTGCCCTGCAGGAAGGGCCAAAGCCTCCATTCCATCCGGAACTTCATCCTGGTCATGCACCCGCAAGGCTGCCCATTTCACGAACTCACGAGTGGGATCGAAAGTCTCGAAAAAAGAAGGGTCATCAAATACTTCAACGGAATAAAGCTCCGGGCCAGCAGGGTTTGGGATCTGTCCTCGCTCCGGCATGAAGCTTTGCCATAGTTCCCCGGTCTTATTACCGGCAAAGGACATGATCACTTTCTTCCCGACCAACCGGGTTTCCTGGAGGGTCTCGATCCTCGGTCTTGGGTCATGCATCGCTGTCGACCTTGATGTTGTATTTGTCCAGAAGTCCTACCAATCCGGGCCAGGAAAACGCTGCGCCTTTGACCCTGTTGATCTCGGGATCGATCGAATAGTTGACCGATCCCCTCAGGTCGGCATTTTCCAGGCCGGTGTTCTCAAAAATAGCGTTGAGCAGGTCGCAATCCTTCACCTTACTTCCTTTCATATCCGCTTCTGCAAGATCCACTCCATGAAGGCGGGAATCGATGAAAACAGAACGGGAAAGCTTTCTTTGATAAAACGAAGAATGGTCGAGCTGACAACCCTCAAAGGTCACTGCAAAGCCGAGCTCATGAGAAACATCGAACCGCAGACCGAGCATTTTGCAATTCCGGAAGGTCACCTTTTGCCAAAAAGTACCTACCAGCTCCGCATTGCTGAGATCGCAATCCAGGAATTCCGTATCAAGGAACCTATACCCGGAAAGGTCTGCCCCAGAAAGATCACTTCCCTGAAATGTGCAGGCTTCATATTCTCCCTTTTGCAGCTCCCCTTTTTTCTGGTCGATCTTGGTGAACGTTCTTTCGAAGGTATAAGTGAGTTCCATGGAAGTACCTGTTTCGTGACCCGGTTTCTTGAAAAGTAAAGTTTTTCGAAAAAACCGAAAGCAGCTGCACCCCAAAATGCTCCTCGATCGTACCCGATCGTTGGTATGATCAAAAAGAAAGGGCTCACGGACTGAAATTATTCCTATTTTCCCTCTCAACAAAGCCAACATTCATATTTCCGATCAATAGAACTGAAGACCATGGAAGAAGCAAGTCAATGCCCTTTTTCAGGGAAAGCGATGAGGCAAGCCGCCGGAGGAGGAACCCGCAACGAAGAATGGTGGCCCCATAAACTGGACCTGGACATTCTCCGACAACACGCTCCTGGGTCCGACCCGATGGGCGAAGAGTTCAATTATGCTGAGGAATTCAAAAAACTCGACCTGAAAGCTCTCAAGCAAGACCTCTATGATCTGATGACCGATTCCCAGGACTGGTGGCCGGCTGACTGGGGGCACTATGGGGGTCTTTTTATCCGGATGGCGTGGCACAGCGCAGGCACCTACCGCGTGGCCGATGGCCGAGGTGGAGGAGGGACCGGGAACCAGCGTTTCGCTCCCGTGAACAGCTGGCCTGATAACGTAAGCCTTGACAAAGCCCGCCGTTTGCTCTGGCCGATCAAACAGAAGTACGGGAAGAAGATCTCCTGGGCCGACCTTCTGATCCTGTCCGGCAATTGTGCCCTGGAATCCATGGGCCTGCCAACCTTCGGTTTCGGGGGTGGCCGCGAAGACATCTGGGAACCCGAGAAGGACATCAACTGGGGCCC
>CAZAYA010000248.1:0-2742 GCA_964489175.1 uncultured Flavobacteriales bacterium | reverse complement strand
GTGCCACCGGGAACACGGTCACTTATCAGGACGTCACGGAAAACCTCAACATCCTGGACCACGACTATTTCTTCAAAGCCACCGGGTACCTATTGGCAGGCGATGTGAGTGCTTCCCTCCTTCTTTTCAACGAGATCCTCTACCGGGGTTTCGATGGCCATCATTTCATCAACGGACTTGGACAGCATTTCCGTGACCTCTTGGTCTGCCAGGACGAACAGACCATCGACCTTCTGGAGACCAGCGACAAACTCCGGGAGCAATACCGGGAACAAGCCTCCACCTGCGCCGGGAAAACCCTTGTGGAAGGACTGGAGAAGATCAGTCAGGCCGACCAGCGATACAAGACCAGCAAGAACCAACGCCTCCTGGTAGAACTCACCCTCATGCAACTTTGTCAATTGCTGGGGAACGGCTCCGATCTTTCCGATGCTCCCCGGAAAGCAGCAAAAGCTGCTGCCCCCCCTCCTCCAGCTAAAAAACAAAGCTCATCCCCTGCCCCAAAAGCGGAAAAAGGGCAGGAACCAGCGTCCCCGGCCCCAGAAGAAGAACCCAACCCCGAAAAAAGAGAGCAAAGCACTCCTCCCTCCCGGAAAGCCCCGGAACATGATCCACCTCCTGCTTCTGCTGAAAACACGCTTGCTGAACAGGCACCAGAAAAAGAAAAAAAGGCCACGGCTCCTTCTCCGGAACCAGCATCCACTCAGGAGGGTACTCTACAAGAGCAGGAAAAACCTGCACAGGAAACACAGGAACGAACCGAGGAGACAAAAACATCGGAAACGGAACAGGCTCCTGAACCCGTCACTCCCGAAAATTCTTCCCCTGCTCCCGAAGCTGCTGCTGTCGAACCACGGCAAGCGAATACCCGGCGTAACAAAACCAAGGGGACAGGGCTTTCCATCAACGAATTCATAGAAGAAAATGGGGAGGATGCAGAAGAAGGAAAGGAAGAAAAACGAACCCCCGACGATGCTCCGAAAGAGACTTTCTCCCAGGAGGATCTGGTGAAAGCCTGGAAAACATTCGCTCAGCAATTGAAGGACGAAGGGCGAAACAGCCTCCACAGCACCCTCACCAAACACGACCCTGTGCTAAAAGAAGGGCCGGTGGCAGAATTACCCATTTCCAGCCGTCATCAGGAAGACCATGTGGAAAAAATCCGCCAGGAATTGCTCGATCATCTCCGGCCACAACTCAGGAATTATGACCTGCAAGTGCAGGCCCGGCTCCTGGAGGAAGAGGAAAAAGAGCCAGAGCTTTATACCTCTAAGGATCACTACCGACGCATGGCCGAAAAAAACCCTAACATCGAGAAACTACGGGACCGGTTCGGGCTCGATATCGACTATTGACCGAACCGGGGAAGCCCTTACCTTTGGAACAATTCCTTAGCAAAGACCGATAACAAAAAAAAGCCCAAGCCCCATGAGCGGAACCAAGATAGAATTCGAGAACGGACGGCTGACCGTCCCCAACGATCCCATCATTCCCTTTATCGAAGGAGACGGAACCGGACCGGACATCTGGGCCGCCACCCGGAATGTACTCGGATCCGCCGTCCAAAAAGCCTACAACGGCGAAAAGGAGATCATCTGGAAAGAGGTCTTCGCTGGCCAAAAAGCCAAGGACAACAAAGGGGAATGGCTTCCCGAAGCCACCCTGGACACCATCCGGGAGAATCTCGTGGCGATCAAAGGGCCCCTGACCACTCCGATAGGCGGAGGTTTTCGCTCTCTGAACGTAGCGCTTCGACAAAAACTGGACCTTTTCGCCTGTGTAAGGCCGGTAAAATGGTTCTCCGGCGTTCCATCACCTGTTAAAAAACCGGAGGAGGTCAACATGACCGTATTCCGGGAGAACACCGAGGACATTTATGCCGGGATCGAATGGATGGCCGGGACCGCAGAGGTGGATAAGGTTAAGAAGTTCCTGAAAGAAGAAATGGGCGTAACCCAGATCCGTTTCCCGGAAACCTCTTCTATCGGTATCAAGCCTATTTCCAAAGAAGGTACCGAGCGGCTTGTCCGCGCATCCATCGATCACGCCCTCGAACATGATCTCCCCTCCGTGACACTGGTCCACAAAGGGAACATCATGAAGTTCACCGAAGGACAATTCAAGGAATGGGGTTACGAACTCGCCGAACGCGAATACGGTGACAAGGTCTTCACCTGGGCCGAATATGACAGGATCGTGGAAAAAGAGGGAAAGGAAGCCGCTAACAAGGCTGAGGATGAAGCCAGGAACGCTGGCAAAGTGATCGTAAAGGATGCTATTGCTGATGCCTTCCTGCAACAGATCCTGCTCAGACCGGCAGAATATTCCGTGATCGCCACCATGAACCTTAACGGGGACTATGTATCCGATGCCCTGGCTGCTGCCGTAGGGGGTATTGGCATCGCTCCCGGTGCTAATATCAATTATGATACCGGCCATGCCATCTTCGAGGCTACCCATGGAACCGCCCCCAAATATGCTGGTATGGATAAGGTGAACCCCTCTTCCCTGATCCTTTCCGGTAAAATGATGTTGGAACATCTGGGATGGCAGGAAGCTGCCAACCTCATCGATTCAGGGATGGACAACACCATCGCTCAAAAGCGGGTAACCTACGATTTCCACCGCCTGATGGAAGGCGCCGAAAAACTCAAATGCTCTGAGTTCGGCCAGGCCATCATCGAGAACATGGAACCTGTGAAAGCCTGACCTCAGTCAGGAACAACACCTTCCAATAAAAAA
>CAZAYA010000247.1:0-2747 GCA_964489175.1 uncultured Flavobacteriales bacterium | reverse complement strand
TTTCGACTCCGCTCAACCACCGTTCCGGCTCCGCTCAGCCAGCTCCTCGCCAGTGGCTAGTGGCTCCCCTGTTTACTGTTCACTCCTGCTCGCTATTTGTTGCATGGTTGAATTTTTTTGTTGGTACATCATTGCTTTTTTAACCGATCCACCGTTTTCGCCCAGTAGAAAAAGGTGGATCGATCCTTTAGCTTTTTGAGCTTATTCAGGAACGACCATTCAGGATCATCAATGGTATCCGGTACTGGCTTATTTTCATCATACCGCTCCATGTGGCCGTATGCTTCCTGCTTTAACACAACGGCAAGATAGGCTGCCTTCCCGGCAGCTTTTATGGTATCCTCGATCTGGAACATCCCGCTTACCAGGAAGTTGCGGAAGCTTTTGATGCCTTGCACCAGCTCGGCCATATCCTTCTTATCCTGCGGGTCCTTATTCTTGTCCCTTTTTGCAATAACGGTGGCCGTCCTGATAATGTCATCCAGGATGGCCGGTGTCTCTATATCAATTTGCCTGTATCCGATCTCCTTTTGTCCCACTTTTTCAAATGAACCGGCTACTGCTTTCAGGTCTTTTGCATAGTCAAACAGCTCACTTATATCAAACAATTGTTTCACAATTTCCTGTTCCAGTCCCTTTCCGAATGGGATACCGGTTGTCCTGGGCGCAAATGCCGTCAGCTTTTCTCCCAAAATGGATTCAACGGTGGGAACGCTCACCGGCACTTCTTTTACCGGATCGATCCATTTCGAGTTGACCGGTACGTTTATCGTTTCCGGGTAAACATTCTCCTCGAACAGAATATCCAGCAGGATGTAATTCGCCCGTTGGCTCAGTCTGGATGTGTAATAGATAAAGTAGTGGGCCTTGGGAACCCCTTCCTTGTAGCTTCTTCTTTCGTCCAACGTCCACCTTTCAAAGTGTGAATCCTTCACCGCCTTATCGATCACCTTTTCAATTTCCTCCCTCGATCGCAGTGAAATAATATCTATATCCACAGAAAACCGCCTGGCCTCTTGCAACAGCAATACCAGGGAAGTTCCGCCTTTAAAAGTGAACTTCAAGCCTCCTTCCTGTATGTATTGCAGAAAGCAGAGCGCATGTATCATTTTTTCAAGCACCGGTGGATTGATACGCCTGTATTCCTTTTCCTTTTTGAAGGCCTCGACCCATTCCTTCGTAAAGCAATGTTCTTTGATCATCCCAGTATATCTTTCAATTGGTCTTCAAATGATCTTCGCAGGAACTCCTTAAACTCCTTTTCCCTGCTCCTTCTCCGGGAATAGTTGAACAGCTTGCTGTAATTGATGCTATACTCCCGGATAGCGTGTTCAAAGATGTATTCCAGCTCAGCGCCCCGTATCGCATAAAAGGTCTTTTCATCACAGAACAGATCAACCAGCATTTTTTCCAGGGCCGGAACTTTGACCTGCCCGTTCTTGCCATTCTTTATGCTGATGGATCGCAAGGGAGAGCGGCTGATAAGCGGTATCAGCAAAATGGCCTGCTCAAAAGCTACATGGCGCTCAATTACTGTTTCATCCGGCTTCATATAAACTTTCAGGTCGTGTCCATAACGGAGATCTTCAAATACCATTTCCGCCATGTCCTTTTCTACCTCCAGTATTGTAAAGTACGAGCCAAGCTGATGCCTGGTAAACTCATTCAGCCATTCGGTTGACCAGATGCAATGATCAAGTTCTGAATACTCTTTATTCAACACGCTCGACAACCTGATCAGCTTTTCAGAGAGATCGGGAACATATTCAGGTTTATCGGAAATAACATATTCCCCCCTCTTTACAGCCCGGATAACCCCTTCTTCCTTTAATTGGTGGATGCGCCACCGTAGCGTGCTGTCTTTCAAATCCGGATCGTAATCGCTGTAAAGATCATACAGCTCTTGTTTGGAGAAAGAAGAAGCCTCCTTGAACCGCTTTATAAGTGCTTTTCTATGGAAATTAGACATGAACCGATTTCAAACTTTAACCAAAAATACGAAAAAGTGGCTAATGTTTGTCCTAATTATATTACCATGTTTTTGCTTGCCCCCGCTGAGCGTAGCGAGGACGCTACGCTTAGCTGGGGAACGAATTTTGGAACTCGTTCCCGGATGTGAAAATTCCTTCGATGATGCCCTTGAAATTATTTATATTTGCATTGGAGGCTTTGCCGGGAAACTGGCATTGCCTTTTTTTTGCTCCCTACCTGATATAATTCACACTCCAGACCTCTCTGTCCGGTATGTCACCAATGTCTCTTGTAGTCCTGTAGCGCAAGGGTTTAACGAGTTCCACGAATTCCTTTAGCTCAGAACGACAGGGCTTTTCCATGCCTTTTAACCGAAATCCCCAATTGAGAATATACGCGACCAGATCCGCGATCTGTATACCGGTGGTCAGGTCACTGTCCACAAAGAATGGCTCCGGAATGATGAGGCCGGAACGCTGTCTCCCTTTTCGTGTTTTCTTGAAGTAATTCTCCAATTCAGAGACCCCCGCTGAGCGTAGCGTCCTCGTCACGCTCGAACTTCCCCGGCCTCCCGGCCGGAAAACCCCAACGCGAAATTATAATTCCACCCATTCCTCTCACCCCTTGTATGCCTATTTCGAGCTATGAACCCGTATGAAAACTAAAAAAATGTAATTTTACCGTGTTCAATGCTTCATTATCATCACTTTACCAAACACCCCTAGTCCCATGAGAACCAAACTTACTTTTTCGCTTATCGCATTGCTCTTCCTTTC
>CAZAYA010000246.1:0-2753 GCA_964489175.1 uncultured Flavobacteriales bacterium | reverse complement strand
TGCGACCTGCTGGGGTATGAGGCCCACCCTTATGATGCCTTGCTCGATCAGTTCGAACCGGGACAGAAGACAGTAACCCTGGATGAATTGTTCCGCGATGTGAAGGAGAAGATGAGTGGCCTGATCGGAGCTATCCGGCAACAGGAGCAGAATGAGGATGCTTTCATGTTCCGGCATTATGATCATGACCAGCAATGGGCGTTCGGTCTCTATCTGTTGGAGCAGATGGGGTATGATAGGAAAAGTGGCCGCCAGGATATTTCCAGCCACCCTTTTACCACGTCTTTCTCTCCTTTGGATGTTCGCGTGACCACGCGGGTCGATGAAACGGATCTCAATGAGATGATCTGGAGTTGCATCCATGAAGGGGGGCATGCCTTGTATGAGCAAGGATTGCTGCCGGAGAATTATGGGTTGCCGGCTGGCGAGGCCTGCTCCTTGGGCATCCACGAATCCCAGGCCCGCCTGTGGGAAAATATCATTGGCCGGGGGTGGCCTTTTTGGCAGGCCAATTTCGGGGAATTGCAGAAGCGATTTCCGGACCAACTGGGGGAGGTCTTGCCTGAAGCCTTCTATCGGGGCATAAACATCGTGAAACCGACCCTGATCCGGACCAATGCGGACGAGCTGACCTATCATTTTCACATCCTGATCCGGTACGAGATCGAAAAAGCGCTTATCGAAGGGGAAATAAAAGTGAAAGAGCTGCCGGAGGTCTGGAATGCCAAGTACAAGGAGTACCTGGGGATCGAGGTTCCCTCGGATGCGCAGGGAGTGTTGCAGGATGTGCACTGGTCGCACGGTGCCATGGGGTATTTCCCGACCTATTCACTGGGGAGCTTTTTCAGCGCTCAGTTCTACCATCAGGCCCGAAGAGATATTGATGGATTGGAGGACAGTATCGTCGCAGGAGATCTGCACCCCCTTCTGAACTGGCTTCGGGAGAAGATCCATCGTCATGGCCGGTTGTATCTTTCCGAAGCGTTGTGTGAAGCAGTGACGGGAGAGCAACTCGACCTGCGTTATTTCATGGACTATGCCATTGAGAAATACGCTTGGATCTACCGGATGGATCCGGAAGTGCTTCGCGAACAATGCGGTCGGATGAATGAGGACGGATCTTCGGGGGAAGATCAAGGGTCTTTGAGCTAAAACCGCTACCTTTGCCTATATCATGATGCGTGGATCCACGCATGGTTGTCCCATTAACCCAAAATTTCGTTATGTACCAATTCGGCAAACGATCCCAACACGCTGATCTGAAAACATTAGGACTTGAGAACGCTGCCAATGTGATCTGGAATGCCACTCCTGCTGACCTGGTGGAGGATACCGTCCTCAACGGTCAGGGCCAATTGAACGATACCGGAGCGTTGGCCATCGAGACCGGCGAGTTCACCGGGCGGTCTCCCAAAGACCGCTTCATCGTTCGCGATGACATCACCGAAAATACCGTATGGTGGGGAGATATCAACATCCCTTACGACCCTGCTGATTTTGACCGCCTTTACAACCGCGTGACCGCCTACCTGAGCAACCGCGACCTCTACGTCCGGGATGCTTTTGCCTGCGCCGACCCGAACTTCCGAACCAGCATCCGGGTGGTGAACGAATACCCCTGGTCCAACCTTTTTGCTTACAACATGTTCCTCCGTCCTACCGAGGAAGAGATCGAAAACTTCGTGCCCGACTGGACCGTGGTCAATGCACCGGGATTCATTGCCGATCCTTCCATCGATAATACCCGGCAGCATAACTTCGCCATTATCAACTTTTCCAAGAAGTTGGTGGTGATCGGCGGGACCGGATATACCGGAGAGATCAAGAAAGGGATCTTCTCCGTGCTGAATTACATCCTTCCCCAGGAGCAGAACGTGCTTTCCATGCACTGTTCCGCCAATGTTGGCGAACAAGGGGACACTGCTATTTTCTTTGGTTTGTCCGGAACAGGAAAGACGACCCTTTCTGCTGACCCCGACCGGCGATTGATCGGCGATGATGAGCATGGCTGGGCCGAGGACAGCGTCTTCAACTTTGAGGGGGGCTGTTATGCCAAGTGCATCGACCTTACGCCGGAAAAAGAACCCCAGATCCACAATGCCATCCGATTCGGGGCCCTGCTCGAGAACATTGGTTTTCACGAAGGGTCTTCCGAGGTGGATTTCACCGATACGTCCATCACCCAGAACACCCGGGTAAGCTATCCGATCCACCATATCGACAACATCGTTCAGCCTTCGGTCGGACCGAGCCCGGACAATATCTTTTTCCTGACCTGCGATGCTTTCGGGGTATTGCCTCCGATCTCCAGGCTGACCGTAGGGCAGGCCATGTATCAGTTCATCTCTGGCTATACGGCTAAAGTGGCCGGTACCGAGGCGGGTGTTACCGAGCCGGAAACCACTTTCTCGGCTTGCTTTGGAGCGCCTTTCCTTCCGCTGCACCCGACCACTTATGCCGAAATGCTCGGGAAGAAAATGAAGGAGCAGGATGTGAAGGTCTGGTTGATCAATACGGGTTGGTCCGGTGGTCCCCATGGTGTCGGGAAGCGGATCGATCTGAAATATACCCGGGCGATGATCACAGCTGCTCTGGAAGGGAAACTGGATGAGGTGGAATATGAGGAACACGAAGTCTTTGGGCTTCAGACACCTGTTGATTGCCCCGGTGTTCCGGCGGAGATCCTCGATCCAAGAAAAACATGGGAAGATAAAGAGGCCTATGATGAAAAGGCCGAACACCTGGCCCGGAAA
>CAZAYA010000245.1:0-2788 GCA_964489175.1 uncultured Flavobacteriales bacterium | reverse complement strand
AGAAAAGTTGGGAAGGGTCAACCCTGTTTACTGTTTACTGCTCACTGCTTACTATTTATACGCCACAACTCCCCCATCACCTCCCGGCAAACCCTCTTTTCCTCCCGGGTCAGCAACCCCCATTGCTGCCACGGTTTCCACCCGGGTTTGCGCATACCGAGATCCCTTTGGTCGGTCAGTTCAACCCCCGTAAAGGTCTTCAATTGTTCCATCGGTTCCGGCGAATCGAGGAACGCATCGTAATTCAGCAGCAAGCGATCCTCCTGGGGGGTGTTTTTCATGACCTCCAACAAAGCCCGGTTATAAGCGACCCAGGCTTGAACGATCGTTCTCCGCCGGGCCTTCTTTCCCCGTTTTCCTCCCAGGTAATGCCGCAACACCCCATAAAGGTCCCGAAAAACACCGATCAACCGATGCTCCGGCAACACTTTCTTCCAGACCGGATAGGCGAAGATCGTCCGGGGATCCTTGAACCCCCACTTTTCCCCGGTCTCCTGTTGTTTTTGAAGGAAAACCCGGGCTTGACCTTTGACTTCCTCTCCCTGGTTCCATTCAAAGGGGGGCACGATCTCTAGGCTATTCTTCCCTTCCGTTCCCAGGATCGTATTATTAATGGCATTCACCTCCGGACTTTCACATTGATTTCCTCCGTATTCTTCCTTTTCCTCATCAATGTCCCACCCCATGTTGACCCCTGACCGTTGCAGGGTCTGGGCAATCAGGGTGGTCCCGGATTTGTGCATGCCGATGACGAGGAAAACGTTTTCCATCCAATGATCAATAATAGCCCAGCTCTTTCAGGTCAAGGCCCAGCTCCTGATCCAGCTTTTCATTGTGTTCCCGGTGCAGGGCCCGGACCTTTTCCCTTTGTTCTTCCGTGAAAAAGGTGGCTGGCCGATAGGGTAATAAAGCATCCAGTTTGTATTCCAGCCAATAACGAGGATCGAGTCGTTTACTCACGCCCAAAAGAAACCGGTCTTTCCAGGTCTTGTTCTCTTTATCCTGCAACGCTTGAAAACCTGGTTTTACCGGAATCAAGCCTCTTCCATTATTTACAGAATAACGAAAGAACCGGTTCAATAGCCAGGCAGCTTTTACCGCTCTTTGAGAATACCCCTTGTTCACCGCAGAACTTTGTTCCTCGAACCTTTCTGGCCCCTGAACCCCCATAAATTCCTTTATCTCCCTCAAGATCCTTTCCTTATCAAATCTCATCCGTTCAAAGGGGATCACCATCACATTATCCTCCCCGAACGAAGCAGTATATGCTTGATAAAAAGCCCTATAATCCAGTACCCGAACATCAATATTGATCCCATTAACGGAAACAGGTTTTCCTACCTGGAATTCCCCATCCTTCCAATTGACGAATTTTCGAAAAGGCTGTAGATACCCCTCTTTCAGCGTTTGCTTGTATATGGATTCGATAAGAGCATCTTGCTTTCGAATAAAAAGTAGGATACGTGCTTCCGGGAAGAAGCGTTCCAGCAACATTCTGTACCGGAAATGATCATAATAATTGTTCATCATTCCCCCAACCAACCCTTCATGACTGATCAACGCCTTTCTCTCTTCGATCTGCTCCAGCGTTCCCCTGAGTTCCCTTTCCAGCTCCTGCTGCTTGATCACAAAAGGATGCCGTTTCCAGATCTGATTGAGTACCTTTTTCAAAACAGGGGAGCGTTGATACCAGAATACATTCTCCAATTCCGGAAAAAAACGTCGCTGTAATAAAGTCGACCCACATTTCTGGAATCCAACATGAATATATACCTCGCATGACCTGTCCATTAATCCCTTTTTTCCAGAGAATTCCAATGAGAAATATCCAAGTCTAATTCCTGCTTCAACCATTGTGCGGAAGGAGCAAAATATTCGTTCAATTCTTTGATAACCGTTGTTCCTTCTGGAAGATCAGGTTGCTTTCCTTTTTGATTCCATCGATCCATACGCTTATAAAAGGATGGAAACCGTTGGATCCATGGCTGATGAATTACCCAGGAGAGCAAAGCACTCTTCGGAACCCACCCTTCATTGACCTTTCCTTCCGGCAACCAATCCTGAACTGATCGGGGAGAGGCATCTTTCCCGAGGAAAGCCAACAATCGGGACACTTCCTGCTCAGGATCTTCATATAGCTTCTCACTCAATACAAAATGGAACTGCTCTCTGGGAAAATAAGACAAATACCGTTGGATCTGCTCTGCATACCTTCCTCGTTTCTTATAAGAATAATGGCGCCATCCATGAAAGTTTTCCCGGACCCTTTTTTCCTCTTTCTGCACTGCTTTCTCAAAAGACAACCACTCTTCGCCATATTTCACTTCATGCCAATAGTGCGACCAGGCTCTCCGGACAGGATCCCGGAGCAAGAATACCAGCTTCACATCAGGGAACAACTCCCGGATACGGGCAGGAGCTTTTTCAGAGAACATATAAAGGGGGGAGTTCTCCCCGATCATTATTTTTTCCTTCTGCTGATCGAAAAACCCCTTGTACCAATCCAAGCCTTTCCGAAAATTCCGGTCGAAGTCGAAGAAATGGACCTCTTTGCGGCTGGCCATCCTCACCAGGGGGCATTTGCGAAGGATCTGGTACAAAAAAGTCGTACCAGCCTTTTGAGCCCCTACTATAAGAAAATCCAGTTTCAATTATACTCGCATCTATCTGTCAGAAACTGGCCGGAAAGGCCATTGTGTATCTCACCCAAACAAAAGTAACAACCCCCGGCACAATTAAACTACTTTCGGCTAAAGCCGAAAGATTTGGTTTCGTCTGAAGACGACTG
>CAZAYA010000244.1:0-2811 GCA_964489175.1 uncultured Flavobacteriales bacterium | reverse complement strand
GCTGATCCTCGATGAAGCGACCAGTGCTCTCGATACCGCTTCCGAAAAATACATCCAGGAAAGCATCGATGAGCTGCGGGGCAAGATGACCCTGGTGATCGTGGCTCATCGCTTATCTACCATCAAGAATGCCGATCGGATCTATGTTCTGGACCAGGGACGGGTCGTTGAAAGCGGGACCTTTGAGGAACTGAAGAACAGGAAAGGCTCCAAATTCGCTGAGATGGCTGGGATGCAGCAGTTGTGAGCTAGAGTGAATAGCGAGGAATGATCCTGGGTCAGTGAGGGAGTTAGATAGTCAGGTAGTTAGGTAGTAAGGAAGAGCCCGTACCTTATAGGAAGGCTTATTTTCAGATCGATTCTCCCGCTGGCGTTCTCCTTTGTTGTTTTTATCGATAATCCCTTATATTCTGCCGAGTTTTTGCTTTTTATGCTTGCTATGTCGTTTTTTTTTACGAATTTCACTTAGTGAATAAAAGCATCTTTTGCACACTTTTCGTTAATCTTTGGGCTCCAATAAACATTCGGAGTGCTGACCTTTCTTCTTCGTTATGAAACACTTTACTTTCTCCCCTCGTTCTAAATGGCGTTTTTTCGGAGTTGCCACTTTATTGTTCTTTTCTGCAGGTGCGTATTTTCTCTTCGGTCAGAAGGCTTCTGAAGACCGGCAACAGTACAGCGAATTCCTGAAGAGCCATCCTTTTTATGAGCAGGTCAGCGGGAACCTGACCAGCGAAGATCTGGCAGCCATGCCCAAGCAGGATCGCCCCGATCTGACCTGGAAGCAGGATTACCTGCTGACCATGGACCCCAAGACCCAACAGCCGGAGCCGCAACGGTTGATTCCCATCGTCGAGAACGTACAGCGGATGCAGGCGGGAGCTGGGTTCCGGACCCCGGGTAGCAGTACTTACCCCTGGGAGGAGCGTGGCCCGGACAACGTTGGAGGCCGGACCCGGGCCATCATGTTCGACCCCAATGATGGTACGGATAAGAAAGTTTGGGCCGGAGGGGTGACCGGTGGATTGTGGTACAACAACGATATTACCGATCCCAGTTCTTCCTGGACCGGCGTGGATGACTTCTGGGACAACATTGCGATCACGGCGATCGCCTATGACCCCAATAACACCCAGACCTTTTATGTAGGGACCGGTGAAGGCTGGGGAGCCGGAGCCAGTCGTGGGGCAGGCGTTTGGAAGACTACCGATGGCGGGAGTACCTGGAGTCACCTCAGTGCGACCGATGAATTCTATTATGTGAACGACCTGGTGGTGCGGGATGAAAGCGGCTCCAGCGTGTTGTACGTGGCTGTGGATGGAAGATGGTACGAAGGGGCCTGGCACGGGACCGCCACAGCAGGACTGCAAAGGTCTACTGATGGCGGGAGTTCTTTTTCCCAGGTATTGCCGGATGTTTCCGGAGACCCATATGCTCCTGCGGACCTGGAGCTGGGAGCGGATAACCGTTTGTGGCTGGGAACACGGGCTAACCCCTGGAGCAATGGTGGAGGGACCATCCTCTATTCTGATGATGGGACTTCCTGGACCACCTCCACGACCCGGACCGGAAGCGAACGGGTAGAACTGGCCACTGCTCCCACCGATGCGAATTACGTGTATGCGATCGTGGAAAAGTCCAATGAAGTGGATGAGATCTTGAAGTCTACTGATAAAGGAGGTTCCTGGACCAATGTGAGCGAACCGAACGATGCCGACAATGGCATTCCCTCGGATGATTTCAGCCGGGGGCAAGCCTGGTACGATCTGATCCTGCAAGTGGATCCCACCGATAAGGAGGTGGTGCTGGCCGGTGCGATCGATCTGTTCCGTTCCACGGATGGTGGCAGCAACTGGACCCAGATCTCCAAGTGGTCCAACAATGCGAACCTGCACACCCTTAATGTTTCCTATGTGCATGCCGACCAGCATCAGATCTTGTTCCGCCCGAACAATCCGAACGATGTTGTCTTCGGGACCGACGGCGGGGTGTTCTATACCAATGATATCGACAATGCCGGGAGCAGTGATGTGATCGAAGCCCGGAACGATGGGTATAATGTCACCCAGTTCTATTCCGGGGCCATGCATCCTGCCTCCGGGCAAAATGAATACCTGGCCGGTTCTCAGGACAACGGGACCCAGCGGTTCACTTCCGCCGGTATGAATTCCACGACCGAAGCGACCGGGGGAGACGGAGGCTTCTGCTTCATCGACCAGACGGATCCGGATTACCAGATCACTTCTTATGTGCGGAACAATTTCTACCGGTCCACCAACGGTGGGAGTTCCTTCTCTACCCTGCAGAGCAACAGCGATGGCTTGTTCATCAATCCTGCGGATTACGATAACAACCAGGATGTGCTCTTCTCAGGGAAGAGTTCGACCTCTATCAACAGGATCACGAATGTAACGGGATCTCCTTCTACCGATTCTGTGGCCATTTCCCTGGGGAATGATGCCACGCACTTCAAAGTGTCGCCTTACACCACGAGTTCCACGACCCTTTTCATCGGAACAGCCAGCGGAAAATTGTTCAAGATGACGAATGCGGAAAGCGGCTCTCCTTCTACTACGGAGATCACGGGGTCTTCTTTCCCCTCCGGCTCCATTTCTTGTGTGGCGCTGGGACAGAGCGAGGATGAATTGCTGGCAACGTTCTACAATTATGGGGTCGCCTCGGTTTGGTATTCCAATGACGGCGGATCGAGCTGGAGCGATAAGGAAGGCGACCTGCCGGACATGCCGGTCCGTTGGGCCCTGTTCAACCCGAACGACTACAACGAAGTACTTCTGGCTACGGAAGTGGGGG
>CAZAYA010000243.1:0-2820 GCA_964489175.1 uncultured Flavobacteriales bacterium | reverse complement strand
CTTTTACCATCTTCTGGAGTTCGAGGGGGATGGGACCGTTATTCCGGACCTGGAAGAGACCATGAGGCGCGATGAGCGTTTCCTTCGTTTTTTGACGGTCAAGATGGACAAGCATCACATCGAATATGCTGAAAGCCGTCGTCAGAAAGGCCAGAAGAAGAAGAGCAATAAGAAAGAACAGGAAGTCGTAGAAGAGAACCAGCAGGATAAATAAATTGAACGAACGCCATGGCTGAGAAGCAACAATCCGAGATCAGGTATCTGCAGCCGATCAATATTGAGACGAAGCGGGAAAAGTATTGCCGCTTCAAGAAGAACGGGATCAAATTCATCGATTACAAGGATCCCAATTATCTGGTAAAGTTGGTCAACGAACAGGGTAAGATCCTTCCCCGACGGCTGACCGGTACCTCCACGAAATACCAACGGAAAGTGGGGCAGGCTATCAAGCGTGCCCGGCACTTAGCCCTCTTGCCTTTCGAAACGGACCTTCTGAAATAAGCAAACCCCACTCTCATGGATGTCATTCTGAAGCAAGATCTGGATAACCTCGGCGAGAAGGACGAGGTTGTGAACGTCAAGCCGGGTTACGCCCGTAATTTTCTTTTCCCCAGAGGGTATGCATTGCCGGCGACCACCAGCAATCGCAAAGTGCTGGAAGAGACGCTTCGCCAGCGTTCACATAAAGAAGAGAAGCTGAAAGAAGAAGCCCGGAAGGCAGCTGACAAGCTCAAAAAGCAATCCCTGAAGATCGGGGCCAAGGTCGGCGATCAGGGCAAGATCTTCGGTTCTGTGAACGCCATTCAGTTGGCCGATCAGATCAAAAGTTTCGGTTTTCCTGTGGAGCGAAAGAACATTACTATTAAGGGAGAACCGATCAAGACCACCGGACAATACGAAGCGGAGGTCCGGTTCCACAAGGAAGTGATCGAGACCATCTCTTTTGAAGTGGTCGAAGAATAACGCATTTTCCACACTAACGCTATTCCATAAAAAAAGCCGGCTGAAGAAGCCGGCTTTTTTTATTCTCTTGTGTCTTCAGGTCGGGAGGTCAATTGTTGAGCATCACCGGCATGACGAGCATGAGGATGTCCTCTCCATCCTTTTGCTCCGAGGGTAGCAGCAATCCCGCCCGGTTGGGGGCGCTGAGCTCGATGACCACTTCATCCGAATCGAGGTGGTTGAGCATGTCTATCAGGAAGCGGGCGTTGAAGCCGATCTCCATATCTTCTCCGTCATATTCGCATTTCAGTTTTTCATTCGCTTCGTTGGCGTAATCCAGGTCCTCGGCGGAAATGGAAAGTTCACTTCCAGCCACTTTGAGTTTGACCTGGTGGGTGGTCTTGTTGGAGAAGATGGAGACCCGTTTGATGGAGTTGAGCAGGTCCCCTTTGTTGATCGTCAGCTTGCTGGAATTCTCCTTGGGGATCACGGCATCGTAGTTGGGGTATTTCCCTTCGATGAGCCGGCAAACGATGTGCTTTTCATCAAAGGAGAAGAAAGCGTTGGATTCGTTGTATTGCAGGGTGACTTCGCTGTTCTTCCCGTTGATGGAAGTTTTGAGCAGGTCGAGTGGTTTGCGGGGCAGGATGAAGGAAGCTCCTTCATCGGAAGTGGTGTCCGTGCGGGTATAACGCACCAACCGATGAGCATCAGTGGCCACGAAATTCAATTGTTCCTGGGAGAATTCGCAGAATACCCCGGACATGACCGGCCGGAGGTCGTCATTGCCCGTGGCGAAAACGGTCTTGTCGATGGCATTCACCAATACTTCTCCACTGATCGTAATGGATGAGGGGGATTCCATGGTAGGTACCCTGGGGAATTCATCACCGTTCAGCCCGGTAAGCTTGTAACGTCCCTGATCCGAAGAGATCTCTACGCCGTAATTCTCCAGATCGATCTTGAAAGTGAGGGGCTGCTCCGGAAAAGTCTTCAAGGTGTCCAGCAGCAGTTTGGCGGGAATGGCAATGCGGCCCTCGTCCTTGGATTCGACTTCGATCTTGGTGGTCATGGTGGTTTCGAGGTCCGAGCCTGAGATCGTCAGCTCCTTTCCCTGGATCGAGAACAGGAAATTGTCCAGAATGGGAAGGGTATTGCTGCTGTTCAGAACCCCGGCGATCGATTGCAACTCCTTGAGCAGCGTGGTGCTGGAGACGATGAAGTTCATGTGGGCGTAGGATTTGGTTCAGTTACCAATAGGAGAACAAATATAAATATTCGGGGGGTGGAAAGAGGAAGCGAAGCCTGCTCCCCTGTACTATTTTTTCAACAGGTGTTCATTTCTCGGGAAAGCTCCTGGAAAGGAGGTTAGGAGCTCTTTTTCCGGGTGTTCTTCTTACTTGCAGGGTAGGGGGTGGAAGAAGAAGGGAGGAATTCCCCGATGGGTTTGAAAAGGCGGTCGAAGACATAAAGCTGGATGATCGCAAGGTCTTTCCCGTTGACCCAGCCGTACATGCGGTCCAGGTCGTAGGTCAACTTGTCGCCCTCCAGGTCGGTAGCTCCTTTAGAAGCCGCCATGGGGTAGGCTTCTACAAATTTTTGCTCCCCACTTTTGTCTGTTACCCGGATCACATATCGCGGATCGGTTTGCAGGACTGAATCCACCTGTTGTGGGGAAAGGCTATGGCTGTATTTCTCAACGTGGATCTTCTTGTATTCCAGAAGGTATTGCCTTACTTGTCCGGTATCGAAGCGGGCGACTTTTTCTCCGTTCATGCGGTGGAGCTGGATCTCATCCTTCCCATCAAAACGGATGGTGAAGGATTTTCGGGTGCCTCAACGTGTTCTACGGATACTTTCCGGATGTTGCGCGGGTCG
>CAZAYA010000242.1:0-2830 GCA_964489175.1 uncultured Flavobacteriales bacterium | reverse complement strand
AACATGGCCGATGGGGTCTTGCTCTTGGTCGATGCCTTTGAAGGCCCAATGCCCCAGACCCGGTTCGTCCTTCAAAAAGCCCTGGAACTGGGCCTGAAGCCTATCGTAGTGATCAACAAAGTGGATAAGCCCAACTGCCAGCCGGAAGCAGTCCAGGAACAGGTGTTCGACCTTATGTTCTCGCTCGATGCCGATGAAGAGCAGCTGGATTTCACTACCATCTATGGTTCCTCCAAAGAGGGTTGGATGGGGCCGGAGTGGCAGTCCTCCACCGAGGATGTTTCCTTTTTGCTGGACACGATCCTTGAAAAAGTGCCGGCGCCACAAAAACGCGAAGGCTCTCTCCAAATGCGCATCACCTCCCTCGATTATTCTTCCTTCACCGGGCGGATCGCCATCGGCCGTATCCACCGGGGAAGTGTGAAGGCCGGAGACCGGGTATCTGTCGTTCACCGCGACGGGTCGGTCAGCAAGAGCACCATCAAGGAACTCTACCGCTTCGAGGGGCTGGGCAAGGAAAAGACGGACGAAACCGTGGAAAGTGGAGAGCTGGTCGCTCTCATGGGACTGGAAAAATTCGACATCGGGGATACCGTGACCGATGCCGAGGAACCGGATGGCCTGGAGCCCATTGCAGTGGATGAACCTTCCATGAGCATGCTCTTTACCATCAATGACTCCCCGTTCTACGGCCAGGAAGGGAAGTTCGTCACCTCCCGCCACCTGCGGGATCGCTTGTTCAAAGAAACCGAGAAGAACCTGGCCCTGAAGGTGGAAGAGACCGACTCGCCGGATCGACTGACCGTTTACGGCAGGGGGATCCTGCACCTTTCCGTGCTGGTGGAGACCATGCGCCGGGAAGGATATGAATTGCAACTGGGACAACCCCGCGTAGTGATCAAGGAGATCGAAGGGCAGAAGCATGAGCCCGTGGAAGTACTGAACATCAACGTGCCTGAGGATATTTCCGGGAAAGTGATCGAACTGGTGAATCAACGGAAAGGAGACCTCCTGAACGTCGAAAAGAAGGATGACCGGGTGAACCTGGAATTCAACATCCCTGCCCGCGGTATGATCGGCCTGACCAACCCCATCCTGACCGCCACCGGTGGCGAGGCAGTCGTCATGCACCGGTTCAACGGTTATGAGCCCTGGAAAGGCCCGATCCACGAAGCCAGGAACGGAGCACTGATCGCCATGGAATCCGGCACGGCCGTGGCCCATTCCCTGCACAAACTGCAGGATCGGGGCCGGTTCTTCATCGACCCTAACGAGGAAGTCTACGCCGGTCAGGTAGTAGGAGAGAGTACACGACAGGATGACCTGGTGGTGAACGTGACCAAAGGGAAGAAACACAGTAACGTTCGCTCTGCCGGAGCGGATGAGAAGGTGAACATCGCCCCCGCCACGAAATTCTCCCTGGAGGAAACCATGGAATACGTAGGAGAAGATGAATACGTGGAGATCACCCCTTCTTCCATAAGGTTAAGGAAGATCCTCCTGGGCGAGAACGAACGGAAACGGAAGAAGAAAGCTGAAGCCTGATCACTCCTTCACGAAACGGCGTATCGTCCGGTCTTCACCGGTATTCACCGACAGGAAGTAAACCCCTCGTTCCAAAACACTGACGTCTAAATTCGTCGTGGTACCGGAGAGCAATTCCCCTTCCAGGACCACGCTTCCCAATACATTCGTTATACGAACCCGGGTTTGTTGTGCAGAAGAGACCAAAGGAGCTTCTACTGTAAGGATCTCCCGTGCCGGGTTAGGATAGACCCGGAAACCTCCTTCAGCCCCCTGCTGTTCTTCCACCGCAACCGGGCAAGAACCTAAACAGGTTCGGGTATCGCGGTGATCCTGGATCTTGGTAAGGGTTCCCGAATGCCATTTGTCACTGGTAGTGGTAATGGTAGCGGACATGATGTAATCCGCATCTCCCGTTACATGCGCACCCTGGTCCCAGTTGTGGCCGAGCTCATGGGCCTGAATGGTCCTATTCCCAGCCTGAGAGGAAAAAGCATGTTCCAGAATATTGTATTTGCCAAAGGGTTGCTGAGCATTGGTCACTTCCTCACAAATAACGCCGATCCAAGCCTTCCCAGCTACTCCGGTGTTTCCGTTAGCCTCCACGTCACGATCCACCCAAAAGCTGGCCACATCATAGGAAGAGCTGAATCCTCCTGCAATGCACCAATCCGTGAAATCATAAAGGATGGTATCGGTTTCGACCGCGCTGGGGTCGGTAATGTCGCCTGAAGCATTCGTGGACACGAAGATCTCGGTAATCTCATATTCGATCTCCAGGGGCGCCGGTTCATACAAAGCGGAAACAATATTGAGGATCTCCGTGACCTCGGTCTCCACATTGTTCACGGAGCCTTGCGAAGTAACCATATCATTGGCCGCTGCGATCGCGATCTCGGTAAGCTGGCATCCTGAGGACCTCGGTTCCACGGAACCGGAAGCTTTGCCTTCTGAATTTGAATGGGTACCCTTCCGTTTTTCCACAGCACAACTCAGGGCCTCTCCGACCACATCCTGCGAGCGATAGACCACGACTTCTTCCTGGCCTGCTTGGGAAGTGAACCGATCGGCCGGTTCGATGAAATATTCCGTGCCGTTCTCCATGACCATGCCGCTGATCCCATCTTCCCTGATCGACAACCGGACCTGCTGAGTGGGGTCGTTGCCCAAATAGCCTTTGTAGGTGGTGACAGGGCCGGGAGTTCCCTCTTCCACGCCATCTTCGGTCCCAATGCGCAACCGGTAGTCAGCAGCCCTCAGATCGTTCTTTTCGAGGGTAAGATCCCAATCGTGTTGCCCCGCCTTA
>CAZAYA010000241.1:0-2931 GCA_964489175.1 uncultured Flavobacteriales bacterium | reverse complement strand
CGACCACATCAGCCCCGATCTTGTGCAGGTACCTATACTCGGCCGGGGTTTCCAGATGAGGTCCCATGACCGACACGTAAACCCCTTCATGCAAAGGGATCCTTTCTTCTCCAGCGATCGCTCGCAACCGATCGTTCAGGGTAGTATCATACGGTTCGCTCATATCCACAAAGCGTGGTCCCAGTTCATCGATGTTGGGACCGATCAGGGGGTTGTCCGGCAAAAGGTTGATATGATCCCGGATCAGCATCAATTCTCCTTTTTTCATTTTGAGGTTCATGGCCCCGCCAGCATTGGAAATAAGAAGCTGCTTCACCCCGAGCTTTTTCATCACCCGGATGGGGAAGGTCACTTGTTGCATCGAATATCCCTCATAGTAATGGTACCTTCCCTTCATGGCCAGCACTTTTCTTCCTTCAAGGGTCCCGTAGATAAGGGTTCCGCTGTGGAATTCCACTGTAGCTTCTGGAAAATGAGGTATGCGTGAATACGGGATCTCCTTTTCCACATCGATGTCCTCGGCCAATCGTCCTAAACCGGTTCCCAGTATGATACCGGTCTCAGGTGCTTCCACGCCATTCCTCCGAAGGAGGTCCACGGTTTCTTCCAATTGTTCTAACAAATCCATAAAGAAAAGCCTTGGTGCATTGAAAGTACGATTTTCCTGAAGGATCCAGAAAAGGATCGTCTCCTGCCTGACAAACCGTTAAAGAGAAGTGTGGACCCCCAGGGGAAAGCTCGTTCTCACTGTTGTTCCGGTGGAGAGATCTTCATAAACATGTAAAAAACTGTGCTTTTCCCGTATCACAGAGGTAATACTCAGGGTTTCCAGGCCTTTAACAGGTTCTTCTTCGGATGCGGATCCCTGGAATTTCTCTTTGTAGCGCTCGCGGTAATTGAAATCCCGAAGTCGCGACTGGTCGACCTCCGGCCCTGCTTCCAGGAATTCCCGGAAACGCTCCTCCGTCTCCTTGATCACAGGAGAAGGATAAAGCTGGGCTGATGACCATACTCTGGGCTCACCAGCATCCAACTCCCGGAGATAACGGCTCTCTCCATCCCACCGGAATTCATACACTTTCAGATCGGGATCGCTTTCCACCACCACGAGGGTAAAAGGCTCTACCGAAAGTCCTTCTGTTCCGATCCCGCTAAGTGGGTATTCCTCGGCAAAATCCTCTACATGGTCATAATGGAACAACGCGGTTACGATGCTCCCCCGGCTTTTAGCATAAGGGGGCTCGTTCAGATGTCTTTCAAAAGCACCATTGAGCAAACACACCGCCCGAGCTTTATCACTGATAGCGATCCAGGTCCCTCCTCCTTTCGGGTCCACGGGCATCAGAAGCCTTCTTCCTCCAACAGTCCTGAGTTGGGGCAAGGTTGCAGGCTCTCGTTCCAGACTTTCATCACGATTGGAAACCAGCAGGAATCTTCCCACACCAAAGGGATAGTAAGAAAGTGTACACATGAAGGATCAGGGGAAGACTCCGAGGGTATTGTAAGAAGTAACGACCTTTTCCATAGAGGTAACGAAGGCAGCGGTCCGCAGATCGGTGATGTTTTTTGCAGCCATCGTTTGTTTCACCTGTTCATAGGCCATGATCATCGTTTCCTCCAGCCCTGAATAGACCAGGTCCCTTTCTCCAGCTCCCCGGTCGATCAGCTCCCGCTGCGCTTTACTGATAGGGTGCTTCCCTGCTTCTTCGATGGCGTCCATCATGTAATTGTTCATCATCTTTCCGTAGCGCCGTTCCAGACGTCCGAAGCGAACATGGGAAATATCCTTGAGGAATTCAAAGTAGGAGACGGTAACCCCACCGGCATTAAGGTAGATATCGGGAATGATCATGGTCTTCCCTTCTTTCAAAACGTTCTCCGCTCCGGTGGTAATAGGACCGTTCGCTGCCTCGGCGATCACTTTGGCACGAATGTTATGAACGTTATTGATGTTGATCTGGTTTTCCAATGCTGCAGGGATCAGAACATCACATTCTATCTCCAGGGCATCTCCGTTGTCTTCAAAAGACTTCGCTCCCTCAAATCCTTCCAGGACACCATGTTCATCCCAATAAGCCTTGAGTTTTTCAGGGTCCAACCCTTTCTCCTTATAAATGGCTCCATTGTATTCTGCCACAGCAACGATCTTAGCTCCGGCCTCATGCAGGAATTTGGCAGCATAGAAACCAACATTACCGAGTCCCTGCACAACACACCTTTTTCCTTCCACACCGGTCGTCATTCCCAACGGGTCCATATCCTCTTTATAAGACAGTGCCTCCCTGATGCCATAGAAAACACCCAGACCAGTGGCTTCCTGTCTTCCTCTAATGCCTCCCTGACTGAGGGGCTTCCCTGTAACACAGGCCATGGAGTTAAGGTCGTTCTGATTAAAGGACATATAAGTGTCAGCGATCCAGGCCATGGTATTAGCATTAGTGCCGTAATCAGGTGCAGGCACATCGATGCCGGGACCGATGCAGTCCTTCTTCATCAACTCCATGGTATAGCGACGGGTGATCTTCTCCAGCGTTTCTTCTGAGTATTTCCGCGGACTGATGGCCACCCCCCCTTTGGCGCCTCCAAAAGGCACATCCACCAAGGCGCATTTAAAGGTCATGAGCGTGGCGAGAGCCATGACCTCTGACTGGTGAACATATTTGCTATAACGGATCCCTCCTTTGGTGGGAAGTTTATGGTGACTGTGTTCTACTCGGTACCCTGAGACCACCTTGTAGCTTTTCCCCACTTTCACCGGGAACTGAACACGCAATACGGAATTGCAATTCCTGATCTGTTCATAGATCCCCGGGTCACATTCTACATACTGATAGGCATCGTCCAGGTGGGCCAGTACATCATCATAGAATTCATCATGGGACCTGTTCTTCTTTTTGGTTTGAAGGGCCATATTCAAAAAGGTAGCATTTG
>CAZAYA010000240.1:0-2955 GCA_964489175.1 uncultured Flavobacteriales bacterium | reverse complement strand
AATTTTTGAAGTTCTTCCCGGTAATACCGGGTCATGTTCTTCGCTTTTTGGCGATATCCCTCCCCCATTCGGTCATCCCCTGGCTGAAGCCGCTCCATTACTTTGAGGGTAATGCTACCCTTCCGCAGGTAATTGTCTCCTTTCGTCATCGCATCTCCCAAGCCATGCAACATCACCGGAAGCACATCCAACCCCAGTTTTTCAGCCAGATAAAAGCCCCCTTTGTGGAAGCGTTGGACCTTCTGATCGGGCGAGCGAGTCCCCTCCGGGAATACCAGTACGGAATATCCTTCTTTCACTTTATCCTCCAGCAATCCAGCAAGTTTATCATTCCCCCAGGACACCGGATAGAAATCACATAGCCTGACGATCGCCCCATAGAAAGGATTGTTCCACACCCAATCGGCCGTCAAAACGATGATCTTAGGGTGCAGCATCAGGATGAAAGGAAGGTCGATGTGGGATTGATGATTGCTGATGATCACGGCCGGTTTCTTCAGGTTCACCTTTTCCTCGTTGAGGATCCGCTTCTTCACATGGAAGGGCAGGTAGATGACCAACCGGCAGATGTACATCAGCATGCGGTGGTAAAAAAGCTTCCGGCGCCGGGCCTTCCTGTACGGCGGAACAAGGAATATCACTCCGAGCACCGTCATAAAAAGGCATCCTGCCAAAAAGACCATGAAGATCAGCAGGGAAATAATGAAATTCAGGAACGTGACCGGCACATGTCCTTTCCGCTTCCGTTTCAGAATGGGCCACTCGAACAAAAGCGGCTGTATGGTGAACGCTACCAGAACCACCGAAAGGATCCCGATCACCGATAGCATGGCTATAGACCGTAAAGCCGGATGCCCGGCGAAGATGAGCACACCTATACCCACGACCGTGGTAAAGGCCGAAAGCAGGATGGACGTTTTATAGGAGACCAGGTCCTTCTCTCCGTATTTGAAATCCTGCATCAAGCCACGGGTGATGAAGATGCTGTAATCGATCCCCAGACCGAACACGAAGGTGCAGATCACGATGTTGAAGATGTTGAAATCGACCCCTGTCATGCCCATGATCCCTAGCGTCCATAGCCATCCCAGCACCATGGGAAAGAAAGTGATCAGTGCCAGCTCGATCCGGCCATAAGCCATGAGGAGAATACCGAAAACGATCAGGAGGGAAAGCTGGACAAGCAGGTCCAGGTCCTCTTTAAGGATCCGGATGAACTGACGGGCCAGATAACCCTCGTCCAGGACATGGACACCGGCAACCCCTTCAAATGCTTCATACACCTTTTCCAATGCCTGCTCTTCTTTTACACGGAGCAAGGAAGATACCATCACGCTACCGTCATCCCCCTCGGAGATGTATTCGTTGAGAAAATTCTTCCGCAAGACAGTGAATTGAGAAGGAGGAACAGGCTGATGATCGCGGTCGAGCATCTCAAAGAAGGGAGCGAAAGCACTGGCCCTGAATCCGAGTTCCTTGCTTTTCGTAGCGATCACTTCCCGGAGTTGCTCCTTTTTTTCCTCTGTCCAGAACTCCTCCCACTGCCGGATCCTTTCCCGTTGCACATTTTCAGGAATAAGCAGTGAGCCGGCCCTGACCGATCGGCTGATCGCTCCACTCTGTTCCAATTCCTCCACCTTGATGCTGACCGCTCCATCCCGCTCCAAAGCGGCATTGAGATCATCTCCCCGGGCTATCAGATAAACGGTCTTCAGTGCAAAGCCCTGGACTTGATTGATGTTCTCTTCTGCTTCCCGGAGGTGTTCCGGCATGTAATTCATTTCGGAAAGGTCCGTGTTGAAGCCGGCTTCATCATACCAGAACATGCAGACACCGGAGAAGAGCAATACGGCGATCAATAACCACCGGGACCGGTGAAAGGGGATCCCTGCCAAACGATCGAGCCAGGAGGGCTTCGCTCCTTCTTTGGCCTGCATGCCCTTTCCAAAGAAATGGGGGAGGATGAGCAAGGCGAACAAGGCAGCGATCACCACACTGATAGCAGCGAAATTTCCCAGGTCATGCAGGGCCTCAGAACGAACGAACCACAGGCAAAGAAAAGCCGAGGCCGTGGTCAGGCAACTCATCAACACCGGCGTGGACAGGTCCTTGATCGTCTTCTCGGCCGAACCACTGTGCCGGAAATGGGTGAAGATATGCAGCGAGAAATCCACCGTTATCCCCAACAATACCGACCCCATTCCCAGTGCAATAGCTGACACTTCCCCTTTAAAGAAGAACAACAGGGCCAGCGAAAAACATCCACCGAAAAGTACGGGCAAGAAGATCAGAAAGAAGACCCGTTTTTTCTGGAAGAACAAGCTGATCAGTACCAGAAGGACTACCAGAGCCACCGATACGGTCAGCCGGATGTCTTTCTTGATCCGTTCGGCATTGGCCACCGCAATGGGGGTAGTTCCGAAGAACTCTCCGCTCACTCCGTCATGAGTCTGATCCAGACTATCTGTAAGCTGCTCCAGACCATGGACCAGCTCGGCATTGTGATCCGTTTCATTGGGCGGGTGTGTCGTGGAGAGGAACAGAAAGAGATGCCGGCGGGTCGTATCCATGATCCGGCCGTTGTACAATTCAAGTGACTTCCCGAAGCGAAGCTGTTCAAGTTTTTCCAGCGCCATCGGCGTGATCCCCACCGGATCCTTCAGCAGGAACTGTTTCATGGCCATGCCGGCCGGAGAGATCAGGGTGCGATAATGCCCTTCCAGAGCTTCCCGAACCTTTTCCGGGCGAATAAGCGAATCGATGCGCTTCAGGTCCTGTTGGTCCAGAAAAATGGGGAGGTATCGATGAAAAGTGTCGAACACTTCCATGACCACGTTCTCCGAAACTCTGTAGCGGATGTCGCTGATGTGGGAAGGAACGAACCGCTCGTTCAACCCGGCGACCAGGGAGTCAGCATACCGGATGGGCAATTCAGGGGAAGTTTCTTTGGAAAGA
>CAZAYA010000239.1:0-2956 GCA_964489175.1 uncultured Flavobacteriales bacterium | reverse complement strand
GAACGATCAGGGAAACAGTGGAAAAAACCCTGGAAACCCTCGGTATAAAAGACTACCGAGACAAATACCCTCATCAATTATCCGGGGGGCAACAACAATTGGTGGCGATCGCGCGTGCCCTGGTCCTGGATCCCCGGATCCTGTTGATGGACGAGCCTTTATCCAGTCTGGACATTCCCCGGAAGCGAAAGGTGATGGACCACATTCTCCGAGTGAAAGAACAATATGACATCACGGTATTGTACGTTACCCATGATCACCAGGAGGCCTTTTACATGGCTGATGACATCATTGTTATGGGGGAACAAGGCACCATTGAGGCATCAGGCCCAAGGGAAGAGATCAGGAACTCCTCCAACGCTTACGTAAAAGAATTCTTTTCCCTTTCCAAAGGGATAGGTTCCTGAAATGGCTGAGCCTTCCGATAAGGAGCTCCTCGAAAAATTCAGGGACGAGAACACTCGCTCTCATGCTTTCGAACTCCTCATTTGGAAATACCAAAAGCGTATCTATTGGTATGTGAGAAGGATCGTCGTCGACTACGACGATGCCTATGATGTGGTGCAGAACGTTTTCCTGAAGGTCTGGAAAAAACTCCACACTTTCCGGGAAGATTCCTCCCTTCCCACCTGGCTGTACCGGATCGCTACCCGGGAGGCTCTGAATTTCCTGAAAAAGAAAAAGCAACATCTCTTCGTATCCCTGCAGGATGTGCAACAACAACTGGCGGAAAACCTTGAAGATGCCCCCTATATTTCTGGGGAAGAGATCCGGATCCAATTGGAGAAAGCCGTTCTGGAACTTCCCCCCAAACAAAGATTGGTCTTCATCCTTCGCTATTATGAAGAAAAAAGCTATGAAGAGATCGCCTCGATAACTGGCAAGTCACAAGGCGCTTTACATGCTTCTTATCACCATGCTATGAAAAAGGTCGAAAAAAAATTGAAGGGGTAATTAAAGTTCTCCCTTTTCAGGTTGTCTAATCAATCAGACGTTCCCATGGAAAAGTATCAGGATCATACTGAACAAGTAGCTCCACGGTTGGCGGAAATGGAAAAAAGGAATATTTATCAGGTTCCTGATGGTTTTTTCCACCAACTCAAGGACAACATTCGGGACAATGTTGCGGATGAAGTGGAGACCTCCTGGGTAGACAAGTTGATCCAGGGCGTTTCCCTGACCGCGATGACTATGGCCGTGGTGGCCATGCTCTTTCTGAGCATTAGGGCTTTTACTGGTGAGAACCGATCCAATTGGTCTGAACAGGTCGTCCCTGAAGCTTTTCAGCGGGAAGGTGTTCATCCCTCCCCCGATACTCATGAGGAAACCTCGAACTGAATTTTTCGTCTGTTGATATACCCAATCTGCTAAAGGCCATGAAAAGATCGATCTTCCTTGTTGCTATTCTCTCCCTTACAGGAGGTTTGCTCCTGTCCTCTGTTGAACAGCCGGAAAAAACAAGCACTGCTTCGGAAACACCGTCCGTCGACCTGAAACGGGTAACGACCATTGCCCCTTTTCCCCGCGGACTTCAACTCGTGGACGGTGAGCTCTACGTCCTTTGCCGGGGCCGTGTCCGGGGAGCTGGAGGGGTCAGTGCCGAGATCAACGACCAGGCCGGTACCATTTATAAAGTGGATCCTGATGTGACCGAGCCCTGGAGCAAGGACAAACCCTCTGATAAGATCCGGGAGAACGGAAAGGTCTTTACCACGCCGACCGACCCTCCTTTCAATCTTTGGGATCGTAGTTCCACCCCTCCCGAAGCCGATCGCAGAACAGACCGGCCGTATTGTACATTACGGTACCATGAAGGCACCCAAAGTTTCTACCTCTGCGGATTTTCCGGGATCGATAAGCCCAAAGTCCCCAACAAAAGGACTTTCAGCAAGAACCTGACCGATGCTTTGCTTCGCTATGATACCCGTACGGATAAATGGTACGAGGTGGAGCGCCACGACATCATGGCCGGCGGGAACTACCCCCACCATGACCCTGAACGGAACGACCCGCCCCACGGATGGTTGAACGGACCCGACAATTGTCTCGCTGTTGAAGATCAACTTTATGCTGTAGCCAAGGACAATAGTGTGCTGATCCGCTATGACCTTGCCCCCCTCAAGGACGATCCCGAAGCCGGTTACCCTGAAAGCTATTGGGTGATGGGGCAGGATGTTCACACGAAGAACAAAGGAAAGATCAAATTCCAGGGACATAGTGCCCTGGCAGAAAAGGATGGGTACCTCTACGTGGGGTCCCGGACCTCTTCTCACATCGTCCGCTTCCCTCTTAACGATGATGGAACCCCGGTAAAACCCATCGAACCCGAGTTGGTAGCGAAGTTCCTTCCCTACAACCCCGAGACAGGCAAAAGCGCTAATCTCACAGACATGGATTTCGATTCCAAAGGGTATCTGTACGCGGTAAATGCCAAACCCTCTCGGATCCACCGCTTCAAACCGGACCCGAACAACATTTACGATGCTAGCGACGGAAACGCCCAGCCCTGGGCTCACCTGGCTAATGTGACGGACAACTCCAGCATGAAGAGCGAGAACGTGTACATCGATCAGCATGATCGTCTCTTCGTTACCTCCGGTGATGGCTATGGCTATCAGGAAGGTGCCTGGGGAACGGTCTACCGCATCGATCTCTACCAATAAGCTTCTCCTTCACCCTCCTGTCTCCGAAGGGGGGCGTTTATCTTTCTTCAAAACAACTTGCCATGGACAACCTCAAGGTGTTATTGCTCGCATTCCTGATGGTCGCGAGCTGCCCCCGGTACATTCTAGCTCAAAATAACGGTACCGAGAATGGAAAAGAAGATCCGGAAAACAAGCAGAGCTTCGATATCAGCCTCGAATACCGCCCCAGGACTGAATTCAGAAGAGGCTATCGAAGTCTGCCTACCGATTCCTCCAAAGCAGCCTTTTTCACCTCCCACCGGGCCCGCATC
>CAZAYA010000238.1:0-2957 GCA_964489175.1 uncultured Flavobacteriales bacterium | reverse complement strand
ACAGCTTCCCCGGGGCTGATCGGCGCTAACGGCCTGCAGGCCTCGTCCAATTCAGGGCCAGCCACTCGATGGATCGCTCCAGCCACGCCGCCCCCTGTTCTCAATTGTGCATTGGCAGCATTGACCACTGCCTCCAGATCTTGCTGGGCCGTGATGTCTCCCCTGATCAACTCAACGGCTTTACCTTTTGTTCGGTGTTCCATGGTCCTCAGTCTTGATAGCTTTGAAAAGATACGGACCAGAAGGAGACCGACCAAAGAAAACATCTTCCGTTCCAGTTCGTTATAATTGATGTTCCTATACAGTTCATAGAATGCACAAGCCCCTATTCATCGTGCCCTTGCTTCTGCTTACTTTTCATGCCTGTGGCCAGGAAAAAGGGGGGAAACAAAACAAGGACGCCATGGAATTCGAGATCAGCAAGAGCGAAGCAGAATGGAAAAAGGAACTGACCCCCGAAGAGTACAGGATCCTACGGGAAAAAGGGACGGAAAGAGCCTTTACGGGAGCGTTCGTGAATCACAAGAAAGACGGCACTTTTACCTGTGCCGCCTGTGGCAATCCCCTGTTCAGTTCGGAGACCAAGTATGATTCCAGGAGCGGCTGGCCGAGCTTTTATGCACCTTTGAAGGAGAGTAATATCCGTTACTTCAAGGACAATAGCTTCGGGGACTCCCGGATCGAAGTCGTTTGCAACAAATGCGGCGGCCATCTCGGCCATGTATTCGAGGACGGTCCGCAACCCACAGGACAGCGGTATTGTATAAATTCAGCATCCTTGGATTTTACTCCTGAAAAGCCCTGACAAAATGCCTTTGCAGATCATCCCATCCCTGTCCCGTGCGCTGCAAGGGCCTTTACCCGGTGAAGAGGCTCACCAACGCATGACTTCTTATCGACGCCCTTCTTCGCAGCAGATCCATGTAAATGAGTACAGGGAACTGCGAGAAGGGGCCGTTCTCGTTCTCCTATACCCAAAGGGGAAAGCATTGCACACGGTCATGATGAGGAGACCGAAATACGAAGGGGTACATAGTGATCAGGTAAGTTTTCCGGGCGGAAAAAGGGAGGAGCAAGACCAACACCTTCACCATACAGCCCTTCGGGAAGCGCAGGAAGAGGTTGGAATACGGCCGGAAAACGTTGAGCTGATCGGACAACTCACCCAGGTGTTCATCCCTCCGAGTCGTTTCATGGTCACCCCTTTCGTGGGGTACAGCACTCATGCCCCCCAGCTGTCACCCGACCCCAAAGAAGTAGCCTCCGTGATCGAAACGCCGGTGGAAATTTTCCTGCAGGAAGAGACCCTTATGCAGAAACGGGTGAAGGTCAACAGCATGGGCACTCACCTTAAAGTTCCCTGTTTCCACATCCAGGGACATGCCATATGGGGTGCCACGGCTATGATGCTTAGCGAACTGAAGATGATAATGGAAGAAGTAAAGCCCTAAGATCAGGGGCGAAAGACCGGTTCCTTCACCCTCACTTCGATGAAAAATCCTTCAGCATCCGGATCCTGTTGAAGCAGAATAATGGCGCTCGGCTCCTTGGCAACTACTGAGAAATTATCAGCCTTGCGCTCGTAGGTGAACCGCTTTTCATCCTCTGTGGGCTGAGGATTCTCGATCTCTTCGTAATTGTCCGGCACCAGACCACTCACCCATCCCCGAATGCTGTTGAACAACTGGTAAGCTTTGTCAGCATCTTTTTCGAAATACTTGCCGATATAGAATTGCACCCCCGTATCATCCTCTTTGACTTCCCCTTCTTTTGCTCCAGGGAACAGCAATCCTCCTGTCTTGTCAGTCTTTCCCTCAACACCTTCAAAATCCTTCTTGCTTTCTTCGAAAAGGTTGTTGAAAGTGCCTTTAAACTCTTCTTCAGGAACATCCTGCGCAAAAGCAGGTATCGTCAGGAAGAGGCTAATAACGATCAAAAACGAGCGGGCCTTCATAAGAACACGATCCTTTGATTCCGCAGCAAGGTACAGATAAAAGTTGGGTAATAAGCTAGTTAGGGGCGATCACGCTTCCCTGAATTTTTCCATCACTTCAAGGCTAACGCCAGTGGTCGAGAAACCGCCATCATGGTAGAGGTTCTGCATGGTAACATACCGGGTAAGGTCGCTGAACAGGGACAGGCAGAAGTCCGCACAACTGTCCGCATCAGCATTGCCCAGAGGGCTCATTTTATCAGAGTAGGAAAGGAAAGCATCGAACCCTTTTACGCCTGTACCCGCTGTGGTGGGGGTAGCAGACTGGCTCACAGTATTGACCCGTACTTTTTTATGCTCGCCATAACGATACCCGAAATTTCTCGTGATAGATTCCAGGAGAGCTTTGGCGTCGGCCATATCATTGTAATCGGGGAAAACCCGTTGAGCAGCAATGTAGGTCAATGCGACCACAGAACCCCACTCGTTGATGGCATCCTTTTCCATGGCCACCTTCAACAACTTATGCAATGAGATCGCTGATACATCAAGGGTCTTATGGTAAAAATCGTAGTTGGTCTCTGTATAATCGATCTCCTTCCGCACGTTGGGGGACATACCGACGGAGTGAAGGATGAAATCGACCTTTCCGAGCTGTCCGACCGCTTCATCGAGCAAGTTCCGCAGATCCTCTTCCTTCGTCACATCCGCCGGGATCACCTCGGCATTGCATTTTTCTCCAAGTTCGTTGATCTTGCCCATTCGCAACGCTACAGGCGCATTGGTGAGCACAAATCGAGCCCCCTCTTCATGGGCTCTTTCTGCTGCTTTCCAGGCAATGGATTGCTCGTTCAGGGCACCGAAGATGATCCCTTTCTTCCCTTTCAAAAGATCGTTGGCCATGATGCTTGATTTTGCTGGCCAAAGATAGAAAAATAGCCAGATGCCGAAAGGCGAAAGCATCCTCCCCCCAGGGCAATCGGGTCTAAATTTTCATCAGAGACTCTCTGAACGAGTCACTCCA
>CAZAYA010000237.1:0-2961 GCA_964489175.1 uncultured Flavobacteriales bacterium | reverse complement strand
CAAGTGGAAAAATTTGCCAAATTCCGATTGGAAGAAGGATATTCTAACCTGAGCCGAAAAGCGATCGATCATATCCTCCCCTATCTGGAAAGAGGGCACCTATATGACGAAGCAGTCCTTTTAGGAGGTTTAAAAAGTGCTTTTGGAAAAAGGCAATGGGAAAGCATCCCTGAACAAGAAAAACTCGACCTGGAAGAAAAGGTATTGGAAATCGCCAAAGAAAGCTCCGAAGAGGGAAAAGCGATCGATCGCATCAAAGCATTCATAAAAGATCACTTTGGATTATCCGACCGACAACTGGACAAGTTGTATCACCACAGTGCTTTAAAAGAACCTGACGGTTCCGCCAAGGAACTTCCTCCCCCTGAGGATATCAAAAACCCGATCGTCCAAAAATCCTTGTACGAAGTCCGCAAGGTCATCAACCAATTGATCCAGAAATACGGAAAACCGGATGAAGTACGAATAGAATTAGCCCGGGAACTCAAATCCTCGAAAAAAAGGCGGGATGAGATACGAGATGAACAAAAGGCAAGAGAAAAAAAGAATATTGCAATCAAAAAAAGGTTGGATGAACATGGAATAAAACATACCGTGACCAATATTCAAAAGGTCCAGCTTTGGGAGGAATGCCATCATCAATGTCCTTTCACCGGAGAAGAGATCGGATTCACGGAATTGTTCAATGATGGATACGTTCAGATAGAACACATCATTCCCTATTCCATTTCCCTTAACAACAGCATGCAGAACAAAACCCTTTGTCTGGCCGAGGTCAATAATGAAAAAGGTGACCTAACCCCCTATCAATACTTTCAACAAGAGCGACCAGGAGAATGGGAAAAAACCCGGTCAAGGGTTTATAAACTCTTCAAAGGGAATCATGGGAAATTTCAAAGGTTCATCAGCAAAGAGAACCCAGATGCCGATGATTTCATCAGCAGCCAATTAAATGATACCCGCTACATTTCTAAGGAAACAAAGAAATATCTGAAACATATCTGTCCTCAGGTAACGGTCGCCCAGGGAAGCATCACCTCAAAACTTCGACACTATTGGGGGCTTGATAGCATCTTGAACCGAACATATGAGGCTAGTAACCTTGCGGATGGAGAATATTATGCTTCTCTTGATGAAAATGGGAAGCTGGTCAGCCTCCTCCCCTGGAATTCCAATGACCAACAAAGGAAAAAAGATGTTTCCAAGCTTGAAAAAGAAGGAAAGGTTCTGAATGGGAACATCAAAAAGGGCAAATTCTATCCCAAGAAATCACGGGACGACCATCGCCATCATGCCATTGATGCCCTCACAGTGGCTTGCTCGAAAACCCGCTACTTACAAGTTTTATCCCGGTTGAATGCAAAAGGAATAAATGAGGAGGAACGAGTCCAGGAAATGATGGAATTCCCTCTTCCTTGGCCTTCCTTTTATCAGGATGCCCATGATTCCATAAAACAAATCCTTGTTTCCCATAAAAGGAACAACAAAGTACTTTCTCAAACGAAGAAAAAACTCTATGACCATCATGGGAAACTAAAAAGGACGCCGAACGGTGAACCCATGACAGGAAAAGGAGATGCGGCAAGGGGATCGCTCCATAAAGAAAGTGTTTTTGGGAAACGAAGGGGAACGGATGGAAAAACGCATTATCATATCCGAAAGGGACTTTCGGATATCAAGAAAAAAGCACAGGTGGACAAGATAGTTGACCCTGTCGTTAAGGAGCAAGTACAGGAGGCCATTCTCCAAGAAGACCCTTCGATCGATCTGAGCGAAAACTATTCAGTACCTCCAGGGGCTTTCTTCAAGGTCGATGACGAAACAAAAGAAAGAACTCCAAAAGTCTTCCTTCCTAATAACAATGGGGATCCTATTCCTGTGAAAAAAGTACGGATACAAGAAAATTTGGGCTATGCACAGCAATTAAAAGATGGGGTGAATCAATTCGTCAACCCCCGAAACAATCATCACATCCTTATTTATAAAGATGAAAAAGGGGAATTGCAGGAAAAGAATGTGACTTTTTGGGAAGCGATAGAAAGGAAAAAACAGGGGCTTCCGATTATTGATAAAACCCCTAAAGAAGCAAGCTCCTTTGTCGCTTCCTTGCAAGAAAATGATATGTTCCTCTTAGGATTGACTGAAGAAGAACTCCACGACAACTGGCACAACCCGGGGTTTCTTTCTCATCACTTGTATCGTGTACAAAAAATTTCCCCAGGGTACTATACTTTCAGATGGGTCAATGCGAGTACTCAAGATAATTCTACTGAAATGAAAAGTATTCAGAGTTTTCAAGCTTGGGAAAGAGAAAACCCGGTCAAAGTAGGAATTGACGCATTAGGTAACCTCTATGAGGTATAGACTTCTTCCAAGAGTATAAACCTCTCCCCATGCTCAAACGCACTCTTTTCTTTGGCAACCCCTATCACTTAAGCACGCGCCATGAACAACTGATCATTGCTGACAAGGAAAGCGGTGAAGAAAAACAAGCCCCTATCGAAGATCTTGGATTCGTGATCTTTGAACATCCCCACATCACCTTTACCCAATCGGTCATGCACTTGTTATCAGAAAACAATACCGCTGTGGTCTTTTGCAATGACCGTTTCCTGCCCTCTTCCATGTTGTTACACCTGGACACCCATCAAGTACAAAGTGAACGCTTTCGGGCACAAGTTGATGCCAGCGAACCTTTGAAAAAACAACTCTGGCAGCAGACCATCAAGGCTAAGATCAGCAACCAGGGAACTTTACTCGAAAGGTTCGATGGAAATGGCGATCCCTTCCGGCACATCGACTGGAAGGCGTCCGCCCGTTACGGCCGGCATTACGTCAAGCGGTATGTGGAAGAGACGGCCCTTACCGTGCGGTTGATCGTCGACCACAGCGGGTCGATGGACTTTGCCACGCAAGACCTGCCGGCAAAATATCTGCACGCGGCGCGGTTGGCCGGTTGTC
>CAZAYA010000236.1:0-2968 GCA_964489175.1 uncultured Flavobacteriales bacterium | reverse complement strand
TACGTGTAGCGATCGGGCCGAAGGATATCGAGAATGGTACCGTGGAACTAGCCCGCCGGGATACCCGGGAAAAAGAGCTGGTCCCTGTGGATGGGGTGGGCGACCATATCGAGGGATTGCTTGATACTATTCAGGAAAGTCTTTTGGAAAGCGCCCGGAAATTCCAGAATGATCATACCCATCGGGTCGACGACTATGAAAAGTTCAGGGAGATCCTGGATAAGGAAGGTGGTCTGATCGCCGCCCATTGGGATGGGACGACAGAGACCGAAGAAAAGATCCAGGAAGAGACCAAAGCGACCATTCGCTGTATTCCTTTGGATGCCGAAGAAGAGGAAGGGAAGTGCATTTACTCCGGCCAATCCTCCAAGCGGCGGGTGCTTTTTGCGCGAGCGTACTAAGAGTTGGGGTAGATAGGATAAAGCCTGCTTGTTGGCAGACAGGTTCAGGTATTAAGGAAACAGGTTTCAGGACAACTGTTTTTGATGAGGTTGAAAAATCCCAAACCGGGAAGAGCCCTAAAGTCTTAATACTTGGTACTTGATACTTTAATTCTCACCCCTTTAGGTCCGGCATTCACCACCGGCGTATCGTTCAGGTAGCCGGTCTGTCCATCGCTTTCGTGAATATGGCCGCAAACGACGAGTCTCGGTTGTTTTTCCAGGATGGCTTCCCGTATGGCAGTACTTCCCAGGCTCTGGCCGGAAGAAGAGACATCTACCACCCCTTTGGGTGGGGAATGGCTGACCAATACGGCGTTCTCCGGTAGATCGGCCAAAAGGGTTCGTGCTTCTTCCTCGGAGAAGTCATAGCTCCAGGGACCGAACGGGGTGACAGGGATGCCTCCTCCGATCCCATAGAAGGGTATCCCGTTCAGTTCGGTCCCGTTGCCGTGTAGCACAGTGGCCTGCTTCCATCCTTGGCAGGCATCCTGCAGTTCCTCATAACTTTCGGCATTTCCGGGCACCAGAACGGTAGGTTGTTCGATGGCTTTGAGACGTTCGATGGTTTGGATAATGCCCCGCCGCATGTTGCCGAAGTCACCGGCCCCGATGAGGATGTCAGCTTTCGGAGCTTGCTCCGCAATGTTCTTGCAGGCTTTCTTGCTGCCGTGAATGTCGCTGAAAAGGAGGAGGTTCAAGGGGTGGGGTCTCTTTGCGTGTTGGAAAGGCCAAGGTACGAAGAGATGGATGATAGAGTGTTCAGGAGTTCAAGAATGAGAACAGTCAGCTGATACATGGGATTGTATCATCGTATAAAAATGCATTAAATTCATAAGGAATTGTATTGGTTCGGATTATGAAATACCTTTCGATATTAACATTGCTATTATCGGCTATAGCCTATGATTCTTATGGTCAGCAGATCGATTCATTGAATGTGAATAATATAAAGGTAAGGGTCAATGCTACGGGGGATCTGGGCGAACATGATTCTATTAACGATGCTTCGGGGATCGTTTATCCTGCCGAAAATGCCCAGGATACCACCTATGTACTGCATTCTGCAGGTATATGGCTGATGGGCAAAGACACTATGGGGCAATTCCGTGTATCTGCTAAGCGCTATAACCAAAGGGATTTCTGGGCAGGGCCAGTGGCTGATAATTACAATGGACCTTATGATGCTGCTTATGATCGACTATGGAAGATCGATCGCCAAACCATCGAGGATCATGCCCAAAATTGGTACAAAGCTGGATATACTGTTCCTCCTTCCATAATGGAATGGCCGGCCCATGGAGATACTACCAATGGGGAGGCGTTCCGGCTGGCGAAATTCATCGATAGGAACGGGAATGGTATCTATGAACCGGGTCAAGGAGACCGTCCGAGGATCCGGGGAGAAAAAGCCTTGTATTTTATCGCCAATACTTCCAGAGGGCTTCATGATAGTACGGAAAGCCCTTTGGATGTTGAAATACATGGAATGGCTTATGTGTGGGATTGTAGCCAATACCCTTCCTTGGATAATGCTGTCTTCTTTCATTACGAAGTGATCAACCGTTCCGGTATGTCTTATGATTCCCTGATGATAGGAATGTTCATGGATCATGATATCGGTTGCTCATTGGATGACTATTTCCGAAGTGATGTCAAGACGGCATCCGTTATAGGGTACAACGCGAGTGGAATTGATATGGCTTGTGGGGGGCAAAGCTATGATTCTATCCCTCCCGCATTGGCCATGACCTTTCTTCAGGGGCCGAAATTGCCTTCCAATGGTGTGGACGATCGATACGGCGGACCGGGAATGGGGTCGGTCAATGGCCCAGGATTCGGAGATGGTGTCGTTGATAATGAATGGTGGGGAATGGAAAAAGGGTTGTACTTCAACCTTGGAGGAGGTCCGAGAGGAGATCCGCAGTCCGACATGGACTATTACAGGTACCTCACAGGAAAATGGAAGGATGGTACCGCCATGACCTTTGGGGACAATGGCTACAATGCAGGAGGAAGTACGCCGATCCGTTTTGCTTTTCCAGGGAATAGTGATACGATGAATTTTGCTACCGACGGAGTATCTCATGGCTATTGGACGGAGGATTCGGCAGGCACCCAACCCGGCGACCGTAGAGGGTATGGTGTTACTGGTCCGGTCACTTTAGATCATGCAGATACGGCTTCTCTGGACCTGGCCTTTGTGGTAGCATCCGATCCTGACAGTGCTGGAAAAGTTTCAGCTCCCCTCGACGATCTCAAAGCCCGGATCGATTCCCTTCGTTGGATGTTCCGCTCCGATTCCACCCCTTGTGGAAAGGGAACTTTCTCCAAGATCAGTGAACAAGCCCCGGAGGAACGAGTATGGGGGAAAGTTTATCCTAATCCGAACCAGGGGCGTTTCACCATCGACCTGAGTGGCCGGGAAAATCCTGTTCGCTTTCAATTGTACGACTCACAAGGGCGACTCATTAGAGAAGGGGTCCTGGAAGGCCGGAAAAGCCATCTGCTCTCAATAAAGGGGGAGC
>CAZAYA010000235.1:0-2970 GCA_964489175.1 uncultured Flavobacteriales bacterium | reverse complement strand
GCATATTCCATGAAATTCAGTAACTGCCGTCAGGTCCGTTGGAAGCGGACTGGATACGGGTTTCGTTCTCGTACTTGGAAGGACATTTCATCAGAAGGTCCGTGGCGTAAAAAGCATCTTCCCGGGCTTTGCCGATCAGAACGATATTTTCGGAACGTTCGAAATCCTGAGGCTTGCTCCGGTTGAGATAGACCTTGCGTTCATTCCCTTCCTGGTCCACCAGGTAGAAACTCATGAGGTTAGGGTTCTCTTCCGGATCATAATGCACTTCTTTGTCCCGGTTCAGTGTGCCGACCACATGGTATTCCGACCCCTTGTTCTCAAATGCCTCTTCAAAAGAGGCATAAGTACTGGAATCGGAGATAGAGCCGATGATCGCTGCGATGCAGACGGCAATGAGAACGATCCCGATAATGTGGGTCTTTTTCATAGGCCTGAATTCGGATGACCGGACCTTCCTTCAGAAGACGCCCGGTCTTCTTTTTTGTTCACTTCCCGCTCCAGTTTGTTGAGCTTCCGGTCCAGCATGAACAGGTAAACCGTCAGCCCGAGAAAGATGATCACCAATACGGCGATCACCACACCGATCTTTCCGGAACTGAAGAGAACTTCTTCCATGGCAACAAAGGTAGGAATTGAAACTTTGCGGGGGGTGGATTTGTGATGGATCCGGTAAGGATCTTCATGAAATTTCCTCCCGTTCGGCCAGGTGTTCTTTCAGCCGGTCGATCTTCACCCTTACTTCCATGATCCAGAGGCCGAGCAGGAACCATCCCGCAACGGCGGGGTAAAAGATCATTCTGAGGTTCTCGTTGAGGTCGTATTTGCTGAAAGCCGGGTTTCCTCCGCTTCCGGGATGGAGGGAATCGGTCATACGGGGCAGGATCATCAGGAATACCAGCAGCATGGTGAAGGCGAAGATGTTGTAAACCGCTGCGATCCGCCCTTTTTTCTGGGTTTCGTTCACCGAGTTCCTCAGGATAAGGTAGGCCAGGTAGATCAGGGTGGTAATGGCCGCCCCGTTGAGCTTGGTATCGTCCACCCACCAGGCACCCCATGTGAAGCGCGCCCATACCGATCCGGTCAGCAATCCCAGAACGGCGAAAAGGAGCCCGACATGGACCGTTGCTACCGCTTTCCGGTCATGATCCGGATCGCCGGAGGCAAGGTAGCGGATGCTTATGATCACCGAAAGCAGCATGATACCCATCATGGCGAACCACATGGGAACATGAAAGAAGAGGTTGCGGATGGATTCGTAAAGGATCTTCTTGAAAGGGAAGGTAAAGGCTTCGGTTCGGCCGATCGGTGTGATATCACAATTCCCTTTAGAATTCCCTTCGCCGATGGCTTTGGTCCAGAAAGCCTCGGTCAGGTTGAAGGTGCCGTCCACTTCATTCTGGACCCACAGGTGGAGGGTGTTATCAGGAAGGGTTTCCGGCAAACGAAAGGTGGCCATGACTTCATCATCATCCTGTACCGAGAGTTCCCGGGCACAGTATTGCTTGCCTTCGGATTCCAGCCAAACCTCCAGCGAACGGGTCCCTTCAAGGAAATGGGTGTTGTACCCTTTGATCAGCACCTCTTTGTTCAGGCCGCTATGAACTTCCGCGGGGCTTACCTTCAAAATGCCTGGCCCCAAAGGAGTACCCATTCCTGCAATGAATACATAGAGCAACAGCAGTACCGACAGGACCTTCCACCAATACTTTTTCATAGGGAGGGAGTGGAAAAGGGTTCAGATCATTCCCGCCAAAGATAGGGAAAGAGCAAGAGGGACAAGGTGACCACGATGATGTTCAGCAAGACCAGCACCAGGATATCGGATTCTACTACGCTCCAGGAGAGCCCGTCTATGGCGCTTTTGGAAAGCCTGAGCAGCGTGGTGAGCATGGGCAGGATCACCGGGAATCCGAGGATCGCGATCAGGCCGATGTTATTGTTGGTCCGGGAAGCGATGGCGCCGATCATGGTCAGGGTGGTGGCAAAACCTATTCCCCCGAGTAATAAGGCAATGCCCAGCATGCTCCAGTCCGCTTCACTTAGTATCCCACTGCCCAGAAAAAGGGAATAGACCCCGAAGCTCAGCAGGGTCATGATCAGGAGCAGAGCAGCATTGAAAAGCGTCTTGGCAAGGATCACGGCCCGGGGATGGGCCAGCAGGTAATCGAACAGGCGCTCTCCCTTGCTCTCTTTGCTAAAACTCCGGGTGATAGCATTGAAAGCGGCAAAAAGGACAATGATCCAGAACAGCGCATTCCAGGCCGGGACCGATACCAATTGCTTGAAAGAGAGGTAACAGACGAAAACGGTGGAGACCACGTACAACAGAATGCCTGCGAGAGCGGACCGCTGCCGTATCTCCAGCAGGATCTCCTTGCGGAGCAGGTGAAGGATCTGGTGAAACATCAAGCTGATCGGTCGATACCCGGGCACAAGGTACAACGGTTTTCTCACCCGGAAAGAACAGGCTGCTGATCAGGAGAGGGTGAAAGTTTCCTTTTCCGCCGGAATATGGATGTTCTGAAAACCTTCTTTCGCCAATCGGTCCCGGTAGGCTTCCTGGGCGGGGAGTTCCCCGTGAACGAGGAAAAGTTGTTGTACCTGTCCGGGGTGCTGGCAGGAAAGGTAGTCGATCATTTCCTGTTGATCGCCATGGGCGCTGTAGGCTTCCATTTTTTTAACATCGGCCTTTACGGAGTAGGTCTTGCCGAAAAGCCGGATCTCTTTGGCTCCTGCTGATAATCTCCCTCCCAGAGAGTGCGGTTCACAATAGCCAACGATGAGAAGGGTGTTGGCCTCATCATAGATGGTATGCTTCAGGTGATGGCGGATCCGGCCGGCTTCCATCATGCCGGAGGCGGAGATGATGATGCAGGGTTCCTTGCGGTGGTTGAGTGCGATCGAGTCCTTGGCGTCCCGGATGTAACTGAGCCGGTCGTAACCGAAAGGATCCTCATCTTTTTTCAT
>CAZAYA010000234.1:0-2970 GCA_964489175.1 uncultured Flavobacteriales bacterium | reverse complement strand
AACTAGTATTGCAGGCATCGATGTCCGTTGCATTGGCAATGCAATTGTTCGAAGGAGTCTGGGCCGCGGCAGGAAAAGCAAAGACTCCCAGCAGGAAGAAAAGGATGAAGTGGGTCTTTTTGGTCAAAGACATGGTCATGGTAGAAAAAATGGTAGTGTGATGCCTGGGAATGCTCATTTTTAACAATAGGCTTCAGTCCCTCGTTCCAAAAATATAAAAATTGAGGTAATTTTCAGGATTTTAGGACCAAACTATACAATGATAGTATTTTACTTAACGGGAGTCAGACTCTAAAGGTTGCATGGAGAGCAGGTGCCGGAAGATGAAAAGAATTGAAGTCCCAGGAACAGGAACTTTAAAACGAGATGGACATTAGTTCAGGAAGCAAAAGCCAACTTTTGGTGGAGGATAGAGGATAAGGGTGGTCCTTTGATCACTGGACCGAAATGCTTTTTTCCCTGATCCCATCTCCGGCCGCATTGGTGACGGTCAATCGGACCTCATAATTTCCAGCCTGGTCATAGGTATGGGTGGGGTTCTCCTTCTGACTTACCTCATTATCCCCGAACTCCCAGGTGTGAGCCTCGATCTCTCCCGTGGCTTTGCTGGTGAAGGATACCTCCAGTCCATTGATCTCTGTGGAGAAATCCGCTTTGGGTTTATCAAGTTTAAGGTCCTCGCAGGATGTGAAAAGGATCAACAGGGTAAGGGTGGGTATGAGTTGTAGCGTTTTCATTTTCCTGAACGGTTTGAGGATATAAAGAAAAGAGAAAAATCCGTTGTTCCGGCCTTCTTCTGCCCGTTTCTTTTCCCACCGGTTAGAAAGCAGGACCTCATTTTCTCCGGAAGCGGGTGAAGATGAATTCCTGCTCTTTCCCTCCCGGGGTAATGTGCTGGTCCGTGTCGGAACCCAGAAGATCGAAATCCTTTTGAAAGATCTTTTCAAGGCTTTCCTCGGAATGCCGCTGAACAGGAAGACCGCTACATTTCTCAGGCCCATTGACAGAGAAGCTGCCCACCATGAGGTTCCCGGCATGCTGCACTCCTTGGGCGGCGATCCTGGCATAAGCTTGTTGGTCTTCCTCGTCGGTAAGGAAATGGAACAAAGCCCTGTCGTGCCAAACTTCATAGATAGGGTTCGGATCGAATTCCATGATATCGGAGACGATCCATTCGACCTTTTTCGCTTTTGCTTCACCCATCCTTTCCTGGGCTTTCCGCATGCCTTCTTCGGAAATGTCCAGAACGCTGATGTGGAAAAAACCTTTATCGAGCAAACATTCAGCTAAACGGGAATCCCCTCCTCCTACATCGATGATGGGCTCATGAAGGTCCGTCCCCGCTCCTTCGATCCAACGAAGAGAAAGGGTGGGGAAGGCCTGGAACCAACTGACTTCTTCAGTTGATCTCCGGGCATGGACTTTGTTCCAATGATCTTGTTTTTCTGAGGAAGACATAGGAGAAGGGTTCAATGTGCTCTTATTTGAGGTGGTCGATCACCGCTTCGAGTTTTTTCCTTATAGCTTTCGCAAGTTGGCCGAGTTCAGTGTTTTCAATAGCCTGCATGGAAGCGACCGGGTCGACCGCAGAGACTTCCGTGGTCCCGTTCTTTTCCTGCAGGATCACGTTGCAGGGAAGCATGGTGCCGATCTTGTCTTCAGCTTGCAGTGCTTCATAGGCAGAGGGCGGATGACAGGCTCCCAGGATGCGATAAGGGGTGAGTTCCTTTCCCAGCTTCTTTTTCATTGTAGCCTGGATATCCACTTCCGTGAGTACCCCGAACCCTTCCTGCGACAAGGCCTCTTTTACCTGTTCCTCCGTGACCTCAATGTTGTTGTTAACGATGGTGGAAATATAATAATCCATGAGAGAACGTTTTTGTTTCCCTCGAAAGGTCATGGAATTTTCATTCCCCGTCAATGACATGGATCAGGACCGGGGTGAGGCTTCTTTCTCAAAATTCTCTATTTCAGAAGCTAAGAGATGTTTAAGAAAGAGGGTTACTCCTCCTTGATCACTTCATCGACTGGTTTGAGATCCATGCCACATTCAGGGCATTTTCCGGTTTCCTCGTAGGTCTTTTCCCCTTCGCATTGCATGGGACAGATGTAACCGGTCAATTCAGCCTGTTCTTTCCCTGCTTTCTTTTCCTGTTCCATTTTCCCATGATCATGGACTTCTTCTTGTTGATGCTCGTGTTCTTTCTGCTGGCTTCCGCCACAGGAGGTCATGAAAGTTCCGCCGCAAACGATGCAGCCTGCCAGGATCAGGGACTTGACTTGCTTTTTCATGGTTTTGGTTTTTGGTTGGTTATCGATCGGTATATAGGTTCCTCTTTTAAACCTGTTTCCTCTTCGCTGGTCACTTGTCACTCGTCACTCCCCCCTCATAAGTCTTCTCCACTTTCCCACACTGCATCATCTCCTCCCCGTAATAAGGGTTTTTGATCGCTTCGAATTCGCTGAGCCAGTATGCTCCCTGGTTGTTATTGGCCATGGGGCAGAAGTTCTTGTAAACCTTTTTCCCTTTGATCCCGAATTGTTCGATACTTCGGCTCAAGGCTTCAGAGAGACCTACGAATGCTTCCCGTTGTTCTTGGATTTCCCTGGTAGAAGCGATCTCAGAAAGCTTTTGTTCCAATGTTCTTTTTCGCTCCATCCACGCCTGATGGGCTTTTGGGTCGCCCAAGGTTTCCATGGCGATCTTTTTCAGGGTTTCCATGGCCTTTTGTGCGTTGTCTTTGGCTTTTTCCCCGTCGGAATCGATAAGGGCGTTCTTGATCGGAAGGTAGGCTTCATAGAATGTAGTAAGCGCTTTTTGAAATTCAGAGGAGACCTTTAGGGAATGGGTTTCCTGCTGAGGCTTGTTCCCTTGTCGGGTCATCATGCTTTTTTTACCAGCAAGCTGGGCTGCTGCATCCACTTTGAACGTCCCATGGGTTACTACATGTTCCCCCTCTTTCAATCCTT
>CAZAYA010000233.1:0-3042 GCA_964489175.1 uncultured Flavobacteriales bacterium | reverse complement strand
TGTTCTGGCCATGATCGGGATACGCTTCTTCATCAATGCATCCCTTATGGGGGAGGAGGTCGAACCTTCCCGGCAGTTCATTGTGGCCTTTCTTGTTTTCCTCATGCCTTTCGTGGATACCTTTACTGTTGTTGTTAACCGGTTGCTTCGTGGCCAGTCCCCTTTTGTGGGAGGGAAGGATCATACGACGCATGATCTTTCCCGCGCTGGCTTTTCCGATAGCCAGGTGGCCATGATATTTGCGGGCCTGTCCGGACTGTCTTGCTTTCTGGCTCTCACGGCCTTGCATTTCCTGCAAGGGTGGGGCGACCTTTATTTCGCGATCTTTTTGGGGTATTGTGTTGTTATATTGTCCGTATTCTTCTACATTACGTATACATACAACAACAAACAATACCGAGCGGCTTCTTCCGGGAAAGAAGGCGGAATAAGAAAGATGAAGGATGAACAACAGAAGACTGCATAGAGACCTGAAGAAAGTCTTTCTCACGATGGGGACTTTGCTGGCCCTGATCTTGGTGGTGAAGGTGTTCAGCTTTTCCGTTAGCGAAAAGAGCGAGGAAGACCTGAACTACCAACGGTACTTCAATGAGAATTACAAGATCTTTTCGCTTGACCTGCCCGACCAGATGAGCTTTGCCGGTGAAAAAGTTCCCCTGAAAAAACTGGATGTGCGGGAAAAACTGGACCGGGAATTGTTGGTGAACACCTATTGGCAGTCCCACTCGTTACTTTTCCATAAGCGGGCCAATCGGTGGTTTCCCGTGATAGAACCCATTCTGGAAGAAGAAGGGGTTCCTGAGGACTTCAAATACCTTGCTTTGATCGAAAGTGGTCTGCAGAATGTTGTTTCTCCGGCAGGGGCTCGTGGATTCTGGCAATTCCTGGAACCTACTGCCAGGGAGTATGGCCTGGAAGTTTCCGGAGAAGTGGATGAGCGCTATCATGTGGAAAAGGCTACAAGGGCAGCGTGTCGTTACCTGAAAAAAGCTTATGAACATTATGAAAGCTGGTCCCTGGCTGCGGCTTCCTTCAATGCCGGGAGAAGAGGGATCGACCGGCAGCTCGAGCGGCAGAAAGCGAACAATTATTACGAACTGCTGCTCAACACGGAAACAGCAAGGTATGTATATCGCATCCTGGCCGTTAAGGAGATCCTTGAGCATTCCGAACATTATGGATTCCATGTTCGGGAAAAGGACCTGTACCAACCTTATAAGACCTATGAAGTAACGGTGGATTCCACGATCGATGACCTGGCTGAATTCGCCTTTTCCCACGATATCAGTTACAAAGCACTTAAGATCCTGAATCCTTGGATGAGGGAGAATTACCTTCCCAACCCCGAAGGGAAGCAATACAAGATCAAACTTCCCCGGGAGGAACAGGAGGGGTTCTTCTTGTCTGCATCGGATACGGCACAGAGTGAGGCATTGGATACGCTGGCAGGGAATGCGGTCGATTCTTCCGGCCAAACCATTTCACCTGACAAAAGCCATTGAACCTTCTTAGTTTTGTCAGGGATATTTCCCGGAATGATCGCCAGTGACCCCCGACGGCATGGAAGAGCAAGAATTCATTGAGGTAACGGGTGCCCGAGAGCACAACCTGCAGAACATCGATGTTCGCATTCCCCGGAATGCACTTACGGTGATCACTGGCCTGAGTGGTAGTGGGAAATCTTCGCTGGCTTTTGATACGATCTATGCGGAGGGGCAGCGCCGTTATATCGAGACCTACTCTTCTTATGTCAGAAGTTTTCTGGGTGGATTGGAACGGCCTGAAGTGGACCGTATCAGCGGCCTCAGTCCGGTAATCTCCATTGAGCAAAAGACGATCAGCAAGAATCCGCGCTCGACCGTTGGCACGATCACCGAAGTTTACGATTTCATGCGATTGCTCTTCGCCCGGGCTGGAGAAGCCTATTCCTATAAGACCGGGGAAAAGATGGTCCAGTATTCCGATGATGGGGTCGTGGACCTGATCGGCAGGGAGTTCGAGGGGAAAAAAGTGGCCTTGCTCGCCCCTGTGGTCAAGGGCAGAAAAGGACATTACCGGGAGCTTTTCGAACAGATCGTTCGTTACGGTTTCCTGAGAGCCCGTATAGATGGAGAGGTCAAAGAATTGGCAGATATCCAGGCGCTCGACCGGTATAAGGTACACGACATCGAGATCGTGATCGACCGGCTGAAGGTTGATGATAAGGACCCGGAAAGGCTGCGCCGTTCCTGTCAGACCGCTTTGAAGTACGGAAAAGGGACCTTGATGGTACTCGACCATGAGTCCGGGGCAACCCGTCACTTCAGTCGCCACCTCATGTGTCCCACGACGGGGATCTCCTACGATGAGCCTGCCCCCAACCTGTTCTCCTTCAATTCGCCTTACGGAAGTTGTCCCCATTGTAATGGCCTGGGTAAAGTGACCGAAGTGGACCGCGACAAGATCATTCCAGACCCTTCTCTCAGCATCGGGGATAAAGGATTGGCTCCACTCGGTAAACCGGGGAAGAACCTGGTATCACAACAGGTCAGTGCACTTTTGGAGAAGTACGGGTTCGACCTGCAAACCCCCATCGAAGCTTTGCCGGAGGAGCTGATCAGCAAGGTCCTTTACGGGACCGATGAATACATCAAGATCGATGACCCGGTGGGCATGGGCACTACCCTCCGGTTCGAAGGTGTGGTCAATTTCATCAACCGGCAATATGAGGAGAACCCCTCCAAAGCGATCAAAAAATGGACCCAGGGGTTCATGCGTCAGGTGATCTGTCCTTCCTGTAACGGTGTGCGTCTTCGGAAAGAAGCCCTTCATTTCAAGGTCGCGGGAAAGAACATCGCTGAACTGGCTTCCCTTGATATACAAGCACTCGGGAATTGGTTCCAGGGGCTGGAAGACCGGCTCACGGGAAAACAGCGGACCATCGCCCGGGAGGTGCTCAAGGAGATCCGCTCCAGGATCGGATTCCTGCTCGATGTGGGGTTGGATTACCTCACACTCGACCGGAACGCCCGCTCTCTCTCCGGAGGTGAGGCTCAAAGGATC
>CAZAYA010000232.1:0-3142 GCA_964489175.1 uncultured Flavobacteriales bacterium | reverse complement strand
CAGCGGCAATTGTCCCGCATCTCCACTTTCGTTCAGGAGGCTTTTTCCGGCATCCGGGTATTGAAAGCCTACAACCGGGAAAAGAACTTCGACCAGCAATTCGATGAAGAAGCCGAACATTACAAAGACCACTCGCTTTCCCTGGCCCGGACGAATGCTTTTTTCATGCCGGCAGTAATGATGCTGATCGGCCTGAGCACTATCCTTACCATTTTCATCGGAGGCCTCAAGGCTATCAACGGTACCATTTCGATCGGGAACATCGCGGAATTCGTGATCTATGTGAACATGCTGACCTGGCCCTTCGCCTCGATCGGATGGGTCACAAGCCTTGTCCAAAGAGCTGCCGCTTCCCAGGAGCGCATCAACGAATTCCTGCGCACCGAACCAGCGATCCAGAATCCTTCGGCAACCCCACAGACCATTCACGGCAAGATCGAATTCCGGAACGTGTCTTTCCAGTACCAGGATGCCAGTATTTGGGTGCTGAAGAACCTGTCTTTTCAGGTAGCGCAAGGAGAGACACTGGCCGTTATCGGACGTACAGGATCCGGGAAATCCACACTGGTAGACTTGCTTACCCGCCAGTACGATCCCACCGAGGGCATGATCCTCATCGACGATAAAGACCTGAAGACCCTCCACCTGCCATCCTTCCGGGCCAGCATCGGCTATGCGCCGCAAGAAGTCTTCCTGTTCTCCGATACCATCCGCAACAACATTGCTTTCGGGACCGACGAGGCAGACGATGCCACGGTGGAACAAGCTGCAAAGGAGGCCGATGTGTACCACAATATCATCCAATTCCGGAACAAGTTCGAGACCATGCTTGGAGAACGCGGCATCACTCTTTCCGGCGGACAAAAGCAACGGGTCTCCATCGCCCGGGCCATCATCCGCTCTCCCCGCATCCTGATCTTCGACGACTGCCTTTCTGCCATCGATACGCAAACAGAGGAGAACATCCTCCGAAACCTGAAGGGCATCATGGAGGACAAGACCTCTATCATCATAAGCCACCGGGTCTCCTCCGTCAAGAACGCCGATCACATTCTCGTTCTGGAAGAAGGAAAAATGATAGAAGAAGGCACCCATGAAAGCCTGATCGAAAAGGGCGGTACCTATGCAGAGATCCATCACGAACAACTTCTCAGGGAGCACGTTACGGACGATACAGCGGATGATCACCCCCCTTCTCCCTTAAGTTCATGAAAGAGAAGTTCTTCTCTCTGAAGGTCCTGTTGATTTTTTTCATAAATTTGTTTGAGGCTATGCTCAATTGTGAAATCAAATCACATTGATGATGGAAGAAGGAAACAATGATCAGTACCGTGATGAGATCTATGCAAACCGGGTGAGAGCGGGGAAACGGACTTATTTTTTCGATGTCAAGTCCACCAAAGGCAACGACCTGTACCTCACGATCACGGAAAGCAAAAAGCGGTTCAACAAGGACGAGGGGAAGCCGTTCTACGAGAAGCACAAGATCTTCCTCTACAAAGAAGACTTCGACAAGTTCATTGACGGATTGCAGGATGCGATCGACAAGATCAAAGAACTGCGATCCGAATACGAAGTCTACGCCCAGAAATTCCGCGAGGACCTTGCCAAGCAAGAAGCTGCTCAGCAGCAGGACAACGAAGCGCAGGGATATGGGGAAGAAAATCCCAACTCCTCTACTCAAGAGGACGACGGGAGTTCTTCCCAGTATACCGATGTGAATTTCGAAGACCTGGGCGGGAGTTCTTCCTCCGACGACGACCGGGCCTGACCCCCGCCACTACTTCGTCCAAGTTCCCTCCTCCTTTCTTTAGAAGGTCAGGAAGCGGTCGATCTGAGTGCGAAGGTCGGTCACCATCTTTTCATTGACCAATTCCCCGTCTTCACTCATGTTCTTTTCAACGAAAGAGATCTTGACCTTACAGGACAACACTTCCACCTGCAAGTAATGAAGAATGCCGGTCAGATGCTCCAACCCTCGCAGGTTGCCGTTGAAACCAGATGATATTCCCGCGAGTGCAGCTTTTTTCCCATGGAAATACGAGGGGTGCACCGCATCAAGGAAAACCTTGAGCACTCCGGCGATGCTTCCGTTGTATTCAGGCACAACGAAAACGAGTTTATCGGAGGGTACGAGGATCTTTTTCAACAACGCATCGAAATCCGGGCTCCGTTCACCGTACATCTCGCTTACCAGAAAGTTTTCAGGGAGCTCCTGCAGGGAAAACAAGGTCACCTCTTCCCCCTGTTCATGAAGCAAAGCCTCATAGATACGGGACAACTTGATGCTCTTATTGTTAGGCCGGTTGGTAGCGCTGATCACGGTGATCATCGGGCCAGGTCAATTAACAGGGTGATGTTCAAAAAAGCCCTTGGCAGAAAAGGCTTGAACAACTGATCTTATCGTACCTTTATTTGATCAAGGTACCGGAGTTCCGGTCTGCACAAAGTAAACGAAATTCCCGACAATGCGGTCCTTCTGCCGCAGGAGGGATCAAAACCGAAACGCTGCGATGGCAAAGGTCATAACGATCGCGAACCAAAAAGGAGGAGTTGGCAAAACCACAACGGCCATCAACCTTGCCGCCTGCCTGGGCGTTCTGGAATACAAGACCCTTCTGATCGACGCCGATCCCCAGGCCAACACCACTTCCGGGGTCGGATTCGACCCGAAGAACGTTAAGATGAGCATCTACGACTGTCTCGTCAACGAAGCAGAACCCCATGACATCATATTGAACACTGAAAACCCGGAGCTCTCCCTGCTGCCTTCCCACATCGACCTGGTCGGTGCCGAGATCGAAATGATCAACCTTCCCAACCGGGAAAAAATGCTCAAAATGGCAGTGGACAAGGTGCGTGATGACTTCGACTTCATCATCATCGATTGCTCCCCTTCCCTGGGACTGATCACGGTCAACGGCCTCACTGCAGCGGATTCGGTCATCGTCCCGGTACAATGCGAATACTTCGCCCTCGAAGGGCTGGGCAAACTGCTTAACACTATTAAGATCGTCCAGTCCCGCCTCAATAACGACCTCCTGATCGAAGGCATCCTGCTCACCATGTACGATACCCGTCTCCGTCTGGCCAATCAGGTGATCGAAGAAGTGAAGACCCATTTTCAGCAGATGGTCTTCGA
>CAZAYA010000231.1:0-3146 GCA_964489175.1 uncultured Flavobacteriales bacterium | reverse complement strand
GCAACTATTGGGTTTTATTCCTCAGCCGGGTGGCTCAGAAAAAAGACAGGAGCCAATACGCTGGGGGTTGATATTGCAGAGTCTGAGGAACAGCTTTTGCTTTTTCTCGAAAACTATATTTCAGACAAAGCAGGCATCAGGATCCTGATCTTTTTACACCCCAGGGAACGGTTGCCGGAAATGGAGCAGGCTGTTCATGATCACTACTCAGCATTGTTGGGAAATGACAATTTTGTGTTGATGGAAAAGGAGGTACCTTCCAATATGAATTTCCAGAAAGCTGATGTTGGCCTGGCGTTGTTCTCAACGATCCTTTATGAGCGACTTTTCTTTGGTTTCAAGACCTTGTTCCTTCCGATGAAAAACGGGGAGTTTCCGATCGAAAGAAGTCCGATGAGGAATATTTGTTGTTTCTCGGAAGAAGAACTGCTCCGGAAGTTGGACCACTCACTCAAGCAACCGGCCGATCGGTTCTTTGAAGAGAATCAGTTGAATAACTATCACATTTCCGCCCATCCGCTTTACAAAAGCCACTTTCTTCCATGTGTGGGATCTTAGGGTATTTCAACAAGAGGAATATTTCCCGGGAAGAATTCGGGGCTTTCCGGAAGGCGCTGAGTTCCCTTCATCATCGAGGTCCTGACGGCGAGGGAGGGGTGCTTATCAATATGAAGGAAGGAGGAGAAGAGCCGATCAGAACTCGGGATACTCCCCAAGGGATCAACGAAGGTGTTGATGAGCAGGATGTTCCGGACAATGAATTCGATCTGGTCCTGGGGCATCGGCGCCTCAGTATTTTCGACCTTTCCATACAAGGGCATCAACCCATGAGGGATGAGGGGGGGAATTGGATCATCCACAACGGGGAGATCTTCAATTTTCCAGAGCTGAAGGAAACATTGGTCAAAAAAGGACACCGTTTCCGCTCGGAGACCGATACGGAAGTAATCCTGGCCGCCTACCGGGAATGGGGAGCGGATTGCCTGAACCACTTCAACGGTATGTGGTCCTTTGTGATCTGGGATGCCCGGGAAAAAGGCCTTTTCGTGGCGAACGACCGGTTCGGGATCAAGCCTCTTTACTGGGCCGAAAAAGACGGACAGGTAGTCCTGGCTTCTGAAGTCAAAACCTTTGCCTATTTTCCAGAACTCCGGGGTGAAGTGGATCATGGAGTGATCCGTGATTTTGTGGAGGAAGGTCGGCTCGATCATGATGACCGTACCTTTTATCAGGGTGTGAAACGTTTTTCTCCGGGCCATTGGGCATTTTTCCGCCCCGGCGAACCAATGAGCATGAACCGCTATTGGAGGGAGAGCGTTCCCGAAAACCCTCCTAAAAGTCCGGAAAAAGCGATCGAGACGTTCGGTTCTCTTTTTGAAGATGCTGTTTCGCTGAGGATGCGCTCTGATGTTCCTTATGGGGTTTCCCTTTCCGGAGGCCTTGATTCCGGGGCGGTGACCTATAAGGTGGACCACTTGCTGAAGGAAAGGGGCAGCAATAAGAAAGTTCATGCATTCGGAGCCATTTTTCCAGGCAGGCCGGGAGATGAATCGGAGTACATCCGGTGGATCCAAAAGGACCTGGGGATCGAAGGGCATTACACGGAACCCATGGAGGAATTCTCCATGGAAGACCTCCAACGCATGATCTACCATCAGGATGCCCCCCTTCCCAGCACTTCTTTTTATGCCCAGTGGTGTGTGATGCGTATGGCTTCCCGGGCTGGTCATAAAGTTTTGCTGGGAGGCCAGGGGGCGGATGAATTGTTCGCCGGGTATCATCATCATTTTTATAAATATGCTCGTGATCTATTGCTGGGGGGAAAGTTGGGGCGCTACTTTGATGAGGTTCGCCAATATACCAGGCTAAAGAACAAGAATAAAGGAGAGGTTCATCGTATCGTGCTGAATGATATCAAGCTCCTTATCGAACTGGCATTCGGCCGATACCGGGATGACCGATTGTTTCGTACCTGGGCCGGAGCTGGGTTGAAGCGAAGCCTTTCTCTGGACTTCAGTTCCTACATGCTCCCTTATTACCTGCATTCCGATGATCGCACCTCCATGGCTTTCGGTGTGGAGACCCGCTTGCCTTTCATGGATTACCGGCTGGTCCGGTTCGCTCAGGGTTTGCCCGAACAGTTCAAGATCCGGGAAGGCTGGCAGAAATGGGTGGTCCGTGAGGGCGTTCCGGAAATGCCGGATCCTATTCGGTACCGCAAGGATAAAAAGGGGTTTACTACGCCTCAGCAACAATGGGTGTGGGAGAATATTGATAGCTTTGTCAATGCTTTGGAAAATGCTGAGGAATTGGGGTTTTCAGTTGATCGGGACCTTATTCGCAATGAACCGGAAAAGTTTGTTGACCGGACCTTCCGGATCTCTACATTAGGAATATGGAATGCCGTGGGAAAAGGAGTTTCATGAAAGAATTGGTCCGACGACCTTAAAGAGCATGAAAAGTGGGGGGTGAAACCAAAGAAGATATCCTGCTGATCTGTTATTCTTTTCCACCTTATCCGGGTATTGGGGGGAGAAGATGGGCGAAGTTCTCCAAATATTTGACCCGAAAAGGCTATCGCTTCCATGTTATAGGGGCTGAACCTCCTTCCGGGTCCTCCTCGAATTGGATCGAGGATGTTGCTGATGATCCGGATATTATCCGGCATTCACTTCCCCGGGCATATCCTGCTGTTTTGAACAAGGTCCCGGAGGGGTTACTAGAAAAACTCCAATACAGGGTCCATGTGCAACGATTAAAATGGACGACTAAGGGGGATCATTATGATCGTGCGGTTTTCTGGCGCAAGAATTTGTTGAACAAAGCAAAGGAACTTATCAGGGAACATGATATCTGGAAGGTCATTTCCTCAGGGGCCCCATATCATTTGTGTTATCATGCTACTTTTCTCAAGGAAGAGTTTCCTAACATCAAGCTGATCACAGATCTTAGGGATCCCTGGACTATCAGGAATGAAGAGTGGAGTTTTGGTAATCTGAGTAAGAAGAAGCAAGCCCAGGAAAAAAGTATGGAGAAAACCGTTATTCAACGGTCGAATAAGGTTCTTTCGGTCTACCCTGAAATGACAGCCCATTACAAAGAGGCGTTCCCCGAACTTGAGGAAAAGTTTTCCACTTTGCCCAACG
>CAZAYA010000230.1:0-3171 GCA_964489175.1 uncultured Flavobacteriales bacterium | reverse complement strand
CAAAACATCCATGATCCGCTCCGTAGCCTTTCCATCCCACAAAGGCGGGACTTCTCCCTGTTTGTAGCTTCCGTCACGGATGCTGTCCACATAAGCCTTGACCGTCTCTTCCTCAAAGGGGATGAGCGTGTTGGTCCCCAACGTGGTGGTGGAAGGGCGTTCGGTATTGGGACGCAGGGTCAGGCAGGGTTTGAGCCGGAAGGTCGATTCTTCCTGGATCCCGCCACTATCGGTCAGGATGAATTGACAATCGCGAATGAGCCGCTGGAAAGAGAAGTAATCCAGGGGATCGCTCAGCAACAGTTCCTGGATCTCCTCGAATTCCTGGTACAGACCGAAGTCCTTCGCTCTTTGCACGGTGCGGGGATGGATGGGGAACACTACTTTCACGTCCCGGGTAATGTAGCGGATCAGGTCCAGCAGCTTGCGCAACCCTTCCTCGTGGTCCACGGTAGCGGGGCGATGGACGGTCATCAGAACGAATCGCTCCGGTTCCAGGTCCAACTCCTCCAGCACCTTGCTTTTCCCGATGGCCTCCTCGAAAGCCACCATGGTATCGATCATCGTGTTGCCCACGAAGTGGAACTGCTCTTCCTGTTTACCTTCCCGGCGGAGATTCTCCAACCCGCTTTGCTCGGTAATGAAGAAATGGTCGGCCACCTCATCGGTCAGCACCCGGTTGATCTCTTCGGGCATGCTGCGGTCGAAACTCCGCAAGCCACTCTCCACATGACCGATGGGAATGCCCAACTTATTGGCGGTCAAGGCTCCCGCAAAGGTGGCGTTCACGTCCCCCACCACCAGGACCATGTCCGGCGTATAGGTCTCCCGGATCAGTTCTTCCAGACCCAGCATCGTCCGGGCCATCTGCTCATTGGCACTGGCGCCTTTCACGTTCAGGAAGAAATCAGGGGCCATGTCGAACTGCCGGAAGAACACGTCCGACATCTTCTCATCGTAATGCTGACCGGTGTGAACGATCTTCAACTCCAACCCTTCATGTTGCTCCGCTACTCGCCGGAACTGGGTCACTTTGATGAAATTCGGCCGTGTGCCGACAACGGTGAGGATCTTGCGGTTGGGCATGGCTGGGGTGTTGGGTGCGAAAGTAGGAAAACTAGGCAAAAGGCAAATGGGAGATGCCAGAAGGGAGGCACTAGCCACTTGCCACTAGCGAAGTGAACAGTAAACAGTGAGGAGTAAACAGGCAAGGTCATCCCCCTTTTGGCATCTGGCATTTGGCATCTCCCTTTTTTCGCAACTGCCTATCTTAGCCAGAGTACTATATTTGCACCCATTACCCACGCCCCCGCCCATGATCTGGGTCCTGCTCCCGGCATACAATGAGGAAGAACCGCTTCCCAAACTGATCCCCAAGATCCACGAGACCTTTGAAAAGCGGGACACGCCGTACCGGCTCGTAATCGTGAACGATGGCAGTACGGACCGTACCGCTGAGATCCTGGAGGAATACGGGAACCAACAACAATATCCCCTCACCGTGGTGGAGCATGTGATCAACCGCGGGCTTGGCGAGACCGAGCGGGACGGCTTCGAGCACATTGCTTTTCAGGCCGAAGATGAAGACATCATCGTGCGCGTGGAAGGGGATGACACCCACGACCCCGAATACATCTTTTCCCTCATCAACAAGCTGAACGAAGGCTACGATGTGGTGAACACTTCCCGTTTCCAGCCGGGGGGCGACCAGAAAGGGCTGGACAGCTACCGCAAGACCATCAGCCGGGCCGCCAACCTGTTCATGAAGGTCATGTTCAACATCAAAGGCGTGAAGGATTATTCCTGCGGCTTCCGGGCCTACCGGGCCAAGGTGGTCAAGGATGCCATCGCGATCTTCGGAAACAATTTCATTCAATTGCGTGGCCTGGGCTTCACGGGAACCCTGGAGGTGATCGTTAAACTCAACTTGCTGGGCTGCAAGTTCGCCGAGGTTCCTTTCGTCCTTCGCTACGACCTCAAGGAAAGCGAGAGCAAAATGGTCGGCAGCATCACCACGCTGGGGTACCTCATGATGGCCTTGCTCTATCACTGGCCCTTTGGCGGATGGAAAAGGGGCTACAAAGGACTGCGAAAAGCCTACCCTGAATCTCCTCAGGAAGCGGTAGATAACTACCGTAAGGGACTGATCAAACAAAGAACGGCCAGCAAGGTCAGCTTCTGACCCTTATGTGCGGTATCGCCGGACTATATGCCCCCCTTGCCGATAACCGGGAAAGTATCCTCCGGTCCATGACAGACGTGCTGGTCCACCGCGGACCGGACGATCATGGCACCTTCATCGACGGCGCCCTGGCCCTCGGCCATCAACGCCTTTCCATCATCGACCTGGAGCACGGCCATCAGCCCATGACCACCGAAGACGGCCGTTACACCATCGTCTTCAACGGCGAGATCTACAATTACCTGGAGTTGCGGCGACGGTTGCTTCAAAAAGGCCTCCATTTCCGGACCCATTCTGATACGGAAGTCCTGCTGGGCCTCTACACCGTATATGGCAAGGACATGCTCGACCAGCTCAACGGCATGTTCGCTTTCGCCATCCACGATCACCAAAAGGACACCCTTTTCCTGGCCCGCGACCACTTCGGCATCAAACCACTCTATTACCACGAAAGTGATGACGGCTTCGCTTTTGCTTCCGAGATCAAGGCCTTGCTGGAAGTGCCCTGGATCAAGGCTGAACCCGATCAGCATTCCCTGTATGAATACCTCACCTTTCAGTTCGTTCTGGAAAAACACACCCTTTTTCAGAACATTCACAAGCTGGAGCCCGGATGTTTCCTGGAAGTCCACAAGGGCCAGATGGTGAAAGAGGAGCGCTACTGGACACTGAACTTCGAGGTGGACGACAGCAAGACCGAAGACCAATACGCCGATGAACTGCTCGTGCTGCTCGAGCACTCCCTCTCCCTGCAAATGCGCTCCGATGTGCCGGTGGGCACTTACCTGAGCGGCGGGCTGGATTCCAGCGCCGTCACCCTCCTCGCCAAACAACATAGCTATGACCCGTTAGCCTCTTTTTCCGGAGGGTTCAAAGAATCCCAGGCATACGATGAAACCCCCCATGCCCAATTGGTGGCGGAGCGGGCCGGAACGGACCATCACCTCATCTACCCCACCCATGAGGATTTCCTGAAGCATTTCGAGCAT
>CAZAYA010000229.1:0-3178 GCA_964489175.1 uncultured Flavobacteriales bacterium | reverse complement strand
CTAGTCCCATGAGAACCAAACTTACTTTTTCGCTTATCGCATTGCTCTTCCTTTCCGCTGCTCTACAAGCGCAGGATACCTTTCAGGAATTGATGGAGCTGGACGACAAGAAATTCGAAAGAAAGGCCCTCGATCTTTGGGACCCGGGCAGGGCCAACAAAAAAGGAGAAGGCGCATCACCCGATATGACGAAGAAGGAAGTGAAGGATGTCGCTCTTGTCGCCTTTACCATCCTCGGAGAGGAGACCGGGTACAGTTACGGGTTCCAGTCCAAAGCCTGGGGCACTTATGGTTTCACAGATGCCGGAAAGGATTATTTCGCGGCAAGGATGTACCACGAGACGATCGACGACATTGAAAAAAGTTTTCAGGACAATGGCATGAACCTCATCACCATGGAAGAGATGAGCGATGAGCAAAAGGAGATCATGCAAGCTTCCACGGAAGAGCTTCAGGAAAAGCTCAAGGAAGCTTCTGCCACGGACAAGAAGGACAAGCTTTCCGATAAGTTCATGAACATCGGCGGCAATTTCGACACCAAAGGAGCTGCCTACAATGGGTACAAGAACTGGAACAACACCCAGCACATCGGGGTTTACTGGAACAAAGAGGTTTATGCAGCCCTTACCGAACTGCTCGATGTGGATGCTATCCTGTTCGTCACCCATAACCTGCGAAGGGAGAAAAAAGAGATCGTTTACACCGGCGCGCTGATGAACCTTCACGGCCCGAACCCGATCCCGGCAGGGGACCAATGGCATCCCGGCCTGAGCTATTGCAACGGCATGGCCTATGCTTCCGTGAAACTGGAACCCAAGGATGCGATCCCGATGGCCGATGTGGAAAAGAAAGGCCGCATCATCGACAAGGACTACGAACACGACTGGGGCACGGGTACTGCGACCACCTCCACGACCAGGAACGCCGGGTTATCTGGCGAGAATTACGAAGGACTGGGTGCCGTAGTGAACCGCACCATGAACGTCATGCTGTCCGACCTTCAAAGGCGATCGAAGGGAGAGGACTGAACCTCTTACAAACAAAACACCCCCCGCTGAGCGTAGCGAGGACGCTACGCTTAGCTGGGTTCCAGGCTAACTACAGGAGGTAAGAAAAGGCGTAGTGGAGCAAAAAAAGCCAGGTCAGTAGGCTCCCATCGCCGTTTGATGACGCTGCCTTCAGGTCTGCCTGGCTTTTACTGGAATCAGCGTAGGGAAGCTAATAAAAAAATGGTGGAGGGCACTACATGGTTCTTCGGCCTCCTGTGACAAATATCGGCCGGAGATCCGATCTGAAGGCAAGTCCCATCGATATCAAAACGTATCAGGTGAGTGGCGGTTACTCCGCCCTGAAAAGTTCCGCAGGGTCCACAACGGGTAGGAGGAGATCCCTAAAAGGTGTTCCATTCAATTTTTCGCGGATTACGCCACGGGAAGTGGAATAAGCGATCCCGGCTAATGTAGTAAGGAGGATCCCGGAAATGCTTTGGGTCTGATCATCCTCGGTGAGAAATTCAGGGAGGTTCTTCACCAAGAAAATGAATTCAATGCTGAATTCAGCAGTGATCCCCAGTTCTTCCTCATTTTCCCCAACCCCTTGAAAGGAAGCATTCACCAAAATACCGATCACCTCGTCTTCGAGCTTTGATCCGTATTTACAATGGGAGCTTATATTGGCAGTAGCAAGTTCAACAGGGTTTTGTATATATTCATCCGAACTTTGGAACTCGGACCGGAAGAAATGATAATCCAACAAATGAAGCTGTTGGGGGTCCACCGCCTGTTTTTGCTTTTGCTTACCCATGTTCTAAGCAGCTAAAGGAGCCCCCTTACCTTCTTTACCAGAAGATTCAGACATATCCGCTTTTGCAGTTCCTTCTTTATAATCAACAGGGGAACTGCTCTTCTTAGAGGAGCCCACCGCTTGCTGTGTGGCAAAAACCGAATACTTTTCAAAAGCCTGTCCGGAAGAAAAGATCAGATCCTCACCCAATACTTCCTCGATCCTGGTCAACGTTCTTAGGGTGAAATTATGGGTTCCGGTCAACCATTTGCTGATCTCCGAATTTTGCTTGCCCAAAGCTTGAGCCAGGTCTTGCTGGGTCCATCCTTTTTCTTCAAGGATCTTTTGGATACGAACAGCAATGTCCAGGTTCATCCTGGTATATTTCTTCTGATCAGGCTTGACCTTGGCTAACGCCTGTTCAATTATGGATCTTTTCTTTTTCATAGGGTCAACTGTATGGCTTCGATATTTTCATCTTCAAAACAAAGGGCTCCTTCTTCATCCATCCCAATGAACCCCTCCCTGATCAGCCCATCGATCGCTCGAGAAAGGTTCACTGCTTCATGGAATTTTCGTCCTACATTGGGACAATCCTGTGCTTTTTGTGCTGTTTTAACTCCGCCATTGAAAAGAAAAACCGCCTTTTCGCTCAATCTCAAACAATACAACCTCAATTGAGCATTGAATTCAACTTCTTGAAACCTTGAAGGGGGCGGTAAGGCAAACGCATTTCTTTCCTATCTGAACAAATGAGCTTTAGCTCCTATTTCCTTAAGATGCTCCAACCAACTCATCAACGATCCAAGATCCTCTTCAAGGTCGTCCCGCTCCTGATGCTCCTGGACAAATTTTTCAAATAGATGCTTATCCTCTCCTTCGTAGACGATCGAATAAAAAGTAAGCTTTTCGCCACTTAACTCCTCGACCCTCCTTATGAAAGCAAATGTATTCAATAAACACCGAAAAACCGATACTTTTTTCACTTAAAAGTGAAATAAAGCACCCTCCTGTTGATGATCAAATCGCTTATCCCTCACTACAGAAAGCAGGTAAAACGCCCAAATTATCGCACCAAGCTAAAGAACCTCCATATATTATCATCGGACTCAACGATCGATGGAAAACAGATAGAATATTAAAGCCTTCTCCTGCCCCTCAGAACCGCCAACCAGAAAATTCAGGTTCTCGATCCATATTGGCGGAAGTCTTAAAACCCTAAAAGCACCCCGCTGAGCGTAGCGTCCTCGCTACGCTCGAACTTCCCCGGCCTCCCGACCGGAGCACCTCTCCTTTCCCCTTACCCTGGGTGCTTAGAAGGAAAATGGCAGGAACCTAAACCCTGGACTTGCTACCTTTGAGTGGACACCAAGTTAAACATGATCGGCAGTTCCTT
>CAZAYA010000228.1:0-3188 GCA_964489175.1 uncultured Flavobacteriales bacterium | reverse complement strand
CTGACCTCCCGGGGAAAGAGGAAGTTCTTGTGGATCTGGAACAGACGGATGGTCAGCCAGGTGGTATCCCTGGCCTGATGGCTTTGGAGCCACCAGTAAATGGTATCCTGGCGATTCCCGGTCCGGGTAATGTATTGGTATACTTTCCCTGAGTCCAGCTCATCGACCGGGAAGTAATAGGGACGGAGGTCGGTGTTCTTGTCGAAAGGTTCTTTTTTACCGGTATCCGAAGGAGACCCGCAGCCGACAAATATGAACAGGGCCAGTAAGAAGTACAGGGTCTTCTTCATGGGATCAAAGGTAAACATCATCCGGTCATCTCTTCGAAAGGGAATGCAGATCGGTCCGGGACATGAAACAAGGGAATCCGTATGACGGCTTTCGTGCTTTTTTTGTCTTGTTGGAAGCTATGAGAAGCGTTCAAGGCTTTGAGAAGCGTGAGGGCATAGGAGGATGGGATGTCATTTTCTCCGCTGTTGATAAGAGAAGGTCCTCTGTATTCCAGTTGCAGCTCTTCGGATATGCGTCGGATATCGATGGATACTGCTTCTGCTCCCTGTTGGGGGGTAGAGGAAGAATACAAGTCTTCGATGATCCGGTAGATGAAGAGAAGCAAAGTCTTCGGAAGGTCCTCGACTTGCTGGATGTTCAATGATACCGATCGGTGAGGGAAATGTTGCTGGGTAAGGTCTTTCAGGGCGGGCTTTAACCCAAGACCTTCTATCAGTTGAGGAGAGATGGATCGGGAAAGTCGGGTTAGTTGAGCGATAGTGGCTTTGAGCGTATTTTCACTGTCCTTGAGGGCCTCGCTGTCCAACGACTCCAGTTTGAACAATATGCCGGACAATTGCTGGGCGATCTCTTCGTGGAGGAGGGTAGAAGTTCTTTTCCTTTGGTCCTCATGGGTGGTCAATAGCTCATTCCAGAGGAGCGTTTCCAATTGTTTCGTTTCCGAGATGTCTTCATGCCAGATGACCACCATTTCGGGACCCTCAGAGAGCGGAGTGGCTCTCATGCGAAACCACCGGTATTGGTCCGGAGAATGGCAAGGGTATTCCATTCGGAATTCTTGTTTTTTCCCTGAAAGGACTGCTTTCAACCCTTCATAAGCGTGAGGCCCCTCCAGGGAAGAGGGGCCCGATGCATTTCGACACACTTCCAAGTAGTTGACCCCTGTGAAATCCTTCACAGGTTTTCCTTTGTTCTCATTGTAGAATTGGGTCCATGCCCGGTTGACCTTTTGGATGATACCTTGTTGATCGATCACGGCCATGCTCACCGACAAGGTATCCAGTATGGTGTCGGAAAGGGGGGATGATCGACGCATAGCCAAAAAGATACGAGATCCGGTAAACTCGAAAATGACCGGGATCATTGCCGGTGCAGGAAAGATCTCGTCGTTTTGCACTAAACTTCCTGACAATGAAACAACACCATGAGATCTTGATCATTGGTGGCGGGACCGGAGGGATCATGGTCGCCGCCCAATTGTTGAAAAAGAACAGCGGTATTGATGTTGCGATCATGGAGCCTTCTACGGTCCATGCCTATCAACCAGCCTGGACATTGGTCGGAGCGGGGAGTTTTCGCATGAGTGCCACTCAGCGGAAAGAAGAACGGTATATACCGCAGGGAGCGACCTGGATACGACGATCCGCCAAGCAGGTCTTACCTGAAGAGAACACTGTTGTGGCCAGTAATGAGGAACGCTATACTTACGATCAGTTAGTGGTAACGCCTGGTTTGGTGATGGATCTGGAGGGGGTGGAAGGATTAAAGGATACCATCGGGAAGAACGGCGTGTGCAGCAATTATATCGACCCGGAGTATACCTGGGAAGTGGTGCGGAATTTCAAGGGAGGAAATGCCTTGTTCACCCAGGCGGCAACGCCGATCAAATGTGGGGGAGCACCTCAAAAGGCAGCGTACTTGTCTGAAGAATATTTCCAGAAGAGTGGTGTACGGGATAAAACGAACGTGATCTATGCTTTGCCCGGAAGCGTGGTGTTCGGAGTGGAAGGCTTCAAACAGACCATCTATGAGGTGGTGGACCGGAAGAACATTATCGCCAAGACCCATCGCCAGCTTGTTGGTATCGACCCTGAAAAGAAACTGGCGCATTATCGCTTTACCGGGGAGCATATTGAAGAAGAGACCCGGAACGATCCGGACAACAAGGCCGGAGAAAAGTCCCTGGAGGATGGAACCTACACCATTCCTTTCGATATGCTTCATCTGGCACCTCCTCAAAGGGCTCCTGAAGTGGTGCGTAACTCTCCTTTAGCTTTTCAGGATGGTGCGAACAAGGGTTGGATGGAGGTGGATACACATTCCTTGCAACATCCCCGTTACCCTAATGTGTTCGGGGTTGGTGATTGTGTAGCGCTTCCCACGGCGAAAACAGGGGCTTCGATCCGGAAGCAGGCTCCTGTTGTGGTGGAGAACATTCTTTCTATGAGGAATAAAGGAGCGCTGAGCAGTCTTCAGTATTCCGGGTATGCCAGTTGCCCGCTGGTGACCGGTTATGGAAAGATGGTACTAGCCGAATTCGAATATGATAACAAACCCGCTCCGGATCCTCTTATTTCCAAGTTCCTGGATACGACGAAGGAAAGTTGGTGGATGTGGATGCTCAAGAAGTATGGTCTTCCCTGGTTGTATTGGCACCGGATGTTGAGGGGGAAGATGTGAACAAGGAGGTCTTGGGGAATGATCAAATTCGCTTATAGAATGTTATGTTATAAATCCCGGTCTCTTTGATGATGTTCTCTTGGTTGTTCATCCTGCTTTTTTCTCTTCTGCCAACGCCTTTTCCTAAGGGGGAGAAAAGTGTTGGTTCTTTGGGTTTTTTGGTATATCAAGAATTAACGCCGGAGGAGCAGCGTCCTCAGGAAGAGGTTTTTTCGATCGCTTTACGGGGAGTGCAAACCCTATCGGGCAGTGGAATGCTGGAAAGATCGAATATCCTTACCGTGATCGACCTTTCCCGTTCCGCCAATCAAAAGCGCCTGTGGGTGATCGATCTTCAGCAAAAGAAAGTGTTGCATTACACTTTCGTGGCTCATGGTAAGGCTTCCGGGGATGAATACGCTTGTCGGTTTTCCAATCGGGAAGGATCGCACATGAGCAGCCTTGGGTTTTACCGGACCGGGAAGACCTATTTTGGGAAACATGGGTATTCTCTCAAT
>CAZAYA010000227.1:0-3194 GCA_964489175.1 uncultured Flavobacteriales bacterium | reverse complement strand
CCTTGCTCCGTGACCGTTCCTTCCAGGTAACATCCTCTTTGAAGGTCCGGCTGTAATACGAAAAGCCCTGTAAGAACATCAGTGGCCAGAAGGTTTCCCGAAGGTAACCAGGGGTAAACACCCCAACAGCCATCCAGACCAAAACCTGCCAACGTATCGTTCGTGTCGAAATATCCCGTCCGCAGCATATTGCCGGGACGGGAAACATCATGGACGATAACCCCGTCCCGGTAATATGCTGTGATCAGAAAGTCATTGAAGAAATGCGTATTGTGGGGAACCACGTCCTCTCCGTTCCGGACCCGGTCCAATTCCTCAATATTGGACGGATTTCGAATGTCGTAAGCGGTGATGAAAGCGCCTTGTTTCTCATCCGTGGCATACAGTTCCTTCCCATTATCCGAGATCCAGAGGTTATGAGTGGTGCCGTTCGGTGTAGTATGAGTGCCCAATATCTCAGGGGCTGCTTTGTCACTGACATCTACAATGGAAAAAAAACCATTATTGATATGGGCGGTATACAGTGTATCGTTGCGCACCATGCCATCGTGAGCATACCATTTATCGAAGAATCCCAATTCAACGGGGGCTTTTGGATCCTGGGTCAGGTCCAGCATCAACACCCCTCCTTTTCCGGTATCCGGACCGAAAACATAGGCGGCCCCCTGCTGATCGATATACAGGTTATGGGCTGCCCCCCAATGGGAAGGCCGGTAGTAAGAAACCGAAGGGGTCCCCCCTGGTAAAGGGGTCAGGTCGATGATCATCAGGGCGTAATTACCGTGATTTTCGCTGGTCACATAAGCATGGTCCTCCCAGGTCTTGATGTCGCGCCAGTTGGTATTAGGTGCGGATACTGAAAATACCTCCGTCAGGGAGGCCGGTGCAGTAACATCGACGACCGATACACCACCATTCTTTTGTCCGACCAGGGCATATTCATTCCCGTTCTCATCCACATACCCCCACACATCGTTCAATTCTTCAGGATAATCCAATTGGCCTTGCAGGGCAAGATCTTCTTGCCCGTTCCCGGGAACGGAGTAGCACAACAAGCTGACCAGCAAGGTAAAGAAATACCGCATGGTCTCATAAAGATACGAATATCGCAGTCCCCAAGGGCTTAACATTCCCGAAGCATAAGGACCGGGGTCTTGCCAAGGCATGCCCTGGCCTTGTCTGTTATCAACCGGTAGCCCAAGAGCTCTTCTTTACTTTATTAGCGGAGGGGGGGCTATTGCTGTTGGGTTCCCCAAAAGATCGGGGTGATCTGGGTTTTCAAGAGGAAACCTTAGGGAGCACCCCTCTTCAATGGAGTGTTTTCTTCTTATCAAAAGGATCAGAAAAGAGTGATCTGGTCACCAGAAGGCCCTTTTTTATCCTCTCTTTCTTCGTCTTTCTTTTCTTCTTTTTCAGGAATCCTGGGGGCCTTTTCATTTTTCCCCTCTTCACCTTTTGCAGAGGAAGGTTCCCTTTCCTCTTCCGGTTTCTCTGGAGATGGGACTTCCTTTTCCTTAGGATCTTCGGGGTCGGAGGTACCTCCCTCTTCCTGAGAAAGTTCTTGCTCGTCGCTTTTCTCTTCTTCCGAAGAAAGCAGGTCGATGCTCTTGATCTTATACCTGGTGAGCCGGTTCCCTTTGGCTTTCTCTCCTTTCACATCGATAAGTTCGTCCAGTTGAACCTCCTCCGCTTCTTGGTCCGTACTCCTCTGATCATAATTGATCCGAACCAGGGGATGAAGCTGGGTGGTGACCAGTTCCAGGAAAGAGTCCTCGTGATCGGTGATGAAGAGGGTCTTCTTGCGTTGCTCAGGAATGAACCGTTTGACCTTGTATTCCTGCTTCTCTCCATCGTAATAGACGACGCTCAAGGGGTGGTCGGGCCGGAATTTCTCGATCAGCACCAGGTCGGGCTCGAAACGGGTGGTCAGATCATACCCTTCCAGCTTGTAATAACCGCTTTGTTCCACGGCGAGGATCCTATCATCCCCGGAAAATTCCCCCAGGTACTCCCCTCTTTCTTCTGCATTGAGCCGGTGGACCACATCATCGTACCAGATCTTCCTGGCCCCTAAAGTAGAACTTCCAACATCCTTCTGAACGACCTTGGCCACAGGGTTTTTCGTAACGATATTCCCTTGAGCATTGCGGCTCTTGACCCCTACTTCTCCGATGTCCAGGTCGAATTTGGTCTTCTTGAGGCGGGGCTTAGGCCTGAGGACTACATGAACGGTCTCAGAGCGACCGTTCGGATTTTCTGAGAAATACAGGACTTTAGATCCTTTGGTCCCTTTGGTGAGGTCGTATTCTTTATCCCGTGTGGCAGAGGGAACATTGAAACGTTTGACGCGCACTGGTCCTGTCTTACCATCCTGGTAGATCATGTGGTAGATGGTACGCTTGTCATTGCGTTTCCAGACGCCAGCGTGCAATATGCCTTTGCCGACGAATTTCTTGCTGTCCACCGGCGTGATCAGCATGGTGCCATCTTCCCGGAAAATGATGATGTTATCGATGTCGGAACAATCGCAGACATATTCGCCGTCTTTCCGCAACCCATACCCGATGAACCCTTCTTCGCGGTCCACGAACAACTTCTTGTTGGCCACGGTGACCTTGCTGGCTTCGATGGTATCGAAGGTACGTTCTTCGGTCCGGCGTTCCCGCCCCTCCCCATAGGTTTTCTTGAGGTGTTTGAACCATGCGATGGCATGCTCGGTAAGGTTGGCCAATTTATCCTTCACGTTGACCATTTCCTCTTCCAGGGTATGAATGTGCTCATCCGCTTTGAAGCTGTCGAATTTGGAGATCCTTTTGATCCGGATCTCCGTGAGCTTGGTCACATCCTCATCGGTCACTTCTCTTTTGAGGTGCTTAATGTGAGGTTTCAATCCTTTGTGAATGGTTTCGATGATGGATTCCCAGGTCTCGCATTCCTCGATATCCCGATAGATCCTTTCTTCGATGAAGATCTTTTCGAGCGAAGCGAAATGCCATTGCGCTTCGAGTTCGCTCATCCGGATCTCCAGTTCCTGTTTGAGCAGATCCACGGTCCGTTCGGTGGACCGGTCCAGCATTTCCGCTACCCCGAGGAAGCGAGGCTTTTCCCCGTCGATCACCGTTGCATTGGGAGCCAGGGAAACTTCGCAATCCGTAAAGGCATAAAGAGCATCGATCGTTTTATCCGGCGAAGTA
>CAZAYA010000226.1:402-3203 GCA_964489175.1 uncultured Flavobacteriales bacterium | reverse complement strand
CGGAAGTTGTCTCATCTACGCTGATCCGGATAAGCAAAAACCGATCAAATACCTGGAATATGCGGCCAAGCATGGCAAGGATATCGATCCCCGGGTTCATTACTACCTGGGCAGGATCTACCACCTGAACTACCGGTTCAAGGACGCGATCCGTTCCTATGAAAAATTCCGGGAGCAAGGAAGGCGCAGGGATCTAAAGGACCTCCCCGTAGAACGGCAGATCGAGATGTGCCACAATGGCCAGGAACTTCTACAGGACCCTAAGGAACTGGTGGTCAAAAAGAAAGTAGAAGCTTCCGAGAAGGAATTCTTCCGCTATTATGACCTTACCGGGATCGGAGGGCGGATCCTTGTAGCTCCTGATGACATCCTCACGCGTGAAGACCAGAAACGGGACCACCAGGCACTCATCTATTATCCTGCTGATTCCAGGACCATCGTTTTCGCCAGTTATGGAGAAGATGGGGATAACAAGCTCGACCTTTTCAAAGCGAAAAAACTGGAAGACGGCGGATGGTCGGAACCCGAAAGACTGAAAGGTGCTGTTAACACCCCCTATAACGAGAACTATCCCTTCCTCCACCCTAACGGAAGAACCCTGTTCTTCTGCTCCAAAGGACACAACAGCATGGGAGGATACGATATCTTCAAGAGCACTTACGACCCCTCCACCAACACCTATTCTGAACCCAAGAACCTGGATTTCGCCATCAACTCACCTGACGATGATCTCTTTTACATCGCCGATAAGAAGAACGACCTGGCGAATTTCGCTTCCAAACGAACCAGCACCCAAGGGAAGGTCCACGTCTACCGGGTCAAGATCGACAAACTGCCGATCAAGATCGCAGTGCTGAAAGGACAATTCAACAACGAGATCCACACCTCGGCCAAAGAAGCCAAGATCATCGTGAAGAATGCCAATACCGATCAAACCGAGGGGGTCTTCCAGACCGACCCGAATTCAGGAGAATATGTGATCACCCTGCCGAAAGGAGGTAAATACAAATTCCTGGTCGAACCTTCCCAAAGCAATATCCGGCATTCAGCCATCGTAGACGTTCCCCATCTGAAAAAGATCAAGCCCCTCCAACAGGAAATGTTGTTGAAGAAGATCAAAAGCCAGGAGCAGCTCGTGATCAACAACAAATTCGACGAGCCGGTAGAAGGCGACGAGCTGAATCTGATCATGGACGTGATCCGCAATAAAGCCCGCCTGGACGAGAATTACAGTGACGATATCATGGCCCGCCTCAATGAAGCGAAAAAGAAGGAGGATACCGAAAAAACCGGGAAAGACACCTCCGAAATGGGCGAGCTTGACAATGAACAGATCGTGAAGATGGCCCAAAAAGATGCCGGGGAACTGGAAACAGAAGCCGAAAAGCTGAAAGAACGGGCCAACATCGCCTACGCGGTAGCATCCAAAAAGAAAAAGAACGCCCAAAGTGCGAATGAAAAAGCAGAAGAGATCCTGAGCAACACACCAGACACCCTTCCCCCCAACAAGAAAGAATCCCGGCTTACAGAAGCCAAACAGCTCAAAGAAGAGGCCAATCGCAACACCAAAGAAGCATTCACAGCCCTGGACCTTGCTGAAAGTCTCGACCAGCAATACAAGCAAAAGCAAGAAGAAGCCGATGCAGCCCGGGAATACGCCGATAACCTTGAAAAAGCGGTGAATTCAGAATCCCATGAGGAAGCCGTCCAGCAACTCTCCAAACAAAAGAAAAAACTGGAGGAACTCCGGGCAGAGAGCACTTCCAGTGAAAGCCATCACGAAAAATCGCTCCAAAAAGCGGAACAAGAACAAACCAAAGCCGACAGCCTGGTCGCTTTGGCTCGTTCCTACCGAAAAGAACAAGACCAACTGAAACAAACGATCAAAAAAACGGAGCGATCAATGGAAATGAGTGACGAGGAGGCGGAAAAAGAAACCCTCCGGGATTCCATTGCCGGGATGGAAAAACAGATCGCTCAACTGGGAAATAAAGCTAGATCTGTTTTCCAGGAAGCCGAGAAAGTCCAGGCCAAAGCATCTGAATTGCAACAACAAGCTGACCTTCTCGGCGACCTGATCGCAGGCGACGTTTCCGACATCGATGCAGATACGGACACCAGCAATTTAACCTCCGGGGACAGGAATACATTGAAGCAAGACCTTTCCAACCTGGAACAAGCCAGCGAGACCCAAGTGCTGGAAGAGCAGATCAGAGAAGAGCGGAAAAAGCAAAACCTCACAGCTGAAGGCGAACCCCCGTCCGGGAGAAAAGGAAAGCAAGATCAGCCCCAGGAAACCCCTTCTTCAGGAAAAGACCCAGTAGCAAAACTGGATAGCACCTATTCTGAAGACCTCCAGGCGATCGAAGGATCCGGGAAAAGCCAACAGGAAAAAGAGCGCGAACGCGCCGAACGCGAACAGGAGTTAATATCCCGCGTAGACCAGGCCATTCAGGAACAAGAACAGGCCCTGGAAGAAACGGATGATCCTGAAGAAAAAGAGAACATCCAACGGTCGATCACCAAACTGGAGCAATTCCGCTCAGAACACACAAGCTCCCCCCCGGAGGATGAAGAAGAACAAGAAGTATCCGGAACAGAGGAAGAACGCCTGATAACAGAAGTAGATGAAACCTATCAGGAAGACATCGAGAAGGTACAGGACACAGACCTCTCTGCCGAACAGCAACAACAGGCGGTTGCCGAACGAAACCGCGAACTGATCCGGGAGATCGGTGAAGACATCACCCGGAAAGAAGAAGCCCTGCAACAGACCGAAGACACGACTGAAAAAGAACAAC
>CAZAYA010000226.1:0-392 GCA_964489175.1 uncultured Flavobacteriales bacterium | reverse complement strand
CAACTCCGGAAAGAGATCGGCCAACTGAAGAACATCCGCGAGAAAAAACAAGCACAGACCGAGGAATGGTTCGCAGCTACATCAGCAGAAAACGAAGAGAAGAAGGATGAGGCTTCTCTGGAAGATGCCCGGACATCTGTTGCCCGAAGCATTGCTTCCGTCGACAGCTCTTATGAAAAAGATATCCAACGGATCGAAGAGGAACGCAGCGGTGCAGAACAAGAACAAGCCATCGCCCAACGAAACGAGGAGCTGATCCGGGAAATAGACCGGCAGATCGGGGAAAAAGAACAGGAGCTGGAAGAGACCCAGGATCCTTCCACAAAGGAAGAATTGCAGGAAGATATCCAGGTACTCCAGACCGCCCGGGAACAAAAACAAGAAGAAACCGC
>CAZAYA010000225.1:0-3212 GCA_964489175.1 uncultured Flavobacteriales bacterium | reverse complement strand
GGCCTCACGGAAAGACATGCTTTCTCCTCCCGGACCCTTCTCTCCACGACTCTTTTTTCAACCGCTACCAACAACCACGAACCCCGGCCGTTCAACATTCTGAGGGGTGACCACCGACAATACGGCATCCGTTCCGTCCTCTCTCACCGTGATACGGTATTCCATCTACCGGTCCTGTTGAAAACCGGTCTGGAGCACATCAGGAGCAAGTACCACCAAAAGCTCTACGAGATCCATGACCGGGAGCAAGGGGATCTGCTGAGCGGACAAGAGCAACGAAATTCGAACTCGCTGTTCTTCCTCGAAGGACAATGGACCTTGTTCCCCGAACTCCGGGTCAAATCAGGAATCGCTGTAAGAACCGGCCAAAGAGAGGTCGATCCGTATTCCTCTTCTTCCACCCAACACCACTTTCCGGTCATCATCCTCCCCCGGGCCCAATTGCACTATACTCCTCTTTCCAGCCTCAACCTCTTCGGCTCCGTTAGTCGCGGAGCTGGTCACCCCACGATCGAAGAAACCCTGGACGAGAACGGAAACTTCGTCCCGGACCTCAGGGCGGAGAACGGCTTGAACTACGAAGCCGGGGTATCCGGCAACCTGTTGGACCGCCTGCTGAACTACCAGGTCACAGGCTATTTCCTTTCCATGAAGGATGAACTGGTGGCCCAACGAGTAGGACCGGATTCCTATATCGGGAAGAACGCCGGCCAAACCCTTCACAAAGGGATCGAAGGAACCTTTTCAATTCTCTTCGGAGAGCACTTCAAAGGCTTTCAGGTTCTCAGCCCCTGGTGCTCCTTCACCTTCAGTGACCACAGGTTCCGGGAATTTCAGGACGAAGGTCAAGACCTGAGGGGAAAGGCGATACCGGGTATTCCCTCAGGAATCCTGTTCGCCGGGCTCGATCTCCGGCATCAGAGCGGTTTTTCCCTTCATCTGATCTGGAATGCCACTGCTTCCCGCTGGCTGGATGATGAGAACACCCGCCAGGCCTCTCCTTATGAGACCTTGCAGGCCAAAGCGAGTTATGAACAGCAATTGGGGGAATGGCTCAAGATCGAATTCTTCGGGAGGGTAGCGAACATCACGAATGAACATTATGCTTCGATGGTCCTGGTCAATGCTCCGTCCTGGGGTGGTCCTCCCCGCTATTACTATCCAGGAGAACCCCGGAATTTTCAAGTGGGTCTGAAGATCTCCGGTCAATGGGCAACCGGTCGATAAGAACGATCAGGCCTCTTCGGGGATCCCTTCCTCTTCCGTAGGCTCCTTCTCCTGTTGCTGTTGATGCATGTATTTCTCCAACACCCGCGCCATAAAACGGGTCCGAACGAAAGGCGGGAACATCCTGGCTATCGCGATGACCATTTTCATCCCAAGGCCGGGAACGACCACCGATTCTCCCCGGAACAATCCTCTTACAGCAGCTTGAGCAACCTCATCAGGGGTGAGCGTGATCCATTTCATCATTTCTCCTCTTTCCCGAATCCGGTTGGAGACCAAAGAATTCGTGAGGACCGGGCCGGGACAAAGCGCTGTGATCGTAATGTTCTCATGCCTCAGTTCTTCCTTCAAAGAGCGGCTGATCGAATACAAAAAGGACTTGGAAGCTGAGTAAACACTCTTGTAAGGAAGCGGGAAAAAAGAAGCTGCACTGCACACGTTCAATACTTTGCCTTCCCCGAATTGCAGCATATCATCCAAAAAGTCTCGCATGAGGCTCATGGGAGCGAACTGGTTCAAAAAGACCATCCGTTCGTTATGAGCGGCTTCCGACTTCATGAAAACCTCTTCCCCTCCCATCCCGGCATTGTTCACCAAAGTGTTCACCCGAAGCCCTTCCCTTCGGCACCAGTGATACAAGTTATGGGCTCCTTCAGGGGTGGAGAGATCGATCTTGTGCCCACGGACATCGATACCGGGATGGTTTTCCTGCAGAGCCCGGGCGACCTCTCCCAGGGGCTCCTCATGAAGGGCCACGAGGATAAGGTTCTTCCCTTCCCGCGCGAATTCTTCCGCCAAAGCTTTTCCTATTCCTTCACTGGCCCCCGTTATCAAGGTATAAGCCGTCTTCTCTTGTGACCGTTCCTTCATAAGACCCGTTCTTCTATCCTCCGATCCTTTCAAAGATGGACATCAAAATGGAAAGCACCAGACTGTACAGCAACGCCCACCAGAAACCGTCTACCATGAAATCCTCCACAACCGCATCGGCCAAAAGAATGATCAGGGCATTGATCACGAAGAGAAAAAGCCCCAGCGTGAAAACAGTAACAGGAAGCGTGATCACCACCAGGAAAGGCTTAATGAAATGGTCCAGAACAGCAAGGATGAGCGCCACAAGAACGGCGGTCAGAAAACCCGTCACTTCAACACCAGGGAGCAACCAGGCCGCCAGGATAACGGCCAAAGCCCGCATGAATATTTTGCCTACGAATTCCATGATCAGCCCAAAATTACGAAAACACCATAGCTCGGGGCTTTGTGTGGGCAGTCCTCTGGAAATGATCCGGATATTTGCAGTATGTCTCCCCCCATCCGCAAGATCATCCACATCGATATGGATGCTTTTTACGCTTCCGTAGAGCAAAGGGATGACCCTTCTCTGAAAGGGAAGCCGCTTGTTGTGGGAGGAACAAGTGACCGGGGCGTAGTAGCTGCTGCCAGTTACGAAGCACGGAAATATGGCATCCGTTCGGCCATGCCCTCGGTGACCGCCCGGAAAAAATGCCCGGACCTGATCTTCCTGAAGCCCCGCTTCGATACCTACCGAACCATCTCAAGGTACATCATGGACATTTTCCGGGAGTACACCGACCTTGTGGAACCCCTTTCCCTGGACGAAGCCTATCTGGACGTCACCCACAACAAAAAAGGGAAACCCTCCGCGACCCTGATCGCTCAGGAGATCCGCGAAAGGATCCGAAAAGAAACCTGGCTGACAGCTTCCGCGGGGATCTCCATTAACAAGTTCCTCGCCAAACAAGCTTCTGACATCAACAAACCAGACGGCTATAAATTGATCCGTCCTGAAGAAGCCGCTGCCTTCATCGATGCCCTGCCCATCGAAAAATTCCATGGGATCGGAAAGGTCACCGCCCAGAAAATGCACCGGTTAGATGTTCACACCGGCCGAGACCTGAAGCAACTGGATCGCTTCGACCTGTATGGTCATTTCGGAAAAGCCGGACTTCATTATTTCCGGATCG
>CAZAYA010000224.1:0-3235 GCA_964489175.1 uncultured Flavobacteriales bacterium | reverse complement strand
GGTTAGCAGAAGATCATAAGTTCCTTTCTTATTCGGAAGCGGTGGACATCCTATTGGAAGGGCATTCGGTGGAAGAGCCTTGCATTGCTTTCAGTTCCGACGATGGCATGGCCAACAATGAAAGGACTGCCTCGATCCTGGAAGCGTTCGGAGCGACCTGTTGTTTTTTTGTTTGCCCGGCCATGATCGGGGAGCAGGAACCCTCCCGGATCGAAGCTTTTTGCCGCGACCGGCTGCATTTTCCGCCGGTAAGGTTTTTGGACTGGAAAGGGTTGGAGGATCTTCAGAAAAGGGGGCATGAAGTGGGGAACCATACCCTGAGCCATGCTTTATTGTCCGAATTGAGCGGAGCTCGTTTGGAAGAAGAGGTCGGTGAAGCCAAAAGAAAACTGGAAGCCCGGTTAGGCGATATCCCTCACTTTGCCTGGCCTTATGGTCGGTTCCATGAATTCTCCCCTGAAGCGAAAGAAATGGTATTCGCGGCCGGCCATCGCTCCTGTGCTTCTGCAGAACGGGGGTGCCATGTTCCCGGGGAAGGGGGTGTGCCGAAGGAAAAGCTATGCATCCGACGGGACCATGTGATTCTGGACTGGCCCCTGACGCATGTTCAATTCTTCCTGGCCCGCAATGCTTTGAACTTATCACCGGAGGGGAACGGCTTCCCTTATTGATCCATGAAGGCGACCATTCTCACCAGCGTCCGTTTTGGTAGTGCTTCCCTGATCCTGCCTATCCTCCTGGAGAAGGGTGTGGAAGTGGAGCAAGTGATCTTCAATGACGGATCCGCTGAAAATGCAGGAAAGAATTGGAAACGAAAACTACGAAAGGTCCGGAGGATCGGGCTATTGGGAGCTCTGAACGGTATCCGTATGCGGCGATGGTATGCGGTCGATCCTTATCGGCAAGCTGGTGTGAAGGACATTGCTGAAATAGCCCGGGAACACGGTATTTCCTGGGAGATCGTTCCGGCCATCGCTCATGGCAAGACCAGAGAACTGATCCGGAAAGGCGAGGCGGAGGTGGGCCTTTCCTTAGGCAATGGTTATATCCCTGAAAACGTGTTCTCTCTCTTCCCTCAGGGCATGCTCAATATTCATCATGAGGTGTTGCCGGCCTTCAAAGGCGCTCAAAGTGTGATCTGGCAACTGTATCATGGTTCGGACAAGACCGGCTTCACGATCCATGAGGTCGAGAAAAGGATCGATCATGGCCGGGTCCTCTACCGGGAGGAGTTGCCCATTCAATTCTATCCGACCCTCCGGGAAACCGTGTCCATGAATTACCTGGAATTGCAGCGGAAAAGTGCGGAAGCATTGGCCCGGGTCCTGCAGGATCTCCCGGCTTATCAGGCTTCAGGGATCGTTCAGCAGGGAGGAAAAAGCTATACCACCCCTTCGTGGAAGGAGTTTCGGCGGATCAGGGAGAATTTCAAGGAGTTAGGTAGGGAGATAGAGAGGTAGATAGGTAGTTAGGTAGATGGATAGTGAGGTGATCTTTTACAAGATGCTCTATCTGGTCTCCATGAACGTCAAGAAGAAATGGGGGACTCCGAGAAGCTGGAAGCAGGTCCTCAATGTCCTATCCATTAAATACAGGGACCGGTTAGGACTGGAATAAAAAATGACACCCTTTTCTGAACAGAACCAACCCTTTCTACCTCCCTCCCTACCTACCTCACTATCTCTCTACCTTCCTGCCCACTGACCCACATCATTCCCCCTTTCATCCCAACTTTGCATTTTTGCCATCAAAACTTCCCCCTATGGGCTTCAAGGACTTTTTCAAGCGTAGAGAGAAAGACGTCAAGGGTACGCTCGAGTACATTCATCCCCGTAATCTCAAATACGGTTATGTCTACCTGGAGCGCCTGGTAGAGGGTAAGCTCTGGTTGAAGATCGTCATTGGGATGCTCCTGGGGCTGATCGTGGGCCTCTTGCTGAGTCCTTCCATCGGTTGGGTGGAAAAGGGGAGCGGGGAGATCATCGGGGAATGGCTGGCTCTGCCGGGCTATTTCTTCCTTACCATGATCCAGATGATCGTGGTGCCGCTGGTGCTGGCCTCGGTGATCCGGGGGATCGCATCGAGCGAGGACATCGAACAACTGAAGACCAGCGGAAGCCGGCTGCTCATCTTCTTCCTCGGGACCACGGTCGTTGCCATCATCATCGGGATCGCCGTGGGATACATCATCGAACCGGGAACCTTCATCGAGACCGATATCGTGGAGCGAAAGGTCACCCTGGATATGGAGGAGGTGGATGGGAACACTTTCGATCTGAAGACCTTGCCAAAGGACATCATTGGCGTTTTACCGCAAAACCCATTGGGTGCTATGTTGGACAACCAGATGCTGCAGGTGGTCCTGTTCTCGTTCATTCTGGGGATGGCGCTGGTCAGCCTGGCTCCTGCCAAGGCGAAGCCCCTGCTGGATATTCTTGGTTCCTTGCAGGATGTTTGCATGGCCATCGTTCAGTGGCTGATGCTGATCGCTCCTCTGGCCGTTTTCGGATTGCTGGCCAACGTGACCATCAAGACCGGTTTGGATGCGCTGCTGGGCATGGGGGTGTATATCGGGTCGGTGATGATCGGTTTTGTGGTCTTGCTGGTCTTCTACCTGTTGTTGGTCTTCTTTCTGGCTCGCCGCAACCCGCTCACGTTCATGAGCCATGCCCGGGAGGCTCAGTTGCTGGCTTTTTCCACGGACAGTTCGGCGGTCACCCTGCCCCTGACCATCAAGACCGCTGAAGAGAAGATGAAGGTGCGCCCTTCGCTGGCTCAGTTCGTGGCTCCTATCGGAGCGACGGTCAATATGGGAGGTTCCGCCCTTTACCAGGGCCTGGCCACGATCTTCATGGCTCAGCTCTTCGGCATCGACCTGCCCTTGTCTGCCTTGCTGGCCCTGATCGTGACGGTGGTGGGTGCTTCGATCGGTACACCGGCTACGCCGGGGGTAGGGATCGTGATCCTGTCCACCGTTCTCACCAGTGCTGGTATCCCCCTCGAAGGGCTGGCTCTGATCATCGGGGTGGACCGCATCCTCGAAATGTTCCGAACCTTGTTGAACGTTACCGGCGACCTGGTAGCCTGCGTGGTCCTGGAACGTTTCTCCCCTGACCCCGAGGGCTATGAGCGGGAGATTGAACAGCAGGAAGCTCATGAAGAGCTGCGGGAGAAGTCCGGAGAAGATGTGGTGGTCGGTTAATTAGTCACTAGCCAATGGGGGAGGAAAGGGGGT
>CAZAYA010000223.1:0-3243 GCA_964489175.1 uncultured Flavobacteriales bacterium | reverse complement strand
AGCAAGCGCTTTTTTCTTCTCTTCCTTCAGGTCGAGACTTGCGGAAAACGTTTTCTGCTCGTTCAGCCATTTCTTGTAGGCCTCTGCTTCATCTACAAAGATATCCATCTTCATGTTGTAATGGGCCGCCCCACAGATCTTGTTGCAAAGCAAAGTATAAGTAAAATCCTCGTTCTCCTTGATCGTCCGCATGCTATCGGTAGTGATCGTCGGGGTGAACTTGAAATGCGTTTTCATGCCAGGAACAGCATTCATCTGAGCCCTGAAATGCGGCATGTAAGCACTGTGGATCACGTCCCGGGAGCGGATCACAAAACTTACTTCCTGGTCCACGGGAAGATGGAAGGCGCCTCTGACGAGTTTGTCATCATACCCCTTATCGTAAGAGACCCCTTCTGCGTTCTTGAGCTGGAGGATCCTGTTCTTCTGCCGCTTCAGGCGGGCCAGTTCGTCTTCTTTCTCCTCGATATGGCCTTCAGGGAGGAAATCCTTTTTTTCTTCTAATTCTTGTTGCAACTTCGAGCGGCTTTCCTCAATGTTCTCAAGTTGCGCCTCGATGGTCTCGGAAGTGATGATCCCCAACGGATTGGAAGGGGTGATCAGGTTCCAGTTGGTAAGGCCCAATTCCCCGTCAGGGCCAGGATAACGAGCAGTCCAGTCGAATTGTTTCCCATAAAGTTCCACAGTGATCGCATCTTCCGAAGGCCTTTCGGTAATGGTGTTCCAGGTGCGCAATCCGTAGATGATAATGACGGCCAGAAAGATGGCCGGGATAACCGTCCAGATCAACTCCAGTTTGTTGTTGTGCGGATAGAAAAGCGCCTTGGCTCCTTCTTTTCCCTTGTATTTGTAGGCGAACCAGAAAAGGATGGTCTGGGTAATGAAGAAAACAATGAAAAGGATGACGAAATTGAAGGTCATCAACTGATCCACCTGCACCCCGTGCTTGGATGCGGAATTGCTGATGAGTACTTCACTGCCGTATTCATACAACTGCCAGAAGAAAAAGGCATAGAAAAGGATCATGAAGACGAGCATCAGGTTCCCGTTCATGCGGTTGTCCTTGTCAGAGATCTCCTCTTCCCGCTTGCCCCGCAGGGATGCCGTTAGCTCATAGACCCTGGTGAGCTGGGCGATGGCGATAACACCGAGGATGATCACCAATACTATCAGAACCTTGACCATAACGAATCAGTTTGTATTCAACCCTTCCTCTCAGGTATGCAGATCGATGCTTTCCTGCAGGAACGGATGTTTGACCGGGGTGACCGGTGCTTTGCTCATCGTTTTCAATGTCACATGAATGAAAGCGCCCAGGAAACCCAGGAACATCCCGATCTCCATGAATCCTATCTGCCAGTGCTCATGGACCGTTCCCGGCATGATCAACAGGAACGTGTCCAGCCAGTGGGTCACGAAGATGATGGAGCCCACCGTAACAAGGAACTTGTTGTTGCGTTTGGCATCCCGGGACATCAGCAGCAACATGGGCAGCACGAGGTTGATCAGGAACACGGTAAAGAAGATCCCCTGGTAATTCTGGATCCTTTCGATGAAATAAGTCGCTTCTTCAGGTTTGTTCCCGTACCAGATCAGCATGAACTGGAAGAACCACAGGTAACTCCACAGAAAGCTCAATGCGAACATCCATTTTCCGAGGTCATGGATATGACTTTCATTGACCTGGGGCAACAACCCTTTATTCTTCAGGTATAGTGTAACGAGAATGATGGTGATGATGGCGCTGCACCACATCCCGGAAAAAACATACCAGCCGAACAGCGTACTGTACCAATGCGTGGTGATCGACATGATCCAATCCCATGCAAGTGCAGAGGAAAAGATCCCGAACAGTACGATGAAAAGCGCCGACATGCGGAAGTTGCCGAAATGGATGCTCGTACCTCCCTCCTCATCTTCCCTGAGGGACCGTTTCCGGAAATAGCGGGCGAAGAATAGAAAGGTCCCGATATACAGGATGGCCCGGACCCAGAAGAAAGGCTGGTTCAGATAAAATGATTTTCCGGCGATGATAGCATCGTAGTTATCAGCGGCAGGGTCCATGATCCCTTCGGCCATCCAGTGATAAATGTGGTGACCATGGAAAGAGCCCGCCAGCAAAACGAGGAGAATGACCACCGAGCCATAGGGAAGAAAGCCGATGACCGCTTCGAACACTCTTTTGAGAAGGGTTCCCCACCCGGCCTGGGCAGCATACTGGACCGCCAGGAAGAAGAGCGCGCCAGCGGAGATACCAAAAAAGAAAAGCCCGTCGATAAGCAGGTTCGACCAGAACCGGTTGTGGTGATCGGAATGGTCGGTCAGAAACCCTACGATCAGCGCGATGAGGCCGATACCCATGAGGGCATAGGTGAAGTATTTGGCTCGGTTGGAGATCGTGTATTCCATCGCTCAGGTGGATTCAGTTACAAAATTACTGCGCTGCGGCCTGTTTTTCACTTGTCGATACTGTATCCGCTTCGCTTTTCGCCGCTTTTTCCACAGTTTTCTTTCTTTCTTGTCCTTCAGCCGACCCTTCTTGTTCCTTTCCCTTGAACGGGTTTTTCACCTCATCCCGAAGCGTGGCCACATAATGGGTCACCTTCCAGCGTTGTTCCCGGGTGAGTTGGGAAGCATGGGATCCCATCATTCCGTTGAGACTTCCGTATTTCAGTATATGATAGATCTTGCCTTCGGTAAGCAGATCGGGCGTTTTCGTATAAGCAGGCGGAGGCGGATAATTCCCGTTCTCCACGAGGGGACCCTGGCCTTTACCATCCTCTCCATGGCAGTGGGTACAATAATCCGTAAAGACCTGTTCCCCTTCGGCATAGGCTTCCTCGGTGAACGGTAAGGGGTTCTTGAGGTTCTCACGAGCGGAATCCAATCCCTCCTGGGTGTTGGGATAAGGATAAGGAAGATTCAGGTTGTAAGGCTTGTCGATGTAGTCCGCGGAAAAAGGAATGCTCCCTTCCACAGGTTTGCGGGCCGTGAGGGAATCCGGGTGGCTGTAGTCAACGTAGGCCTCCACGGCCTTGGTGCGGTACATATCGGGCATGTACTCGTACCCCGGACTCTGAGGATCCTGGGTGCAGGAAGTAACGAGCAGCGCCACCAGCACCCCGAAGGAAGAGGTACGGATGAGGCTTGGAAGGTTACGGGCGGCGTTCATGGTCCTGTTCCTTGCTTTTTCAGAGGTTCTTTTCATTGATCTCGATGCTTCCGGACTCCTTCAATGTTTGC
>CAZAYA010000222.1:0-3275 GCA_964489175.1 uncultured Flavobacteriales bacterium | reverse complement strand
CGTCCACCACGGCATCGGTAACATCGTGGAGGTCCACCGGAAGCTCCCCGGTCTTCAGCAATCGCCAGTTCCCTGAAGAGTCTTTGATCCCGATATTCTGATCGTAAAAACCAGCGATCAGGTAGCCGTTATCAAAGGTCAGGGAACGGATCGACCGGGCAGGGAGGGTCTCCGGTCCCGAGACCACTTCCCACTGTCCTTTTCTGAACACAGAAAGTCCGCCTTCCTGAGGAGCCGGGTCGCCGGGTTCACGGTGAGCTGCCCATACGTGTCCCTGGTCGTCGATCGCCAGATCCGTGATCAGATCCGCCGGCAAAGCGCTGTTCGAGCGGTTGAAGCATTCGGTCGTGCCCGATCGAAAGTTCCTCGCAACCACTCCGCCAGGCGTGGCGAGCCATACTTTGTTGCCCTGCAATTCCATTGCCCGTACCGTCTTGCAGTAAGGCTCTGCACGGAACAGGTGACCTCTACTTCCAGAAGATCCAGGCTCATCAATACTTCGGCACCCTGCTGTCACCAGAAGGAAGAATAAAAGCCAAGGAAACCGATCAGGGAAGCCCATCATTCATGGAAAAACCGAAGCGCAAAGAAAAGAAGAATTTGGTATGTAATATTGAGACCAGGCCTTTCGGCTCAATTCCCCGGTTGATGAGCGATCGTGCATAGAAAGGTTCTGGCCCGTGGAGAGATCTGAAAGGTTCGACAAACCTTTCAGGTCTCCATACCTGCTCAACCCTGCCTCAAAACGGCACGGTCAGCTTGGCCACGAAATTCCTCCCCTGTCCCAACGCGTATCCTTTGTAAGTATCCAGAAAATCGCGGTAGGCCGTGTTCAGCAGGTTCCTGACCTGGAAGTCGAGGGAAATGGGCTTGCTCCACAGGGCCACATCAGCCCCTATACCCAGATCGACCAGCGTATAAGGATCCGTGGAAGCCACGCCGAAACCGAACTGGGGCAGGTTCTCGAATTGCCAGAAAGGTTCGAAGCGACCAGCCGCATCACGGGCAAAGGCATGGCGAACGCCGGCCTTGACATGAACATGAGGGAACCGCTCCCGGGAAGGCAGGATATAACGCAGTTCCCCGTTCAGTTTGTTGGCCGGCAACAGGGGCAGGGCTTCGTCGGTGGACCGGTTCGTCCCTTCCACCATCTCGTATCCTGCCTTGATGTGGAAATGCTCCAGCAACTGGAGGTGTACGTGAGCGTTCATGCCATAGAGCAAAGCATTCCCCTGATCGACCTCCATCACAGGGGGGCCGATCCATCCTTCCGGGAAACCGATATTGCGGGGATAGATGTAGTCGGTGATCGCGTTCCGGTAGCCGGTAGCCTTTACTTCAAGGGTGCGAGAGCGCCATTTCAGGGTCAGGTCGGTATTGAGCGACCGTTCCGGGTCGAGGTCGGGCGTTCCTTTCTGGTAGGCTGCAACGCCTCCGTGTACCCCTTCTGCATGGAGTTCGAAGATGCTGGGCGCCCGGAAGCCTCTTCCGACCGTTGCGGCAGCGGACAGCTTTTCCGTCAGGGCATAATTGGCGCCGAAGCTGCCGGACAACACGTCGTAGGACTGTTCCAGCACACCCTCCGTTTCTCCTGAGGCAAAGTCAGGCAAGGTCAATTCGGGACGAGGAATGGCCTCCTGGCCCCGGTGATCGTAGCGAACACCGAGGGTCAGGTCCAGACGACCGAGATCAGCCTCCTCCAGCCAAAAAGCCCCCCAGTTCCGAATATCCGAACTGGGTACCAAGGCTTCTCCTGTTCCCCGCGTGGATTGATCGTAATAATAATGTTCCACCCCGATCACCCCGTTCAGCTTTCCGAGCAGGTTCTTGTGGCGGGCTTCCAAACGACTGGTGTAGGTTTGCAGCAGGATGTCCAGGTGGGCTGCCCCGGTATCGGGCAACATATCCCTTGTCATGCCTTTGGGATTGGAGCGCCGGATGTTCTGCATCCAGGTGAAGGAAGGCTCCAGGGTCCAGGTATCGTTCAGGTAGACCCTGGCCCTGGCATCGAAGGCATCGTTGGTCAGCCCCTGGCCCAGGCCCTTTCCGTTCGGCAAAAGGAAATTGTGCTCGTTCTGCCAGTGGGTGTAACGGGCCATAACCAGGAAACGATCGCCGTGGTAGCCCCCACCTAACGCTCCGTTCCATTGGTCGAAATCCGTATGGTCGAGTTCGCCGGTGAATTTCGGGTCGCCGGTCTCTCCCGTTTCACCGTAAGTCGGAACATCAGGCGTTCTCATATTGCCGGCCGATCGGCGAACGAATCCGCCTGTAAGCCCCCATTTTCCAGAAGCTGCCCGAAGCTTCCCTCCGGCGAGCCATTGTTCATTGTTGGTCTGGTAGCCCCCCTGTACTTCCCCTTCCACGAACGGGTCCTTGCCACGTGCTTCAGGAATGTCCGGAGAGATCACGTTGACCACCCCGCCCAGAGCATCCGAGCCGTACAGGATGCTCGACGGCCCCTGCACGATCTCCACCCGTTCAGCCAGGTAAGGATCGGCATTCGGCATGTGCCGAACGCCGTATTGCTGGTAGTCCATCGGAACGCCATCCTGCAGCACCCGGATGCGGGTACCGCTCAGTCCGCGGATGACCGGCTTACCGCTTTGTCCGCCCGTGGAGATGTTGTCCACTCCTTCGGTCTGGGCAATGGTCGCGCCCAGCGAAGCTTCCTGCTGTTCTTGCTTGAAACGACCCTCCAGGACATCGATCCGCGTCGGGTTGTTGTGCGGGTCCTTGGCCAGGGCGGAGGCTGTTACGGAAATGGTCTGCAGTTCGATGCCGCTGGCGCTCATGATCACTTCCACTTCACTTGACTCTCCGGCCTTCACGGTTATCTGGCGGTTCAGTCCCTGGTAGCCCATTTTGGAAAAGACCAGGGTATGCTTGCCGGCTGGCAATCCTTCCAGCACGAAGCGACCTGAAGTGTCGGTGGAAGTTCCCCTTCCCAGGTCCGGCACTCCCACCTGCACCAGGAAAAGACCCTGGCCGGTACTATCCACGATCGTTCCGTCAATGCTCCCCGTCTTGCTTTGGGCCAGGACCGGCAGGGTTAGCGATAAGGAACACAGCAGGACCAATAGGGATCGTTTCATTACTTTCGTTCTTTAAATGCAATAATGTTGCAATGATAGGAAAACTTTTTCAAATGCAACTTTGTTTCATTTAAGTGAGTGGTCCAAGAAGACCTGGTCTTAATACACTGCCGACAGGAAGACTGTGTACTTAATACTTGATACTTCCTACCCCTAACCCCCCACCACCCTTATCTTTGT
>CAZAYA010000221.1:0-3298 GCA_964489175.1 uncultured Flavobacteriales bacterium | reverse complement strand
GCCGCAACGCTTCTCCTGAAGAAATGCTGGTGGACAAAGCGCAATTGCTCACCCTCACGCCGCCGGAAATGACCGTACTGATCGGCGGCATGCGCATGCTCAACACCAATTCCGACGGTTCCGCCCACGGGGTCCTGACCGACCGACCGGGGACGCTGAGCAATGACTTCTTCACCAACCTGCTGGAGATGGGAACGGTATGGAAGGAAAAAGCAGATGAGAAGGGGGTTTACGAGATCCGTGAGCAGGGAACGGACCAGGTCAAGTGGACCGGCACCCGTGTGGACCTGGTCTTCGGATCGAACTCCGAACTGCGGGCCCTTGCCGAGGTCTATGCCAGCGATGATGCCGGGAAGAAGTTCGTGAACGATTTTGTTTCCGCCTGGGCCAAGGTGATGGACCTGGACCGGTTCGATGTGAAATAACTGTCAGCGGACAACGACACTCAGACAAGTAGGGCAAAGCCTGCCTTTCAATAGGAGGTGTTATGCTCAGCGGGAAAGGGATACGCCCTCCCCGATCAATTTATTGAGGCGTTATAGACCTGAGCGGTTTGACAAACCGCTCAGGTCTTCCAGGACCCCACCTTTATTCCTTCACCACCCGCAGCACAGCTCGCTGGCCCTCTTCACCATCGATCCGGATCAGGTAGGTTCCTTTGGGACCAACGATCTCGAAGGGGACCCGGGTAACGTTCCTGAATTCTTGCTCTTCACGGAGCTCCCCGGCAACGGAATACAATTGGAGCCGCAGGTTTTGCGGAGCAGCCTGGAATTCGATCGCCAGTTTTCCGGAAGTCGGATTGGGGTACAAGTCGAAGGCCTGTTCAAAGGAATTCTCCAGGACACTTGCCCCGACAATGGTCTCACAAGCGGAAGTATCCGTGCACCCGTTCTCCGTCACTTCCACTGCAAAGCTCCCGTTGGCCGAATAGGACTGGTTGGTCTCCCCGTCGATCTCGCTCATGGCATTGTTGCAATCCAGCCACTGATAAGCAGCACCGCTGGCATCGCTGGAGAGCGTGAAGCCATTGACCGTTATACCGGTATCCACGGTATTGATGGTCAGGTCGAGCGTCACGACCGAATCACAACCGTCCGCAGCACCACCTGAAAGCGTATGGGTAGCAGTGTTGTTGTCCGCCGTATAGGTATTCCCATCGATCCAGGTGTACGGAGCGCATTCCGTGCGGGTGTCCGTGCCTGTTGCTATAGAAGTGCAGCGATCATTCCTGTGCAATTCTGCTATATCACCATAGCTGCTTCCTGAAGAACCCGAGAGGTACAAGTCCTGATCGCCATCCCCGTCCATATCGAGGAATGTGTGGCGAAATCGCTGCGCACCTGAGAACGGCATCCCCCCGACCACGGAAAAACCACCCGTTCCGTCATTTTCATACAATTCGGTAACCCGGTTCCCACTCCCATCGTAGCCGGATAAGATCAGATCGGGGTCGTTGTCCCGGTCCACATCCCCGAACTGAACACTCGTATACCCTAACCCCGTAAAACTGGCTCCACTCAGGGAATACCCCCCTGCTCCATCGTTGAGATAGAGTTCCGAGAATTGCGTAGTCCCATTCCCGGTACTCCCTCCTATAAATACATCAACATCGCCATCTCCTTCTACATCAGCGGTATCGATATCACCAGCGAAACAACCGCTGAATGGTGTCCCGGAAACAAGGCTGAAACCGCCACTCCCATCGTTCTCGTATAGTTCAGTGAATGCTCCCCCATTATCCCCAGAAACGATCACATCAAGGTCTCCATCGCCATCCGTATCCAGGAATTGAACAGATGCAAAACTGCCCGCGGAAAAGGAAGAAGAGGTAAGGCTAAAAGAACCGGTCCCATCATTGAGGTACAAAAAGGTTTGGGTCCCTGACGAGGTGTAACCGGAAATGATCAGGTCAAGGTCATCATCCCCGTCCACATCCCCAAAAGCTGCATCCCCCTGCATTATACCGGTGAGCGAATTAGAGGTGAGCGAAAACCCTCCGGAACCGTCATTTTTATAGATCCTGGCCCAATAGGTGGAATATTCATCATTCCCGCAAATGAAAACATCGACATCCTTATCCCCATCAATATCTCCCAAAGCGATGGAAGAGAGCTCCAGGGAGTCAATACCCAACCCTGATGCTTTCGTAAAACTACCTGTACCGTCATTCTCATAGAGCTCTGTCACAGGATAATTGTTATACATTCCAGTACTAAATTCTCCTGTAACAAGCAGGTCCTCATCACCATCTCTATCAAAGTCAGCCGCTTTGGCTTCTCCTTTATACAAAGGCGTAAAAGAAGTCCCGGTTACATGGGTGAAGGAGATCTGCGCGTTCACCGTTAATGCCAGCTGTAGAAGAGAGAAAAGAAGGGAGAGCTTTTTCATGCGGATAAGTTTTTGTTCTTGTGATAATTGATCATCCGTTGACCGGAAAACCCTATCGATCATCCGGAGGGATCATAGAAGCTAAGATAGAGAAAAAAGCGTCCTGCCCTATGGAAAGCCATCACAATTAACATTACAGGAACAGGAAGAGCAGCAGACCTCACTGAAGCCCATTCAATTCCTGAAAAAGATGTACCCGTTCAGGGAAGTGGCGATCAGTAACCACAGGAAATACGGCAACAGGAGTGCCGCCTTGACTTTCATCAAGGGCCAGAAGGCGAACAAGAAATAGCCTACAAGTGCTGTCAATGCCAGGATCACGACCAACCCGGCCGTGATCTGATGGAAGTAGAAGAAAACCGGGTTCCAGGCCACGTTCAACACCCATTGCAGGGCATACAGGCCCACCAGGATTTGCTTGTTCTCCATCTCGGGCCAAAGATAGGCCATGTACACCGCAAAGCAGACCATGATGGTGGTCCAGGCGAAACCGAAGACCCAGCCCGGAGGTGTCCAGGGGGCCTTGGCGAGACCAGCATACCATTCCGAGGGGACGCCTTTTCCGGTAAAGAAACCGCCCAGGGCGAGGGCTCCGAAATTCAACAGCAGGAAGAGGACTATTCTGAGGATCATGGTCTTGGTCATTTCTGTTGGTCTTAACGGATCTCTTTTACACTTTCTTGTTGTAGGTCAGCTGCACCAACCCACTTTCATAGGCCCGGGAGGAAACCAGCTCGAACCGGGTTTCCCGCACTCCACCAGGGAACAACGGAATGCCTTCTCCAAGGGTCACCGGAATGAGGGTCAGGATAAGCTGATCGATCAGGCCATGGTCCAGGAGCAAGCTGTTGAGCTGACCGCCTCTGACCAGCCAGATGGCCTCCCCTTCCTTTTCTTTGAGCTTTCG
>CAZAYA010000220.1:0-3312 GCA_964489175.1 uncultured Flavobacteriales bacterium | reverse complement strand
AGTTTTATCCAAGTATATTGAAGGATGTTGAACCGCTTATCTGAAGAACCAGAGAAGGTCAGGTGAACTATTTCGGCAATAAGACACCAAGGTCTATCCTGAGTACCAGACCTGACCTTCTCTCGGGTTCTTGAGCCATTTAGAATCTTAGGCGTGAGGGCCTAGTAATGGTTTTAGCTTCGAACCCTTTGGTTCCTTCAGATCAGACTTAAAGGATAAAACTATGGATTATTTGTTCTGTGGGATCGATATTTCCAAGGATCTTCTCGACTTCGCCCTCTGTTCCGGAGAGCAAAAAGAGGTCATCGATAATGGGCAGGTCTCCAACGACCGTTCGGGGATCGAGAAGCTCTTCAACACCCTGCTGGGCTTGAGAGCCCGTAAGGAAATATGGGTGTGCTTCGAGCATACCGGGCATTATGGTGCGTTGCTCGCTCACTTATTGCACGAACATGACCTGCGCTTCTCTTCCGTCCCTTCCCTCGAGATCATCAAGTCCAGTGGAATGACCCGAGGGAAGACCGATCCTGTCGATGCGGCCAGGATAGCCACTTATGCAGCTACTTTCCAACATAAGCTCAAGCCTACCGTAATGCAGAAAGAGGAGATCACTTTGATCAAACACCTCCTGACCATTCGCGACCAAGCAGTCCGGGTAAGGACACAGTTCAAGAACGCTCTTAAGTCCTTGGAGATCTCAGGAGAGGTCGTTGACCTCAAGGCCGAGATAAAGGGACTGAAGGCCGAGATCAAAAGACAGGATAAAAGGGTCGCGGAAGTAGAGAAGAAGATCCGCTCCACGATCGCCTCCTCGATAAAGCTTAAAGAAACTTATGATAAGATCTCCCAAGTGACGGGCATAGGGTTGATAACTGCTTGTGCTCTCATTACTTCGACCAATTGCTTCGAGGCTTTCAATGACCCTCGAAAATTCAATTGCTACTGCGGACTGGCTCCATTTGAGCATTCCTCTGGAAGTAGTGTGAAGAAAAAGACCCGTACCAGTCGATACAGGAACAGAGAAATGAAGAAACTCATGTTCACAGCAGCCAATGCCGCTATCGCTTATGATGAGCAACTGAAGAACTACTATAATAGGAAGGTCAGGGAAGGAAAGCCGAAGATGTCAGTGATCAACGCTGTTGCTTGTAAACTCGTCTCCAGGGTATTCGCTGTCGCTAACAGAGAAGAACCATATGTGAAATTAGTTATGGCATGATTTGGTTTTTCCTTAGAATACTCAAAAAAGCCGACAAAGGCGATCATTCTACCCATTTTACCGGTACGGGGGAAGAAGAAACGGCCGACCGCCGCCCGTTCGAGTTCGGCGACCGCGTGGATCGGGTGGCTATGACGGACTCCCTTCGCAATGCGCAGGTCAACCACGGTATTGACGACCTGCATCTCACCGAGAACGACCTCGAAGTGATGGAGGACCGCTACAAGACCCTTACCTCTACCGTTCTGATGATCGACCTTTCCCATTCGATGATCCTGTATGGAGAAGATCGTATCACCCCTGCGAAGAAGGTGGCCATGGCCCTGGCGGAAATGATCCGCACCCGCTACCCCAAGGATACCCTTGATATTGTTGCTTTCGGGGATGATGCCTGGGAAGTGCGATTGAAAGAGCTCCCTTACCTCCAGGTGGGGCCTTACCATACCAATACCGTTGCCGGCCTTGAACGGGCTATGGATATTTTACGGCGTAAAAAAACCGCCAACAAACAGATCTTCATGATCACAGATGGGAAGCCTACCTGCATCAAGGAGAAAGGCGAATATTACATCAACAGCATGGGCATGGACCCCAGGATCGAACGGCGTACGCTGGACCTGGCGCGACAATGCCGAAAAACGGATATTCCCATCACCACCTTTATGATCGCTCGCGACCCTTGGTTGCAGCGCTTTGTGGAGGAATTCACCGAAGCCAACAATGGTAAAGCGTTCTTTTCCGGGCTGGACGGCCTGGGAGAATTCGTATTCCACGATTATGAGAACAACCGGCGGAGGAATTTCCGCTGATCAACCGTAAGCGTATTATGACGACCACCGCTACATTGCCCCGAACCCTGGCCGAACTGAAGGAGTCCGGGTACCAGTCGAAGGATATCAAGACCGAACTCCGGGATAACCTGATCGAAAACCTGCGGGAAGGGGAGAACGTCTTTGAAGATGTGCTGGGATATGAACATACCGTTATTCCAGACCTGCAGCGGGCGATCCTGTCCAGGCACAACATCAACCTGCTGGGATTGCGGGGTCAGGCGAAAACGAGCATCGCCCGGGCCATGACCCGTCTCCTGAACGAATACATCCCCGTGATCGAAGGTTCGGAGATCAACGATGATCCTTTGGCTCCTATCTCCCGTTACGGTCAGGCGATGGTCGAAGAGAAAGGAGATAATACGCCGGTCACTTGGTGGCACCGTGATGAACGCTATACGGAAAAACTTGCTACCCCGGATGTGACCGTGGCCGATCTGATCGGGGATGTAGACCCTATCAAAGCGGCCAACCTCAAGTTGCCTTACTCCGATGAACGGGTCATTCACTATGGGTTGGTGCCCAATTCCAACCGCGGCATCTTTGTGATCAATGAATTGCCGGACCTGCAGCCGAGGATCCAGGTGGCTTTGTTCAACATCCTGCAGGAAGGTGACGTCCAGATCCGGGGGTTCAAGCTGCGTCTGCCATTGGACCTGCAGTTCATCTTCACGGCCAATCCCGAGGATTATACCAATCGGGGTTCCATTATCACCCCACTTAAAGATCGTATTCAGAGTCAGATCATCACCCATTATCCCAGGTCGGTAGATGTGGCCCGAAGGATCACCGAGCAGGAGGTACGCCTGGAAGAAGCTCAAAAGGAAGGGGTGGATATCCCGGAACTGGTGGCCGACCTGGTGGAGAACATCGCCTTCGAAGCCCGCGATAGTGACTACATCGATCAGAACAGTGGGGTATCCGCCCGCTTGTCCATCACAGCTTATGAGAATCTTGTGAGCGCTGCTGAGCGGCGCATGCTGATCAATCGGGAGGAGAAGACCATGGCCCGGATCGGTGACCTTGTAGGGGCTGTTCCGGCGATCACCGGAAAGGTGGAGTTGGTCTATGAAGGAGAGCAAGAAGGTGCGAGCCAGGTGGCCCATTCCCTGATCGGGAAAACGATCCGCAAATTGTTCCCTACCTATTTCCCGGATCCTGATCTGGCTCGTAAGAACAAAGAGGAGGAAAGGGACCCTTATGCCTCTATCATCGAATGGTTCAATGCCAAAGAGGTGGAACTGCCCCACGATGCTTCATGGG
>CAZAYA010000219.1:0-3312 GCA_964489175.1 uncultured Flavobacteriales bacterium | reverse complement strand
ATATAAAAGCCATTGGGGTTGGGACGATCCAGCACCATCACCTTTTTACCGTTCTCCGCAGCAGCCTCCATCACATAATGCATGGTGGAAATGTAAGTGTAGAACCGTACCCCTACATCCTGAATATCGAAAAGCAGCACATCGATATCCTGCAATTCCTCCGGGGAAGGTTTCTTGTCATCACCGTAAAGGGAAAAAACAGGGAGGCCGGTCTTCTGGTCCTTTCCATCCCGGATCTTTGCTCCCGCTTCTGCTCCACCTCTGAAACCATGTTCCGGAGCAAAGACCTTTCTGACCTCTACTCCCAGAGAAAGAAGGGTGTCGACCAGGTGAACATTCCCTACCCGGGAAGTAGGGTTGGCCACGACCCCTACTCTTTTGTCGAGCAGATCAGGAGCATAAACATCCGTCCTTTCCGCTCCGGTAACGATAGTGGTATCATAACCCACCTGTCCTCCCCGGAAAAGAGGTTGCGCCTCCAGGGATGCCGCAAGGAATACACCCAGGGCTGGTAACAGGATAGACCAAACAGATCTGAACATCGGCTTTCCTTCGGGAGGCCTCAATATTACGAAATCTATCCCGGGGATGCCTTTTCAGCTTTCATCCCGGGAAAAGATCGATCCATCGAACTTTCCCAATTCGGTTATTTTTGGACCATTAACTTCCCGTCTTGAACACCGAACGATTCATCGCCCAGCGGATCATCGGCGGTCAGAAAGAAACTGCCCGCTTCTCCCGTCCCGTCACCAGGATCGCTGTACTCAGCATCATCCTCGGCATCGTGGTCATGATACTGGCCATCGGGATCGTAACAGGATTCCGCTCGGAGATCCGCAACAAAGTGATCGGATTCGGCTCCCACATCCGGATCACAGCCCTGAATAACAACAATTCCTCAGGCAGTACTCCGCTTCTGATCGACCAGGACTTCTACCCTGAACTCGACACCCTGCAAGGGGTCCGCCATATTCAAACTTACGCCCATGCTCCGGGGATCATCGAAACCGACAGGAACATCCAGGGGGTCGTGATCAAAGGGGTCGGCCCAGATCTGGACCGGTCTTTTTTCCGGGAAAAACTGGTGAAAGGAAAAATGCTGGACCCGGGAAGAGAGCCGGAGAACGACATTCTCGTTTCCCACTTCATCGCTTCGCGGATGGAATTGGATGTAGGCGATGAACTGACCGTTTATTTCGTGCAGGGCTACAGTGATATCAAACCCCGCAAATTCACCATCGGTGGTATCTACGATACGGGCATGCAAAAGTTCGACAAACGGTTCATCTTCACCGATATCGATCATATCCGAAAAACCCGGAACTGGGGTATCGAAGCGCAATTGAAAGTGAACGAGAAAGCCAGGAACGGCTCTCTCCAGATCGAAGCACTCGCTTTCGGCGGGAATGAAGAATTCCAATACCAATGGCCGGGAACCCTGCTCACGGGAAAGGGACCACACACCCTTTGCCTCAAAGGTGATTCCACCTTATCGGTCGTGATCTCCGATGCTGCCGGCACCCTCCCCGATACGGCCACCCTTCATGTAAAGAGCAGCTCTTCCCCCCGGTCCTCCGGGGAATGCCTCCCTCATGGCCAACTCTCCTACGAGGTCACGACAACGGGAGGAAGCGGAAAATACTACACCGGCGGTTTTGAAGTACTGCTAGAAGACTACAAAGACCTGGACCGCATCGACCGGATCATCTATGAGAACATTCCCTATGACCTGAACACCCACAAGATCACTGAAGAGAACCAGGATATCTTCAGCTGGCTGAACATGCTGGACATCAATGTAATGATCATCATCATCCTGATGATCGGCGTCGCCTCGATCAATATGACAGCAGCCCTGCTGGTGCTGATCCTGGAAAGGACCAATATGATCGGCATCCTCAAGGCCATGGGAGCCGGTAACTGGGCCATCCGAAAGATCTTCCTGTACCATGCCGGCTACCTGATCGGCATCGGACTGCTCGCCGGGAATGCGATCGGTATCGGGCTGGGCCTTATTCAGCAGGAATTCGGATTGCTTACGCTTTCCGAAGAGAATTACTACGTCTCCGAGGTCCCGGTCCAGTTGAAATTCACCCACCTGGCCACCCTCAATATCGGAACGGTGATCCTTTGCCTGCTGGTCCTGATCCTCCCCTCCTATCTTGTTACCCGCATTAGTCCTGTGAAAGCCATCCGTTTCGATTGAAATTGGATACCTTTGTGAGGCATCAAGCAGGAGTCATGGACTACTACGACAACATCCTAGAGACAATCGGCAACACGCCGCTCGTCAAACTCAACAAGGTTACGAAAGACATTCCCGCCACCGTTCTGGCAAAAGTAGAGACCTCCAACCCCGGGAACTCGGTGAAGGACCGGATCGCTGTCCAGATGCTGGAAGAAGCCGAAAAGGACGGCAAGATCAAGCCGGGGGGGACGATCATCGAAGGAACATCAGGCAACACAGGGATGGGACTGGCCCTGGCCTGCATCGTTAAAGGTTACAAGCTCGTCTGCACGCTGAGCGACAAACAGTCGAAGGAGAAAATGGACATCCTGAGAGCCGTTGGGGCTGAAGTGGTGGTCTGCCCTGCAGCTGTCACTCCCGAAGATCCCCGTTCCTATTACTCCGTAGCCAAACGGCTGGAAAGCGAGATCCCGAATTCCTTTTACATCGACCAATACAACAACCTGGCGAACCGCAAGGCCCATTACCTGACCACCGGCCCGGAGATCTGGGAGCAGACCGAAGGGAAGATCACGCATTTCGTGGTCGGGGTCGGTACCGGAGGAACCATTTCCGGTGTGGGCAAATACCTCAAAGAACAGAACCCGAACGTCAAGATCTGGGGGATCGACAGCTACGGATCCGTCCTGAAAAAATACCACGAAACCGGGGAGTTCGACGAGAACGAGATCTATCCCTACCTGACGGAAGGGATCGGCGAGGACCTCATTCCCGACAACGTGGATTTCGATCTCATCGACCGCTTCGAAAAAGTCACGGACAAGGAAGGCGCCATCATGGCCCGTCGCATTTCCCGGGAGGAAGGCATATTTATCGGCAACTCGGCCGGGCCGGCCATACAAGGCCTGTTACAATTGAAAGATGAGCTCGGCCCTGACGATGTGGTCGTTGTGCTGTTCCACGACAGCGGAAGCCGGTATGTCGGTAAGATCTACAACGACGATTGGATGCGTGACCGCGGCTTCCTGGAAGAGAACAGCATTACCGCCAAGGAATTGATCCAACGCCAGGGCCGCAAAAAACTCATCACCCTCGATCTCCATGATGGAGTAACCCAGGCGTTC
>CAZAYA010000218.1:0-3315 GCA_964489175.1 uncultured Flavobacteriales bacterium | reverse complement strand
GACCATCAAGCTTTCCAACATCGGGAAACGGTATGAGCGACAGTGGATCTTCCGAAAGATCGATCACACGTTCACACAGGGTTCCTCCTATGCGATCCTCGGCAAGAACGGTTCCGGGAAATCCACCCTGCTCCAGGTGATCAGCGGCTTCCTCCTTCCCACAGAGGGGGACATCGTCTACTTCAACGAAGAGAAGGAAATGATGGAAGCCGGCCATGTGTTCAAATACATCTCCCTGGCCGCCCCTTACCTGGACCTTCACGAAGACTTCACCCTCCGGGAGATCCTTCATTTCTACGGAAAATTCCGGCGCTACCGGAACGGCCTCAGTCCGGATGATATCATCCAGCTCCTGGAACTGGAAGAAGCCGGTGATCGCGCCCTCCGCAACTTCTCTTCGGGCATGCTCCAACGGGTCAAACTGGGACTGGCCATCCTCAGCAACACCCCTATTCTGCTGCTGGACGAACCCACTACCAACCTGGACGAACATGCGACTGCCCTGTATCACCGATTGCTCAATGAGAACCGGGCAGACAGGACCATCCTGATCGCCTCGAACGACATGGAGACCGAATACCAAAGCTGCGACAAGGTGTTCCGGCTGGAGCGCAAACGCCTCAAAGCAACCCAGTAAAGACCCATTCCCTCCCTGAAAAACTTATTTTTGCAGGGCGACAAACCGAACCAACGACCATGGCCACCGTTACCACTTCTGACATCCGCAACGGGATGTGCATCCAGCTCGACAACGATCTGAAGCAGATCGTGGAATTTCAACACGTAAAACCCGGTAAGGGCCCTGCTTTCGTAAGAAGCAAGTTGAAAAGCCTGACCACCGGAAAAGTACTCGAACACACCTTTCCAGCCGGCCACAAGGTACAAGAAGTTCGGGTGGAAAGGCGCCCCTATCAATTCCTGTACAAGGACGAGATGGGTTACCACTTCATGGACATGGAAACCTTCGAACAGGTGGCCCTCGAGGAAAAACTCATCGACCATCCCCAATTCCTCAAAGAAGGCCTTGAAGTGGAAGTGATCTTCCACGCAGAAGAGGAAAGGGCCATCGGGTGTGAGCTTCCTCCCTTCGTGGAAATGGAGATCACTTATACCGAGCCCGGGGTGAAAGGGGATACCGCTACCAACACCCTCAAACCTGCAACAGTGGAATCCGGAGCGGAGGTCAAAGTCCCTTTGTTCATCGATCAGGGAGAGACCATCAAGGTCGATACGCGCACCGGTAAATACCAGGAAAGGGTCAACTGACCCCGGAAGCATCTGTTATGAAACTTTCCCCACCCCGTACCCTTCAGGAATTGTCCGAATTGATCGGCAAGGAGTACGTGGGGAAAGAAGACCACCTGATCAGCGGCCTGAACGAAATCCATCAGGTGGAAGCGGGGGACCTCGTCTTCGTAGATCATCCCAAGTATTACGACAAAGTCCTCCATTCAGCCGCCAACACCATCCTTATCGATCAAAAGGTCGATCCTCCTCCCGGGAAAGCCCTGATCATTTCCGACGACCCCTTTCGGGATTACAATCAACTGACCCGTCATTTCGCCCCCTTCCACCCCTGGAAAGGAGAACGGGGGGAAAACGTAACGATCGCCCCTTCAGCGGTCATCCACCCTGGCGTGATCATCGGGAACAACGTATCCATCGGAGAAGGATCGGTCCTCCATGCCGGGGTAGTGCTGGGAGACAATACAACGCTCGGAGAGAACGTCATCATCCAGGCCAATTCGACCATTGGAAGTGATGCCTTTTATTACAAGAAGCGCCCTGAAGGTTACGAGAAACTCCATTCCTGCGGGTCGACCGTTATCGGGGACGATGTGGAAATGGGAGCGCTTTGCTCTGTCGACAAAGGTGTTTCCGGTGCAACCGTGATCGGCCGCGGGACCAAGATGGACAACCAGGTCCACATCGGCCATGATACTGTGATCGGGGAGCATTGTCTCTTTGCGGCACAGGTCGGCATTTCCGGATGCGTCCGAATCCACGACCGGGTAACCCTCTGGGGGCAGGTGGGCGTAGTGGCCGACCTTACCCTCGGCGAAGGAACGGTCGTTTTGGGCCAGGCTGGTGTCACTAAGGACCTCGACCCCGGCAAGACCTACATCAGTAGCCCGGCCCGAGAAGCCCGGCAACGGTTCCGGGAAATGTCCGCCCTCCAGAAACTTCCGGATATCATCGAAAAACTCTGAACATGGATTTTCTCGACCCTGCCCTATCAGAATATGCGGAAGCCTTCACCAGCCAGGAATCCGAAGTGCTGCATGAGCTGAACCGGCAAACCCACCTGAAAGCCCTGAAACCCCGCATGCTTTCAGGACACCTCCAGGGGCGAACGCTCAGCATGTTCAGCCACATGGTCCGACCGGAAAGGATCCTGGAAGTGGGGACCTATACCGGCTATTCGGCTATTTGCCTGGCAGAGGGGCTGGCAGAGAATGGAAGGCTCCATACCATCGACAACAATAAGGAGCTGGAACCTATGGCCCGCGAATATTTTCAAAAAGCCGGGGTAAGCAACCGGATCGACTTTCACATTGGAGATGCTACCGAAGTGATCCCGGAATTGAAGGAAACCTGGGATCTGATCTTCATCGATGCAGACAAAGAGAATTACAGCCGCTACTTCGATCTGGTGATCGATGACCTCCGTGCGGGAGGGTTCATCATTGCAGATAATGTTCTGTGGAGTGGAAAAGTCCTGCAGGAAGAAGCGAATGACGCGGATACGGTCGCCCTTCGTGCTTACAATGAAAAGGTACGGAACAACAGCAGGGTCGAGAACATTCTGCTTCCCGTTCGGGACGGCTTGATGATCTCCCGGAAATTATAGACTAAGCCGGAGCGTCACGTAGAAATTCCGGGGAGAAGCCGGTATGATCCCCGGCCCGTTGTAGCCCTGTGCCCGCCGGGTGAAGAAATCGCGGTCGAACAGGTTGTGAACGCCCCCCGAAATGCCGATCGGCCCCGTTCGGTACCCCATCGAAACATCGCTCACTGAATACGCAGGAACAAGGCCGTGAATGGAAGAAGGTACGGACGTTGCATTGGTAGCTTCTGAGAACTGATCAGCTATATATTGATACTGATACTGGAACCGGAACCCTTTCCTTTCGACATTGATGCCTGACCGGATCACCCATTCAGGGGCCATCTCCACCTGATTTCCCTCAAAAGCCGCTTCTTCGCTGTTGATGTACACAGCCTGCTGCCAGGTGGTATTCGTGAAGAGAGAGAGTGTGGTATTGCAAGAGCGGTCGAACAACGCCAAAAGATCCAACTCCGCAAATGCCTCGA
>CAZAYA010000217.1:0-3337 GCA_964489175.1 uncultured Flavobacteriales bacterium | reverse complement strand
GGGTCGACGACTACCTCTCCTGTAGCTGTATCCTTATCCCCATTATCATCGGTGACGATCACCTCATAAGTCGTGGTAGAAGAAGGGCTCACATTATGGGGTCCTGCTCCATTGGGCACCCCGTTGTCCCAGGAATATGTATATGGAGGAGCGCCCCCATTCATGGTAGCACTGATGGTCGCGGTCTCTCCCTGGCAGATCGTATCTCCGATAACTTCCGGGCCACAAGGGTTCTCGATGGTGATGGTATCCTGGACCACGCAACCGTTATCTCCGGTGATCTCTACATCGTATGTGCCAGGACCAAGGTTGCTGATATCTTCAGTAGTGGCGCCAGTATTCCAGGCAATGTTGTAATTGTAGGGAGCTATTCCTTTGACCCTGATGTCATCAAAAGCCAGTTCACTGTCCCAGCCCTCCACGTTCGTAGTAACCCGGACCTCGATATTGTTCCCTGTTCCAGAGATAGGGTAGCAGAAATCCTGGAAAGAAGTCGTCAGGGCAGTACCATCGCCGGTCCCGTCCCCATCGGTATCTTCAGCCATAGCTCCACTCATGCCAGCAAAGCCAGACCCATCATGCCGGAATTCCATGGCCGTATTCCAGCCTCCCCCATCCACATTGTATTCCAGCAGAAAGTAATCCCCATCTTCGAAATCAGGGCTACCAATACCGGCGGCTAATGAAATGCAAACCTGAAGGTTCGTATAGGTAGCGATGTTCTGAGGATTCAGGGTCAATCCCACATCGGTAGGGTTGGGCCAGCCGGTATGAGCTGCTCCGAAATAAAAGTTCCCGTCCTCTCCGGTCGGGTCGGTGTCAAAATCAAGGGATCCGTCATTCCCTCGCATGAAAAAATCACTACCATCATCAAACCCGTCGGTCACGGTATAGCGGCTTCCGCTCCCATCAGTCTCGAAACTCTCGGAAAAGATGTCCTGCGGGTTGTTGTTAGCCACGCTAACGGTCAGATCGATCGCCCCATCCGTAGCACCACAAGAAGAAGGCTGGGTGATGTTCTTGCTATCGATGCGGGGTTTGGTGGGCTGGTTCACCGTAATGCTATCGGTGTAAACACAACCTTGCTGGTTCCTCACTTCTACAATGTACTTTCCTCCCCCGACATTGGTAAGGTTTTGGGTCGTATCTCCGGTATTCCAGAGAAAAGAAGCCGGTGTCCCCTGATTGATGGTCAAGGTAACACTTCCATCATCATCGCAGGTCGCATCCGTTTTGGAAAGATCGAATTCAATGGGATTACAAGGATAATCGAAGATGGACTGAACGAAGTTGGGGAAACGATGGCTCCCAGAACCATAGGGAATGGTGTACTTCCCTTGCTGGTAATCACAGGTAGCTGCAGGGTTATTCGGATCATCGATCACCCCGATGGTGGTCGAACCTTCCTGTACATAGACCTTACAATCCGGCCCCACTTGCAAAGCATCCGCTTCAGGACCGATCTGTGTCTTGGAAGAACGGATCGCAGCAGGCCCTCCCGCATTAAGGTCATATTGCCAAACACCGAAGTGGGCACTGGTATAGACTTTGGTATTGTCCGGGGACCAGGCAATATTGAATCCAACGGATCCACAATCCTCGAACCAAAAGGTCAGGTCTCCCGTGGCATTATCAAAATTGTAAAAACCCAAACTTGCGTTCGAGTTCCCGTTACAGCCATTCTGGGTTACCAGCATAGAGCCATCCGGCGAGAATTTGGCCCCAAGAGAATTATCAGGCCGAGCTCCCGGTCCCGTTGTCGATGTAACAGGGGTCGTATTCACTCCGGCAGCCGTTACCTCATAGGCATACCAAGTGTTGGCAGATTTTTCCTGAGCAATGACCCAGTACCCATCATTAGCCGCATTTTTAACTGCTGTCAATTTTTCCTCATTGGGAGCGAACAATAAGGTATTCTTGGTCCCAGCCACAACAGCACCATTGCCCCCATTGGCCGTCATATCCACCTCACTGTAGCGAACACCCACCGTTCCATTATCCTCCAGAGAAGTCCGGCTGTGAAAATGTAATACCAATCCTGGGTGCCGGGTCTGGGGACGATCACAGATGACTGCACTGTTGATATATTCCCCATGAGGCCCGTACCATTCGGCATTACATTATGGTTACGGTCCCATACAGTCTCCCCATCCGTATACATGACCAGATTACCACTGGTGTCTGAAATGGACGCGGAACCTTCGATTCCTGGGCTGCCCAGCTGGCTGTCAGACAGAAACTGGGGGCTACAGGTGGAAAAATCCATTCCGACCTGCTGTCCGAAATACCAATAATTACCTCTCAACCGGTCATTGTTCTGGGCCAGCAGGGGGGCACCAGTGATCAAAAAAGAAATAATGATCAACAAAAAGGACTTCCGGGAAGCATAGAGAGACAGGGGCATCCACATAGCGGAAAAATCGATTTTTAGGACAAAACCAGGAATCCAATATTCATCCCTTAAACGTTTAAAAAATGGCCGGGTTGCTTTCTTTTGCCCTTCCTACCCACTGAACAATGGGACCGAAAAGGTATCCCCCTTATGGTCAGAAGGAAAAGATAATTTTCTTTTACAACCCTCCATGGATACCGAAAGCTTCCAAAAATCCTCTATCCTTTTCTGTAGAAAAAGAAAGCCGCCCCCTCAATTCAATACAAGCGGATCCTCCACTTTTTCACTGAGCAAGGCCCGGTTCAGGACTTCCATCATATCCTTGACATAAGTGAAGGTCAGGCCCTTGATGTATTTCGGATTGATGTCCTCCACATCCTTCCGGTTGTCCTCAGAGAGGATGATCTCCTTGATATCCGCTCGCTTAGCGGCCAGTATCTTCTCCTTGATCCCACCCACAGGCAAGACCTTTCCCCGGAGAGTGATCTCACCGGTCATAGCCACATATTTCCGCACCTTCCGCTGTGTAAAGAGTGAAGCCAAGGCAGTAAGCATGGTAACACCTGCGGAAGGGCCATCCTTGGGTGTTGCCCCCTCCGGAATGTGCATGTGGATGTTCCATTTCTGAAAAGCTTCCGGATCGATCCCTACCTCGTCCGCATGGGATTTCAGGTATTCGAGGGAGATGGTGGCGGATTCTTTCATGACATCCCCAAGATTACCGGTCACGGAAAGTTTGCCTTTCCCCTGGCTGAGGGATGTCTCGATGAACAGAATATCCCCGCCGGTCTGGGTCCAGGCCAGGCCGGTCACCACACCAGCCACATCATTGCCCTGGTATTTGTCTCGGGCATGAGCCGGACCGAGTATCTGGTCCAGTTCATTGATCTTGATATTCGGGTCGATGTCCTCTCCCATGGCCACTTGTTTGGCCCGGTTCCGGAT
>CAZAYA010000216.1:0-3352 GCA_964489175.1 uncultured Flavobacteriales bacterium | reverse complement strand
CTTTGCCCAACGGTTATGATGAAGAAGACATCATACAAGATGAAGTTCAAAAGGAAGGAACAGGTGGTCAGGCGTTAAGGATCGTTTTTGCGGGTTCTTTGTATGGCAAACTGGATCATATTTTGATCCCTTTTTTGAAAGGCCTGTCGGAACTCAAGTCTCAGGAAAAGAGAAAATACGATCGGTTTCGCTTCGAATTTTTCGGGAGCCAGGAGCCGCATATCAGAGCATTGAAGGATGAATTACAGTTGGAGCGTGTGACCTTTCATGGAACTGTCCCCCTGAAGGAAGCCATGAAAGAGATCAGCAGATCGGATATGTGCATGCTTTTCTTATTGCGGAATTATGAATTCACCTTGAGTACCAAATTCTATGAATACGTGGCTCACAATAAGAAGATCGTTTTATTCTCTGAAAAAGGAAAAGTAGCAGAATTCCTTGAAAAAGAGGGGTTGGGCCATCATATCAGTCCTTCCGATATCAAAGGAGGGCTTCGTTCTTTATTGGAAAAAGTCGATGAAGGTTTTTTGGAAGTACCGAATCGTTTTGACCTTTCCAAGGTCAATGTTCGATACCTGACAGATGAATTAGCCCGTACACTGGGATCCTGACCTGAGAATAGATGGACCGGATACTGAAAGCTCTTATCAGAAGAGGGATATTGAACAATATCCTTGTCAATAACTTGTTACTCCTGATCGGGGCTGACCGGAAATTCAGGGATCTGATCCATCCCTATGCCAATTTTCAGGCCTCCCTTTCGGGGGATACCTTGCAGGAGATCGCTGGGTATTCTCAGCATCCTGAGATGAAAGAGGTTTTCGGACACCTCCATGATAGATTAGGAGAGGTTCGGGAAAAAGAATTTCCAGAAGGAGGAGCCGTATTGGATGTGGGGTGTGGACCGGGGCTGTTCCTGAAGGACTTCGATGAACGCTTTGAAAAATGGGGTATCGATATCAGTTCGGCCATGACCGAACTGGCTCGGAAGGAAAATCCAGAAGCTATCTTATGTACAGGGGAATTCCTGGATCCTAGAATAGCTACATCCTGGACCGGAAAGTTCGATTTGGTATATTCTGTAGGAGTACTTGAATATTTCTGTCGCTCCGAACTCAAGCCTTTTATCGAAAGGTCGGCGGAGATCCTGGCCCCCAATGGGATCCTTTTCATAAGTTATCCTCATGCCCTGTCCCTGAAAGATCTTTGGTATCCAGATCTCACTTATGTACAATTCAGCCCTGCTCAGGTAGAAGAACATGTCCGGAAAGAGCTTGATATCATGGTCCATGAGCAGGCCTATGATGGGAGAAAAGTGGGGAAATACGATACGTCTCCCTATCCAAGTGGTATCCCGAACTCAAAAAGAACTTACAAGAATTCTTATTTATTGATAGCTCGTAAAAAAGCATTATGAGGCTTCGGAATATCCTTCTGAACAATATTCTGATCAATAATATCCTGGTCTGGACCGGACTGGAAAAGAAAGTTCGTGCGCCCGAAAGGGTTTGGGAAGGATTCCATTATAAAGAGGAACGCTCTCCTCAGGAGAATGCTGGCTTTTCCCACCGTGAGGACGTGGATGAAGCATTGGAGAAGGTCCGAGAGGCTTTGGAAGAGGTCGTTTCCAAATACCTGAGATCAGGAAACCGAATGCTCGACCTGGGGTGTGGGCCTGGCTTGTACCTGGAGCCGTATGAAAAGGAGTATCGCACTTCTGGGTTGGACATCAGTCCTGAAATGGTCAGGGTCGCCCGGAGCCGAGTGCCGGAGGCTCATATTCGCCGGGGAGGGTTAGAGGTACTCTCCCCGGAAGAACAGTTCCATTTGGTCTTTTCCATTAGTGTGCTGGAATACATCGGCCCATCTTTGCTAAAAGGGTTTTTCCAAAGAGCATGGGATCACCTTCTTCCTGGAGGGGTCCTTTTTCTCCAATATCCCCATGCGGTTTCTCCCTGGGACCCCTGGTATCCGAACCGGAATTACATCAAATATTCGCCCCGGAAAGTGGAGCATGTTTGTGAAAGTACACGCTTCAAGATTCTCCATCATGCTCATAGTTTTGATGGCCGGGAGGTGCGCTCTTACGACCGAAAAGTTTATCCTGGTCAGAACGGTTCGTTCAGGAACGGATATCTGTTGATCGCTCAAAAACCTTCTGACGATCCATGATGTACGGGACGAAGATGCCAGACCAGCTCACGGGAATGCCGGAGGAATTCCCATTCGTATTCTCCTCGGCGTATGCTCGGTTTTTGGAGCGTCGCGGGGAAGGCATTGTGAGGGTCATGGAGACCGTCGTTAAGGGTAATAAGGTCTGGTTGCCCCTGAAGGTTAAAAAGAACCCCTTAATGTATTGGGGGCAGTTCCTTTATCCTCCATTGAACGAGAACGGGAGTTTCCTCGAGCAGGAAGAAGAAAAGGTAGTGTTGCAGGATGTTCTTGCTTTCCTCAGAGAGGAAAATAAGATCGCCAGGTTGATACAGCCCCCGAATTTCGCCATCTTTCAAAATGCTCCCGAAGGTTCCCGTTCAGCTCCTTTTGGTACGTACAGGGTTGGATTGGAAGGACGGTCGACCGAAGAATTGTTTCAGGGGCTTCATGGAAAGCATAGAAATGTGATCAGGAACGCTCAAAAAAAGGGAGCGCAGGTAAAGCATGGTCGGGAGATGATACCGGTCTTTTATCAGTTGTTCCGGGATACAATGGACCGGAACAACATGTACGCAGAGCCGTTGGACTGGTTTTTAGACTTCTTTGGTGCTTTAGGGGATGAACAGGTATTTTGTGGAGTAGCTTTTGATGAGGCAGGAGAGCCATTAGCAGGGATCTTTGTTCCATTTACCCGCTTTGGAGCATTTTATTTGCACGGGGGAACTGCTGAAACGGTCGGTCTGACCGGTGCTATGAATCTCCTTCATTGGCGGGCGATCGAACGGTTCGTGGAAAGGGGAGTGAAAATGTATGACCTTGTAGGAGCTCGACTGTCAGATGTTTCAGGGACTCGTGCTGAGGGGATACAACGATTTAAGAAAAGGTTCGGTGCAGAGTTGAAAGAGGGAGTGATCTGGAAGTCGGACCTGGAGCCTTTTCGTTGCCGGATGCTGGACTTTGTCAATAAAAGCAGGGGGATGCTTAAAGGACGGATGAGTCTGGGGGACATCATCGACCAGGAGAACCAAAAGCTCCGCCGTGGCTGACCGCAAAGACCTGTTGCTCACCTTCGACCATGAACTGTTCCTGGGGGAACGCTCCGGAACGATGGCGGATTGTATGATCCGCCCGCTGGAGCATTTGTTGCCTGTTCTGGAGGCGTTCGACGCCCGCGCTGTTTTTTTCGTGGATACTACCT
>CAZAYA010000215.1:0-3381 GCA_964489175.1 uncultured Flavobacteriales bacterium | reverse complement strand
CACCCCCGGACCAGAGGAACCTTTTTCAGTTCTTGCATGATGTTGGCCGATATGCCGGGAGCAGGGTTTGAAAGTAGGGAGGGAAGGAAGTGAACAGAAACGGGGCGTGGTTGAAAAAGAGCGTGTAATAAGCTGATGCAAGGATAAGATCCGGAACCCAATGCGCAAACAATAAGATAAGGACCCATCGATCTTCATTATCTTTCCCCGCATGGAACGACTCGATAACGCGATCGGTCTGGCGATTTCCAAGGTGAATGGCTGGGCAAAGGCCTTCGTTCTGATGCTGCCCAACTTCGTGGTGGCTATCCTGGCCCTGTTGTTATTTTACATTCTATCGCGCCTTTTGGCAAGATCGCTTCGAAGGATCCTCCCCAGGTTCTTCCACAACGATGCAGTGAACCGGTTGATCTCTTCGCTTATCTCAGTGGTCACCCTGGTCGTGGGCTTGTTCGTTGCCCTGGACATCCTTGAATTGGAAAAGACGGTCACCTCTTTGTTGGCCGGGGTTGGTATCGTCGGCTTGGCGCTTGGGTTCGCTTTCCAGAATGCAGCTCAGAACGTCCTTTCGGGTGTGGTCATGGCGTTCAATAGCCCGATCAATGTTGGGGATATCATCGAAACGCACAAACATTTCGGAAAGGTTTATCATATAGGTCTCCGAGCTACGCGGCTCACCAATCCTCAAGGGCAGGAGGTGGAGGTGCCGAACCGGCTCGTTCTTCAGGATCCGTTCAAACACTATACCTACCATGGTAAAAGGCGGGTAGATGTGCAAGGGCATGTGGGATTGAACGAGGATCTCGATCGGGTGGAGAAAGCGATCATGGAAGAAGTAAGGAACATTCCTCACCTGATCAAGGATGAACCAGTACAGTTCTTTTTCCGGGAGGTGAAGGAATTCGCTATTTCTTTCGAACTTCGGTTTTGGGTGAAGTATGATGATTACCCGGCGTACTTTGAAGGACACCACGAAGGGATCCGGCACATTCGAAAAGCCCTGGACAAAAATGGTATCAGGATGCCGGTCCCGGCACGGTTTGTGCAATTGTCGGGAGAGAAAGGAGCAGGTGCTTCAGGAGAAGGCAAGGATATGTCCGGCTCCTGACGAAAATGAAGGGACGCTTCCTGTACCTTTAAAAACCGTTGAACGATGAAACCTATCTGGATGAACTTGTCGAGTACTATTCTGGCGTTGGCACTCACCGTTGCAAGTTGTAGCGGTGGTGCTATAAAAGAAGAGAGTCCTGACGGCAGTGATCCGGTTGGTCATCAGCTTTTCGAAAAGGTCCTGGAACGCTTTGTGAATGATGAGGGATATGTCGATTATAAAGGCCTCAAGGAGAACCGAGGTGATCTGGAGGCTTACCTTGAGAAACTGCGCCAGTCTCATCCCGATAAAGACTCCTGGTCGCGTGAGGAACGTCTTGCCTACTGGATCAACGCTTATAATGCTTTCACCCTTGACCTTGTGCTGGGCCATTATCCAGTAGAAAGCATCAAGGACATCGGAAGCCCCTGGGATATCAAATTCATCACCATTGAAGGAAAGGAGTATTCCCTGAACGACATCGAGCATCGTATCCTGCGCAAGAATTACGACGAGCCCCGGATCCATTTCGCCGTGAATTGTGCTTCCATTTCTTGCCCCGTGCTTCTAAACGAGCCTTACGAGGCCGTAAGAGTGGATGAACAGCTCGAAACCCAGGCCCGGCGGTTCATCAATGACCCTCAACGGAACGAGGTTTCTGCCGATCAGCTTGAACTGTCCCGGATCTTCAAGTGGTACAAGGATGACTTTACGAAAAACGGCTCGTTACCTTCCTATATCGACCGTTTCACTGATATCGATGTGGCCGGGGATGCTTCGGTCGATTACCTGGATTACAACTGGCACCTGAACGAACAACGATGATTTTTCGTCCCTTGGGCATCGTTCGAGGTGAGCAATGAATAACCCATGAGCGCGTCAGGCATACAAAAACGCCCCCCGGAGCAGGAGCGTCTCTTGATGATCTTCGCGAAGAACCCTGCACCCGGTAAGGTAAAAACTCGTTTGGCGAAGACCATCGGTAATGAAAAAGCGATGGAGGTCTACCAATGGTTACTTTCTTATACCCGGCAGATCACTGGAGAAGTGGATGCCGGGAAGGCGGTCTTCTTTTCCGAATTCCTGGAAGAAAAAGGTGTTTTTGAAACGGGGAAATACCGTAAGTATTTGCAGGTGGGCGATGACCTGGGAGAAAAGATGATCACGGCTTTCGATCTTGCTTTCCGGAAAGGGTTCTCCAAAGCGGTGATCATCGGAACGGACTGCTATGAATTGACCGACACCATCATCGAAGAAGCTTTTCAGGCACTTGAGGATCATGATGTGGTCGTAGGGCCGGCCCATGATGGTGGTTATTACCTGTTGGGAATGAAAGAGGTCTACCATCCTTTGTTCAGGGACAAGACCTGGAGCACGGAGAACGTCTTCCTGGATACCCTCATCGATATTCAGCGGCTGGAACTCACCTACCACACCTTGACCACCCTGAATGACCTGGATGATGAGGAGGACCTGGCCGACCTCCGGGAGCAAATGCCCCGCAATACCTTTTTGTGAACCATGAGGATCAGTGTGGTCATCCCCACTTTCGAGGAAGAAGCGTTGATCGGAAGGACATTGGAACATGTCCGGGAGATGGCGGCGGATCCCTCCCGGTTGGAGGTCTTGGTGGTGGATGCCAGCAGCGGGGACAAGACAGCAATACTTGCAGAGGAACAGGGAGCCCGGGTGGTTGGTTCCAGCCGAAAAGGAAGAGCGGTTCAAATGAATGCCGGAGCATTTTGCGGTAAGGGTGAAGTCTTTTATTTCCTGCATGCTGACAGTTGGCCACCCCGGCATTTCGACCGCTCTATTCGGGAAGCTGTGGAGAGCGGAACACCAGCAGGTTGTTTTCGCTTGCGGTTCGATCATTCGCATATTCTCCTCACCCTGGGAGGATGGTTCACTCGTTTCGGACCTACAATATGCCGGGGAGGGGATCAATCTCTCTTCATTACCCGTCCTTTGTTCGATCGTACAGGAGGGTTCGATGAGGAACTTTTACTGATGGAGGATATTGATATCATCCGGAGGATCCGACAGAGGGCTCCTTTTAAGGTCCTGCCTGAATACCTGACGACCTCGGCCCGCAGGTTCCGGGAAAAAGGAGTGATGCAGCTTTATTGTTGCTTTTCCCTGATCCATCTGTTGTATTGGATGGGAGCTTCCCGGTCATTGCTTCATAAGACATACCAGAGGATGATAGCATGAGCGACCAGGGATCGTACCGTTGCTATTTTTTGCTGGAAATCCCTTGGCATGATCCCTTTTTCCCCTCCCCATATCTCTCC
>CAZAYA010000214.1:0-3393 GCA_964489175.1 uncultured Flavobacteriales bacterium | reverse complement strand
TGGGGAGTGGTACCGGCAACACCGGGAGCAAGATGAGCGGTATTTCTCATGCTGTAGAATTAAGGAAGAACTGCAGGTAAAGTTCCTTTCAAAGATAGGGGCAACGATGGAAAAGACCCTATATTCGCAGCGAACCAAACTGATCATCATGCGCGTACCCACCATCATTTCTCTTTCTCTGGCGGTACTCCTTTTGGGATGTAACGCTCAAAAGAATACCAGCGAAGGGACAAGCAATACCACCCTTCAGACCCAGATCGATTCCGTAAGCTACAGCATCGGAGCAAGTATTGGAAACAACCTGAAAGGGCAAGGATTCGATACCCTGAACACAGACCTGTTGGCCTATGGGGTCCGTCAGGTGATGAACGGCGAAGAGCCGAAGATCTCTCAACAGGAGGGGAATCAATTGATCTCCAGTTATGTTCAGGGAACACAGAAAAAGGAAGGGACAGAGAACAGGAAAAAAGCTGAAGCATTCCTCAAAGAGAATGCAACAAAAGAAGGGGTGAAGGAGACAGAAAGCGGTTTGCAATACAAGGTGTTGCGAGAAGGGGATGGCGCTTCTCCCACGATCGATGACAAGGTGAAAGTGCATTACCACGGCACCAAGTTGAATGGAGAAGTATTCGACAGTTCCGTAGACCGGGGTGAGCCTGCTACTTTCCCGGTCAAAGGGGTGATCCAGGGATGGCAGGAAGCCATTCCTATGATGAAGGTCGGTGGCAAGCGGAAATTATGGATCCCTTCAGATCTGGCTTATGGTGAACAAGGCAGACCAGGGATCGGCTCCAACCAAATGTTGATCTTCGAAGTCGAGTTACTCGATATCGTAAAAGGTAAAGGCAACAGCGGTCAACAACAGAAATAAGGCCTTTTCTTTTATAGCCCTCCGGTATAACCGGAGGGCTTTTTTATGGGGTCAGTTCGTAAGCGATCACCCGGTTGTCTCTGAAGGTAGGGACCAACAACATTCCTGTAGCAGGAATGTATTCCATATCTGCCGCATTCATGGAAAGCGGTGTGGTATCGAGCAGTTTCACTTTTTCTTTTCCGGCTTCGACCCGGTGGATCCGTCCATTCCAATCGCTGATCAGGTATTGCCCCTGATCTAACGCACGAAGACCATCGATGCTTCCCGTGTTCTCGACCATGACCTCCAGGTCCCTGTTGCTCAAGCCTATGGATGCAAGAGTATTGTTCATCCCCACCAACAACCGTCCATCTTCCAGCAATAAGCCATTGGGCTTTGTCAGAGACTGGACTTCCGACCATACCTGGAGATCGTCTTCAGTCAGGCGATAGATCTTGTTGCCGAGCATATCGGACACATAGGCCCTTCCCTGACCGTCCACCACCACATCGTTCAGGAACCTGGCTTCGGGGTGTTCATGCCTTTGGACCACCTTCCCCTTTTCAATATCGATGACCACCAGTTCATCGATGTCCGACACGAAAAGACGATCTCCTTGAAGGGCCATCCCTTTGGGGGCATCCAGGCCAGTGATCCATTTCTTTTCCTGAAGGGTACCATCGAGGGAGAGTCGGGCAATGAAACCATCCCCATCTTCTTCTCCCGGTTTACCGGAAATGTTGGAGACATAAACGATCTTACGCTCTGGGTCGTACAGAACGCATTCCGGGATATTGAAGTCCTGAGGTGTTCGCCATACTTCTTGCAGAGAGGAAGCGATAAAAGTCTTGTCCTGTGCATTGATCTGCATATGCAGGAAAAGGAATAACCCCGTGAACAATAAGAGAATGTAACGGTCCTTCATAGAGAACGGCATGGGTTATACAGTTAATAGGTGAAAGGTACACAGCTTTTCGGAAGCGTGGAATCTCATGGGTTTCTTTATATTCGCAAGTCATTAGCTACGGGGTGTAGCGTAGTCCGGTTAACGCGCCACGTTTGGGACGTGGAGATCGCTGGTTCGAATCCGGCCACCCCGACTTTCACCGGTTCCGGTGATGGAGGAACCGGCCGTGTAGCTCAACCGGATAGAGCATCTGCCTTCTAAGCAGACGGTTGGAGGTTCGAGTCCTCCCACGGTCACAACCCAGGGTCCGGGAAAAAATGTTCCGATCTTTTTTCGGACATTTGCCCTATGATACTGGCCTCGTAGTTCAACTGGATAGAACAACAGATTCCGGTTCTGTAGGTTGGGGGTTCGAGTCCTCCCGAGGTCACAAGCATTTCTTTTAGCGGTATTCGCCCCCCCTTCCATTCAGTATGGCAAGGGGTTTTTTAGTATTGAAAAATGAGGAGGTTGGCCCTTTTCCAGTTCAATGGTTTTTCCAGCTGAACAAATGGGGTGTCCAGGAAATGCTCAGGTAAGCGAATTGTGCCAGGTTGCCGGGGTCTCCTGTCCGACCGGCCCGTAGTTGTCCGATCGTTTCCCCGGACGTGGCCGTTAGGAACATATAGGCCAGTTCTATCTTGGTGAAGTCATTGGCCTTGAACCGGAAACGGAGATCGTTCTCCCAAGCATAGAATTGGTCCAGGGTTTGCAATTCACCGCTGTTGTTCGTTACCTCAAGAGCCGGCTGCGTCCCCAGCAAATGGCTTTCCCAGGTGATCCGGAAATTCTTCTTTTTCCCCAGGCGAAGGTCCTGGATCAGGTAGGGATTCAGGACACCTTCGTGTTCATAAGTCCTCACGGTTTTGTGCGTATAGTCCATGCGTCCGTTGTGGCGGTGGAATGCTCCATATTGGGCCAGGAAAGAAGAGGATAGGTCATCGGTGGGGTCATCATCGCCACTCAGCAATTCTCCGCCCAAACGAACCGAATAATTTCCAGAAGGGTCCCATTTTACCTCGGGTTGCAGGTAATGGGCTTCGTGGGTTTTGCCGGTCTCTATCGTTCCCCATTGGTAGTAGCCTGAGAAGGTAAGGTAGAGGCTACCTTTGTCAAAGGTTACACGACCTCCGTTCGTGGCTTTCCAGTGCCCCGTAGTTCCGTTCGCCGCTGTATATTCATCGGCGAAATTGACCCCTGTGAGGGTGATATACTCCCCGGCCTGGTATTGCAGGAAATTGGCGATCAGGGTTCGGTATGTATCCCAGGGGACATGGTACGGGGTTCCGAAATAATTTCCTCCAGCCTGGTTGAATGCACCTATCAGGTCTCCTTCCAGTTTGTTTCCCCGATATTTCAACCTTACAGCATCATGCTGCCCTCCAGCCTGGCGCCAGTTGTTCTCAGCGAACAGGCGCTGGTCATCGTATTTGATGCGCTGGCGGCCCACGCGGACCGACCATCGCTCACTGAGCAGAGGTTCTACGTAGAATTCGTAGAACTGGGCTTTACCGCTGGCATCTCTTGTGTCTGTATCCCCCCAGAACCTGATATCCTGCAGGGTGGAGTGAAAGATGAAGTTCTCCCTTTCATA
>CAZAYA010000213.1:0-3458 GCA_964489175.1 uncultured Flavobacteriales bacterium | reverse complement strand
TTCTTTCGGCAAGGCTCCTTCCATGGCATCTATCAAAAGTTTCTTGGGCGTGTGAGGATATTTCATAGCATCAGGGACACCCGCTACATACTCTACCAGCTCATGGTCGAGGAAGGGCACCCTTACTTCCAGGGCATGGGCCATGCTCATCTGATCCGTGTCCCGAAGCAATATATTCTGCAGGTAAGTACTGACCTCCGCCCAGGAGATCTTGCTGAGGCCTGGCAATCGCTCTCCCGGCTGTCCGGGACCGATCCCTTCCTGCAAGATCCGGAACACCCGGTTAGTTGGGAGGGTGTTCTGCCCCGTCAATTGCCGGACCCGGTCATCAAGAAAGGCTTGCCGGGACAGCGGATAGACATATTCCAGATACCAATAGTCCAGCGCCAACAAAGCTTCCCGCTTATCCGAAGCTACGGAAGGGCGGAACCGTTTCCACAATTTTCCAACGAACCTTCGAATATCCTTGGGAAAGCTCATGACCCACTGCCGTTCTTCCAATTCCGCCATCTGCCGAAAGATGGGATAGCCAGCAAAAAGCTCGTCTCCCCCTAAGCCGGACAATGCCATGGAAATGCCTTGCTTCCGGGTCGCTCTTGAAACAACGTACGTGTTAGGGCCATCCGCACTGGGATGGTCCATGGCCTGCAAAGCATCCGGCAGGAGGTCGAGGAGGTCCTGTGGTTCCAGCCGGATCTCATGATGGTCCGTTCCGAATTTCTCCACCACCTTTCTGGCGTAAGGAGCTTCACTGTATGCCTCATCAGTGAAGGTGACCGAAAAGGTGTTCACTTTCCCCACTGCCACCTCGCTCATCACACTGGTCACGATCCCCGAATCGATGCCTCCGGATAAGAATGCCCCATAGGGTACATCAGCCATCATTCGCCGTTCCACAGAAGCATGGATCTTTTCCCGGATGGTGCTGCACACTTCTTCATAAGGCTTTCCTCTGGCCGCTTCACTGAGATCGCGGTTCATGTTCCAATACTCCCGGATGGATACATCCTCTTCGGTAACGGTCATCAAATGGCCGGGCATGAGCATTTTCACCTCCTGCACCAGGGTATGAGGGGCATGAACGGTCTGATAACGGAGGTAGTCCGTAAGGCTTTCCTTATCCAACTCCCGGGGAACCGACCCTGACTGCAAAAGCGGACGAAGTTCTGAGGAGAACAGGAATTGCCGGTCGCCATGATAATAATAGAGCGGTTTGATGCCCAGCCGGTCCCGGGCCAGGAACACTTCCCTCTTCTGCCTGTCGTACACAGCAAAAGCGAACATGCCATTGAACCGGTATACACACCGGCTTCCCCAGGTCATGAAGGCTGCCAGCACCACTTCCGAGTCGGTCCGGGTGCAAAAAGGGTAGTCCTGAAGCTCTTCTTTGAGGGAGCGGTAATTGTACAACTCCCCGTTGTAGACCAGCACATAACGGCCATCTGAACTTTGCATGGGCTGATGGCCATCGGAAGAAGGATCGATGATAGAAAGTCGCTGATGCCCCAAAACAACCGGCTCTTCCAGGAATACTCCCTTATCATCCGGCCCCCGGTGCGCCAGGCACTGGTTCATCGTGTTGATGACCTTTTCCGGTTCGTTCAGGGAAGCCGTGCCGATAATGCCATTGATACCGCACATAGGCTCAGGCAGACTGATGTTCTTGAAAGAAGGATAGCAATGTCTCCGTCCACCGGTCAGGTGTCAGTTCCATGGCCAATGAAGCACTGTGTTCTCCCATTCGGTAACACTCTTCGTCCGGAACAGTCATGATCTTTTGCATCGCAGCCTTCAGAGAAGCCTTATCCCCGGACCGGAACAAATAACCATTCTTCCCATCTTCCAGGAAACGTGTTGCAGCTCCCACAACGTCACTACACAAGAGTGGAAAGCCAGCGGAAGCGAATTCATGGACCGCTACACCCCAGGGTTCGAAATTACTGGGGAACAGGAACACACCGGTCTTCCGAATGAATTCTTCCATCTCAGAGGGCTGAACGAATCCGAAATGCCTGATACCCTCCCCTTCCATTCGTTGCTCGTACTGGTCACCGGTGCCCAGGCACCACAGTTCCCAGTCGTTCGCCGTTTCCTCCTTCAGCTCGAGAAAAGCTTCCCACATATCGAAGATGCCTTTGTGCCGGACATAGCGCCCCACATACAGGAAACGGTGTGGGAAATGCGTTTTTTTCTCCAGGGAAAACCGTTCAAAACATTGATAAAAAGAGGAGATGTCAGCACAATAAAACCCGGTCCGGATGTTCTCATCAGGGAAGCCGAGCTTCCGGGCATAGGTCTTCTGGGGCGCTCCGGGCACCCAGGCATGAGAAAAACGGTTAAGCAACCTGAAGCGGCTCCCCAAAATGGCCAGGTATTGTTTCCAGGTACCCCGCCATTGATTATCCAGGATGAGGACCGTAGGAATGCTACCGTAGAACTGGTGACAAATGGCCAGATAACCTTTATCGATCCAGCCGGAAGCAAGGATCATGTCAGGCTTCAACTCCCTGACCCTTTCCTTCATCTCCCTGTCATTCATATCATTACGATCATACAAAGTGACCTTTTCCATGGAAGCAAGACGAAAAGGAGCTTCCTGATTAACAGGCCAACGAATGATATGGACCTCAACGTTCTTCTTTTCGACCAAATGCCTGACGGAAGACAGAAAGTACTGGGCCAGTTCGGTGTAAAGGAAGAGGATCTTCATGGCAGCAGCATCAAATATAAACAAGCTTCCCACGCTGCCTCAGCCCGAATAACGCTTTTTCATCTTCTCCACGATCTCGAACACGGCCGGGCAGATGAGCGCATTCTTTTCCATCACCCCTCCCAGGGTCTGCCGGATCTTTCTCCGGTCCGTGTGCGGAAAATCGCGACAAGCCCGGGGACGGTCCTCATAAACTGAGCAGGTATTGTCCTCCTGAAGGAAAGGACAAGGCGTACTTTTCAGGACATGGTCTCCATCCTCATCCACGGTGAGGTACCGTTCAGCAAACACAGAAGGACGAATGCCCAACGTTCCGGCCAGGCGTTCAACATCCTTTTCCAGGAAAACAGGACTGGTGGTTTTGCAACAATTAGCACACGCCAGACAATCAACCCTTTCAAAAGCCTCATCATGGAGCTGGTGAACCTGTCCATCCAGGTCCCTGGGAGGATGCCGATGCAGCTTGCGCAGGAATTTCCGGAAGCTTTTGTACTCCGTTCGGGCTCGCTGCAATTCCTTTTCCGGATGAAAAGAAGGTGCCATGGTATTGGCAAAGTTACGACGCTTCTCTTGTGGAGGATCGAAAAAACGACCAGCCAGGGGAGTTCCTGTCATCAACATCCTGTACCCGCCTTTCGGTATCCCTCTTTCCGCTTTTGTTCTTATTTTTCACCCTGTTAACTTCCCAGGAAGCCATGAAAAGTTTTGATCTGTGTGTTATAGGAGGTGGGCCTTCCGGGTATGCTGC
>CAZAYA010000212.1:0-3459 GCA_964489175.1 uncultured Flavobacteriales bacterium | reverse complement strand
GGGGAAGTTGGAATGTAGTAGTCTTCAATTCCTCAGTGGGAACAGGTGGAGAATAAAGACTTCCATACTCCCTGCTGAGTGAGGTATATCAATAAAGTTGTTGGGAAAGTCATCCCTTTGTGTATTTTCCATGGGGTCGTTGAACTAATTTATCGTAATATTGCAATTAAACAACTAAGCCATGGGTGTTACCCGATCAGATCTTTTCACGGAACAACAGAACGAACTGGCTCAGGTAGCCAAGGTCCTGGCTCATCCCGCGCGGATCGCCATCGTACAACACCTGGCCAGGGTCGATGCTTGCATCAACAGTAATCTGGTAGAGGAACTGGGCCTGGCGCAGGCCACCATCAGCCAGCACCTTCGTGAGCTGAAAGAAGTGGGGCTCATCCAGGGAACCATCGAAGGGACTTCGGTGAACTACTGCATCGATCCCGTTCGCTGGAATGAGGTCAAAAGCCTGCTGAACCAGCTCTTCGATGAGTATAAGTCGGAAGAGGGTTGTTGTTGAGGGGGCGGAAGATGAAAGAAGGAAGTTGGGAGCAACTCCGGGCTTCCGACCGATAAATGCAGACCATGTCGGAGCAAATGATAAGCTTATTGCCAGAAATAGGACAATTTGTAGGGACACTACAATTAGATGTTGTTCCCGAAGATCGAAAAGTCATACTCCAAAACCTGATCGAGCATTTTCGTGAAAAGCGGAACAACGTAGAGCAGGTGAACCTCAACTTCATTTGTACCCACAACTCCAGACGAAGCCAGTTTGCCCAGGTATGGGGCCAGACGGCTGCAGCATATTACGGGGTGGAAGTGAATAGCTATTCCGGGGGTGTGGAAGTAACGGCGTGCGACCCCCGAACGGTGGCTTCACTGGAAAGGACCGGCTTCAGGATCGAAAAAGAGGGGGAGGAGAACCCCCTTTACACGGTCAGGTATTCAGAAGAAGCAGCTCCGGTGAAATGTTACTCCAAGCTTTTTAATGATCCTGCCAACCCCACGAAGGATCTTGTCGCAGTGATGACCTGCTCCGATGCGGATGAGGATTGTCCTTTCATTCCTGGTGCAGAAAAGCGCATTGCGTTGAACTATGAAGACCCGAAAGCATTTGACGGTACGCCACAGGAAGCTGGAAAATATGACGAATGCAGCCGGCAGATCGCTACGGAAATGTTTTATGTGTTTGAAAAGATCAGGGTTTAAATGACGCATCAACAAAAACGGATCGGTTTTTTCGAGAAATATTTGACGATCTGGGTCGCCCTGGGGATCCTTGCCGGCATAGGCCTTGGTCATCTATTAGGCGATTCGATAGCGGTCATCAGCAACCTGGAATTCGCCCGTGTGAACATTCCCATAGCTGTTTTGGTCTGGTTGATGATCTATCCCATGATGCTTCAGATCGATCTCAGCAGCATTAAACAGGTGGGTAAAAAGCCGCGGGGGGTCATATGGACCGTCATCATCAACTGGGCGATAAAACCTTTTTCCATGGCCTTTTTTGCCTGGATCTTTTTCGCCAGGATCTATGCAGCCTGGATCGACCCGGCTCTTGCGGGAGAATACATTGCCGGGGCCATCATTCTGGGCGCTGCTCCTTGTACTGCCATGGTTTTCGTGTGGAGCTACCTTACCGATGGAGACCCTAATTACACACTGGTACAGGTCTCCGTTAATGACCTTATTATATTGATCGCTTTCGTGCCGATCGTGGGTTTATTGCTTGGGATCACCAAGATCACCATACCGTATGCAACGTTGATCACCAGCGTTGTCATTTTTGTGGTCGTCCCGCTGATCGCGGGGATGATCACTCAAAAGGTATTGATAAGACGCCGTGGCGAGGCCTGGTTCAAAAGTGAGTTCTTACCAAGGCTTAAGCCATTGAGCATCGCAGCCCTTTTGGTCACGCTGGTACTGCTATTTGCCTTTCAGGGGCAAAATATCCTGAATGACCCCTTCATCATTTTGCTTGCTGCTGTGCCGTTGGTCATTCAAACCTATTTCATTTTTTTCCTGGCCTGGTTCGGAGGCAAAAAATTAAAACTTCCCCATACTACCTGTGCCCCGGCATCGATGATCGGTGCCAGCAATTTTTTCGAACTGGCCGTAGCGGTAGCGATCGCCCTTTTCGGCTTGAATTCTCCGGCTGCTCTGGTAACCGTCGTAGGTGTTCTGGTCGAAGTGCCTGTTATGTTGTCGTTGGTGGCCCTGGCCAACCGGTGGAAATATTGACCCCCTCTTTTCGTGCTATAAGATCGCCTTCATCACCAATAAGGACCATTGCAGCTACACCCTTTGATCAGTGGGTCCATGGAAAAGTATCGGTTCATCAAACAGCTGCCCTCCGGAACTTCGTGGTCTCCTCAAAGCTTTAAAGAGAATATATCCTTCTCGGGGGTGTTCCTATCAGGAAGAGCGCTTCTTGCGAAACCCGGCAAAAAGGAAATTCTGTGACTTGCCATCCGGCGTGATATGATCTTCCCGCCATGTTCTGATCATTTGGAGATCCTGTTCGAACACGGCTTCGATCCTTTTTTCATCGTATCGTTGAACGGGTAATCCACTGCACTTTTCCGGCCCCCGATCCGAAAAGGTCCCGATCAACATGTAATTACTCACGGCCTTACGGACCAACGCCACATACTGTGCTACTTTTCCGGGATTCGTGAGGAAATGAAAAGTAGCCCGGTCGTGCCAGAGGTAGAAAGGGTCCCGGGGATGAAAGGCCAGAACATCCGAGGCGATCCATTCAACTTTGTCTGCATCGTCTCCCAGCCGGACCCTGGCCTTTTCCAGAGCTTTATGGGAAAGGTCGAGTACCGACAGGTTCTCATACCCCTCATCGAGCAAGTGATCCACTAATTTGCTATCTCCTCCTCCAACATCGATGATCCTGGCATCCTTCGGAGGATCGACCTCATGGATGAAGTGCAGGGACCCTTCGGGTCTTTCCTGGGTCCAACTGACATCCTGAGGACTTTTTTCATGGTATATGCGTTCCCAATGTTCCTGAAGGTTTTGTTCTTTCATGGTGCTGGACTTTTGTCGAGTTCTATGATCAATTCGTTGAGCAACCGGAGCACATTGATGCTCCCGAATGCTTCCCCTTTTTCGAAATCCCCTTCTTTCTGGGCCATTGTATTGGTAAGATGAGCGAAACAAAGCACATCATGCCCCTTTGCTTTTGCAAAAGCATAGAGTGCAGCGGCTTCCATTTCCACACAACTTGCTCCTTCGAATCTCATGCTTTTCAGTACTGATGGGGTTTCCCTGTATGGCGCATCCGTTGTCCAGCTCTTGGCCGGGAACCAGAGGGGGTCTTGTTGATCCAGGGTCTTCAAAAGATGGTCCGGGATGTGGGAAGGTTCACCTGCAGGGATGTAGTGGTAACTCGTTCCTTCATCCCTGATAGCTTCTGTAATAAGGGCAAAGTCCTTTGGTGGGTCCTCTTCGCGA
>CAZAYA010000211.1:0-3463 GCA_964489175.1 uncultured Flavobacteriales bacterium | reverse complement strand
CTCATCATTCTGGTCGGTATCGCTTTACTGACCGTCTATTCTGCCCAGCTCACCCTCGTCATGCTGGCCACACTGCCCGTGATGGTACTGGTCGGTGTGGGATTCGGGCGCTTTATCAAAAAGTTGTCCAAAAGGACCCAGGGGGAAGTGGCCAACTCCAACACTATCGTGGAGGAAACGTTGGCCGGGATCAGTAATGTGAAGGCTTTTGCCAACGAATTCTTTGAGACCAGTCGGTACCGGAAGACCACCAATGAAGTACGACGCATCGCCATGAAAGGGGCCGTTTGGCGGGCAGCGTTCTCGTCCTTCATCATTTTCGCGCTCTTCGGCGCTATCGTGGTCGTGATCTGGTACGGCATGCGCCTGCAACAAGCCGGTGAGATCTCTGTCGGAGATCTTTTTTCCTTCATCCTGTATTCTGTTTTCGTAGGTGCTTCTTTCGGGGGAATGGCCGATCAGTTCGGAAAGGTTCAGAAGGCCGTGGGGGCCACAGAAGACCTGATGGAGATCCTCGAAGAGGATACGGAAGAACTCAGCATCCATGGACCTGTGGAGGTGAAGAACAGGATCCGTGGAGAAGTGCGATTTGAGCAAGTTCATTTCCAATATCCCAGCAGTAAGGAAGATGTGTTGAAAAGCATCGACCTGGAAGTGAACAGTGGAGAGCAGGTTGCCATCGTGGGTCCTTCAGGAGCAGGAAAATCCACCATTGTTTCGCTACTGCTGCGCTTTTATGACCCTACCCAGGGGCGGGTCTTGATCGACGGAAAGCCTTCATCCGAATACGACCTCCGCGAATTGCGTGCGCAAATGGCCGTGGTCCCGCAGGATGTGTTGTTGTTCGGAGGAACGGTTCGGGAGAACATTGCTTATGGGCGTCCGGATGCAGGGGAAGAAGCGATCAGAGCTGCTGCGGAAAAGGCCAATGCCGATCAGTTCATTGCAGAATTATCCGATGGCTATGATACGGTCGTAGGAGAACGGGGCATTAAACTGTCAGGCGGACAGCGGCAAAGGATCGCCATTGCCCGGGCCATCCTTAGGGACCCGGCCATCCTGATCCTTGACGAAGCCACCAGTTCCCTGGATTCGGTATCGGAAAAGTTGGTGCAGGAAGCCATCGAAAGGTTGATGAAGGGGCGCACTTCTTTTGTGATCGCTCACCGTTTGTCCACCGTCCGCAACGCCGACCGGATCATTGTGTTGGACAAAGGTGAGATCCGGGAATCGGGGACCCATCAGGAATTGATGGAACAGGAAGAAGGGCTTTACCGGAGCCTGAGCCGCCTTCAGTTCGAGGTTACTTAGGACCGACCTCCACCACTTTCTTGGTCTCGAAGAAAGGCTCCTGGAAGATCTCGTTTAATTCATGCACCTTGGCCGGATAGGGCAGATCCTCCAGTTCTTTGTTCACCTCTCCCCCTTTCAGGTAGACCACCCGTGTTGTTGCATCCATGTTGTCCCGGACCCAATCGAGGAAGACGGTCAGAGGCTTGACAGCCCTTCCGAGGATGAGGTCGTAGCTGCCCTGGACTTTTTCGGCGCGTTGGTGTTCGGCGGTCACGTTCTGGAGGCCGAGGGCTTTGGCCACTTCCTGCACGACACCGACCTTTTTGCGGGTGGCATCCACGAGGTGAAAAGAAGTTTCCGGGAAAAGGATCGCCAGGGGAATGCCGGGAAAGCCACCGCCGGTACCGATGTCCAGCACTTTCATCCCGGGTTCGATGGTGATGAACCTGGCGATGCCCAGGGAGTGCAGGACATGTCGTTCATACAGATGGTCGATGTCCTTCCGACTGATGACGTTGATCTTTTCGTTCCATTCCGGATATAGCTCACCGAGTTGCCGGAGTTGTTGCTCTTGCTGCGGGGAAAGGTCAGGAAAGTAAGTGGTGATCGCTCGGAGAGGGTCCATGTCAGAGGTGGTCCCTGTTATTCTTCATGATGGAGAAAAGGACCTCGCGAGCCCGGTAAAGTTGGGCCTTGACCGTTCCGAGGGGAATATCCAGCTCCTCGGCGATCTCCTCGTAGGAGTATTCCTTGAAGTAGCGGAGTTCCACCAGGCGCTTGTACTTGGGCTTGAGTTTGCTTACCACTTCACGCATGATCTCCACTTTCTGGTCTTTCATTACCCTTTCTGCGGGATCCGGGGAAGTGGCTTTGATGTCGATGTTGATCTCTTCGCCGTCCTCGTTCTCCGGCTTGCTGTCGATGGAATAAAGGTTCTTTTTCTTCTTCCGGATGAAATCGATGCAGTTGTTGGAAGCGATCTTGAACAGCCAGGTGCTGAAGGCATAATCCGGCGTGTACTGGTGCAGTCGCTTGAAAGCCTTACCAAAGGCTTCGATGGTCAGGTCATCGGCATCATCCCGGTTGTTGACCATCTTCAGGAGCATGTAATAGATAGAATCCCGGTAACGCCCCATCAACTCGGCGTAGGCCCGCTGGTCTCCGTCTTCAACAGCTTGTTTTACAAGCTTGTGGTCGTATTGCGCCTTTTCGGATAAGTGTTTGCCTTCTTCCATTGATCGGGGTTTGAGCGGCCCGGTGTAAAAAGGAACCAGGAATGGGACAGGAGGAAAACGATCTCCAGCAACGGGGTGAAGGTCAGGAGGTCTCTTCCATCCAGATACTTATTCCCGAGCTTAAAGGTAATAATTTGCAATGATACACGCGCCAGGAAGATGACCCATACGACATTGGGGAAGGGGCCTGCCCAGAAGAGAAGGGGGAGAACGGTGGCATAGAAGAGTATTGTACTTAGGTGCAGAGTGCCGAGCAAACTTTTGTGGAAAGGCCGGTAACGGGGGGCGGCGGAAAGGTGTCGCCGTTTTTGGGCGGACCATTCGCTGAAAGAGACCGGGGGGATCGAGTAAGTGCGGGCTGATGGTTTCAGAACAACCCGGGTGTTCTTCTTGTTGGCAGCCTTCCCTACGAACAGGTCATCGTCCCCGGAAGCGATCGAGGCATTGTTGCGGTAAGGAGTCGTTTCAAGGAAAAGCGACCGGGAAAAAGCCATGTTCCGGCCTACCCCCATGTAGGGAATGCCTGCCAGCGCAAAGGAACAGTATTGCAGGGCCGTGTAGAAGGTCTCGAAGCGGATCAGCCGGTTGAGCCATCCCGGCCTTTTTTCATAAGGAGCATGTCCCAGGACGATCTTTACTCCATCGTTCAGCGGGGCGGTCATTGCCCGGGCCCAGGATGGAGAAGCCGGATAGCAGTCCGCGTCGGTGACGAGGATGGCATCGTGGGAGGCTTCCCGGACACCGGTGGTCAGCGCAGCTTTTTTTCCCCGGTAGTGGAGGGTAGCATCCCTTTTCACCACCCTCAGATGGGGGTGTTCTTTTTGAAGTTCGGCGAGGATGGTGGGGGTATCGTCATCCGACCAGTCGTCTATCACGACCACTTCAAAGTCCGGATGGTCCTGTTCAAGGACGGCCGGAAGAAAACGTTCCAGGTT
>CAZAYA010000210.1:0-3466 GCA_964489175.1 uncultured Flavobacteriales bacterium | reverse complement strand
GGTGTCAGCCTTTCGGGTTACCGCCCCGATACCGAATATAGAACCTACCGATACAAGAGTGGAATTTTTTCAGGTATGGTCATGGGTTGTAGCGTCCTAACATATCTTGACCGTTTTTGGGTCTTAATGTAGAACTCAAGAACAGTCACTATGGCAGATCGAAGCTCTTTTCAAGACCTTAATTTCGAAGAAAGAAAGAGGCGCTATTTCAGTGAAGGATTTCGCCGCCAGAAGGTTCAAGAGATCGACCAGGAAAAAAAGTGAAATCAAAATGACCACCGAAAAAATGGTCAAGGCTATTTAGGACGGTTCAGGTCAACTAGTGGCTAGTGGCCATTGGCTACTGGCTCCGTTCCCAAAACCCATACCCCCATCCCCTCCGGCAACAAACCTCTCCTGAACCAATGAAGCCTCCTCCCAAATAACTATATTAGCACCCCCCGGACCCAATGACAATCCCTTATCCATGAAACGAATGCAAATGGTCGACCTGCTGGGGCAGTACGAGGGCATTCAGGAAGAAGTCGACAAGGCAGTACTGGACGTCGTTCGCTCTTCCAAGTATATTAACGGTCCTGAGGTCAAGGATTTTGCTGCTGAATTGGCCAGCTACCTCGGTGCGGGTCATGTGATCCCCTGCGGGAACGGGACCGATGCCCTGCAGATCGCCATGATGGGGTTGGGCCTCCAGCCGGGTGATGAGGTGATCACCGCCAGTTTCACCTATGTTGCCACCGCTGAAGTGATCGCTTTGCTGGGATTGAAGCCGATCCTCGTGGACGCCGATCCCGAGACCTTCAACATCGATCCCGAAGCTATCCGCAAGGCCATCACGCCACAGACCAAGGCTATCGTTCCGGTGCATCTTTTTGGGCAGTGTGCGGATATGGAAACCATCATGAGCATTGCCCGGGAACATGACCTTTACGTTATCGAGGATACGGCTCAGGCCATCGGGGCGGAATATACTTTTTCCGACGGCACCACTGCCAGGGCCGGAACCATTGGTCATGCAGGGTGTACGTCCTTCTTTCCCAGTAAGAACCTGGGGTGTTATGGTGATGGCGGCGCTATTGCCACCAACGACGAGGTCCTGGCGGACAAGCTTCGCTCCATCACGAACCACGGACAGGGAGAAAAGTATCATCACGATCGCATCGGTGTCAATTCCCGCCTTGATACCCTTCAGGCAGCGATCCTGCGCATCAAGCTGAAGCGGCTCGACCAGTACAACCGGGCCCGGCAGGAGGCGGCAGATGCATATGACCAAGCCCTGGCCGGACTGGAACAGGTAAAGGTCCCGGCTCGCCATGAGCGGTCTTCCCACGTTTTCCACCAGTACACCTTGCAACTGGAAGGCGTTGATCGTGACGATCTGAAAGAACATTTGGCCCAGCAAGGCATTCCTTCCATGGTCTATTATCCGGTTCCGTTGCATCTGCAGAAGGCCTACCGCGATGACCGCTATCCGGAAGGGAGCCTGCCTGTTACCGAAACGCTTTGTCAAAAGGTGTTGTCGTTGCCGATGCACACAGAACTGACCGAAGAACAGACCCATACGATCATCAAAGCCCTGAAAGCCTACCTCTCATGAACATTGCAGTGATCGGAACGGGTTACGTGGGACTGGTGACCGGAACGTGCTTTGCCGACACCGGGAACCAGGTGATCTGTGTGGATGTGGACGAAGACAAGGTGGAGCGGATGAAGAACGGTGAGGTGCCCATCTACGAACCGCACCTCAATGTGATCTTCGAACGCAACATCCGCCAGAACCGCTTGTCTTTCACCACCTCTCTGGAAGAGGCCGTGAAGCAAAGCCAGGTTATTTTCCTGGCGCTTCCTACACCTCAGGGCGATGATGGTTCCGCTGACCTGTCCTACGTCCTCGATGTGGCCGACAAGCTCGGTCCGCTAATGGATGAGTACAAGGTGATCATCGACAAGAGCACCGTGCCGGTGGGTACGGCTGACAAGGTCCGCGAACATATTGCCAAGGAGGCCCAGGCGGATTTTGATGTGATATCCAACCCGGAATTCCTGCGGGAAGGCTTTGCCGTTGAGGATTTCATGAAACCCGAACGGGTGATCATCGGTACTTCCTCTGACCGTGCCCGGGAGCTGATGGATGACCTTTACAAGCCGTTCGTCCGCCAGGGCAATCCCATCATGTTCATGGACGAACGATCTGCGGAGATGACCAAATATGCCGCCAACGCTTTCCTCGCCACCAAGATCACTTTCATGAACGAGATGGCGAACCTGTGCGAGAAGGTGGGGGCTGATGTGGACGATGTCCGCATGGGCATGGGTTCCGATTCGAGGATCGGGAAGCGATTTCTCTTTCCCGGGATCGGTTATGGCGGGAGTTGCTTTCCCAAGGATGTCAAAGCCCTTTCCAAGATCGGCAAGGAACACGGTTATGACCTGTCCATTATTGGTTCCGTGATGCAGGTGAACGAGGACCAGAAGACCAAGCTGGTCCATATGGTGAAAGAACATTTCGGTGCTATCAAAGGCAAACACTTCGCCCTCTGGGGCCTTGCCTTCAAGCCCGAGACCGACGATATTCGCGAAGCGCCTTCGCTATACATGATCGATAGGCTGCTGGAAGAGGGGGCTACTGTGAAAGCTTTCGATCCGGAGGCCATGGACAATGTCCGCAGCCAGGTGGAGGATAAGATCGCCTATGCCAACGAGCCCTATGAAGCACTCGAAGGGGCGGATGCTTTGCTCATCGCTACCGAGTGGTCCGTATTCCGGGCCCCGGACCTTGAAAAAGTACGATCTTTGCTCAAAGAACCCCTGATCTTCGACGGGCGGAACTTGTACGATCCCGAGGAAATGAAAGAAGCTGGGTTCCGCTATTTCAGTATTGGCCGTCCCGGCCGCAAAACACCCGAAGCGGTATGAAAAGAGTGCTCATTACCGGTGCTGCCGGATTCCTGGGGTCCCATCTGGCGGACCGTTTTCTGGCCGAAGGGTACTACGTGATCGGCATGGACAATCTGATCACGGGCGACCTCGAGAACATTGAGCACCTTTTCAAGGAAAAGCATTTCGAATTCTTCCACCATGATGTTACCAAGTTCGTTCACGTGCCGGGAGAACTCGACTACATCCTTCATTTCGCCTCACCCGCCAGCCCGATCGATTACCTGAAGATGCCGATCCAGACCCTCAAGGTCAGCTCACTGGGTACGCATAACTTGCTCGGACTGGCCAAGGCCAAGAACTCGCGCATCCTCGTCGCTTCCACTTCGGAAGTATACGGCGACCCGCTCATCCACCCCCAAAATGAGGACTACTGGGGCAATGTGAACCCCATCGGTCCACGAGGCGTTTATGATGAGGCCAAACGCTTCCTCGAAGCCATCACCATGGCCTATCATACCTATCACGGGGTGAGTACGGCCATCGTTCGGATCTTCAATACGTACGGTCCCCGCATGCGTCTGCACGACGG
>CAZAYA010000209.1:1086-3492 GCA_964489175.1 uncultured Flavobacteriales bacterium | reverse complement strand
TGAAAGAAGTGCGCAAGATCTGTGATGAAGAGAACGTACTATTGATCTTCGACGAGATCCAGTGTGGCATAGGCAGAACGGGGACTTTCTTTGCCTTCGAGGAGTCCGGGGTCCAGCCCGATATCCTCTGCCTGGCCAAAGCCCTTGGCGGTGGTGTACCTATCGGAGCCACCCTTTGTTCCCAGAAGGTGGCCGACGCCATCACTTACGGCAAACACGGCAGCACCTTTGGGGGCAACCCCCTGGCCTCGGCAGCCGCCAATGCCACCATAGATGCCGTCCTGGACGAAGGGTTGGCCAAAAGAGCCGCTACCCTTGGCAACAAGGTGATGGAACAGATTCGAAAAGAAGCCGAGAATCTGCCGACCATCAAAGACATCCGCGGACGAGGCCTGATGATCGGCGTGGAAATGGCAGAAGCGGAGCAGGCCCGATCTGTCCTGAAACACATGATCGAGAATGGAGTGCTGGGGAACGTCACGGCCGACAATGTGGTCCGGCTCGTCCCACCCCTCGTCATCGAAGAAGAAGACCTCGACCGTGTGGTCGAGGTACTACTGGAAGGAGCTCGAAAAGCATAAAAAGTTGGATAGTCTGGTAGTGAGGTAGAAGAATATGTCCTACCTCACTATCTCGCTATCTCGCTACCTAACTACCTAACTGAATATCAACCATGAGCAATACCACCATCAAAGCAGCCATCATCGGCGCCACCGGCTATACCGGCATGGAACTGCTGCGCCTGCTGTACCTCCACCCCGACGTGTCCGTGGAGACGATCACCTCGGAAAGTTCTAAAGGCAAGAACATCACCGAGATCCATCCACAATTCCGGGGGCTTTTCAACATGCAACTGGAAAGCATCGAGGACCTCGATCAACACGAGCTGGATGTGGTCTTCCTCGGGCTTCCCCACAAGGTTTCCATGGACTTCGTCAAGAAGAACCACGACAAACCTTTCCGGATCATCGACCTGAGCGGGGACTTTCGGCTGGACGACAAGGACGTCTATGTGGATTGGTATGGGAAGGAACACGTTTTCCCTAAGGGACTGGATACGGCCGTTTACGGACTACCCGAACTGTTCGGGAAAGCTGTCAAAGAAGCGAAGCTGGTCGGGAATCCAGGATGTTACCCCACTGCCTCCATCCTACCCCTCGCCCCGCTCATCAAGAGCAATGCCATCGCTTCCAAAGGAATCGTGGTGGATGCTAAATCAGGAGTGACCGGAGCCGGCATCAAGGCCAAGCCGAACACCCATTTCCCCAATGTGAACGATAATTTCTCTGTGTACGGGTTGAAACGACACCGCCATACACCCGAGATCGAGAATGCCCTGCTCCGCTTTTCGGACCATGACACCCAGGTACTCTTCACGCCTCACCTGTTGCCAGTGGACCGTGGGATCCTCACCACCTCCTACAGTACCCCGAAGATGGACCTTAACGACAAGGAATTGCAGGAGATCTACGAGCAGTACTACGGAGACCAACCATTCGTACGGGTAGTGGATACCCCCCCCCAACTCAAAGATGTAACCGGCTCCAATTACTGCAACATCTACGCTACGTACGATAACCGCACGAACCGCGTCATCACGATCGCCGTGATCGACAACCTCGTGAAGGGAGCTGCCGGACAGGCCGTGCAGAACATGAACCTGATGTTCGGCCTTACAGAAACAGAAGGCCTGCAGCAATTACCGATGGTTCCCTGAAAAATCCGATATTTCGGCTGCTATGGCAAATCCGATGGTAAACAATCTGGTCAGCGTCAAAGGCATCAAGTGCTGGGGCGCGCATACCGGAGTCAAGACCAAACGCAGGGACCTGGCGATCATCTTCTCGGAAGTGCCGGCCAACGCCTCCGGCGTTTTCACCCAGAACCTGGTGATAGCGGAACCGGTGAAAAGGGCCAAAGAGATCATCACTTCGGGCAAGGCGCAATGCATCGTCATCAATTCCGGCAATGCCAATGCCTGTACCGGCAAACAAGGGCGACAAGGTGCTGAGGCCATGGCCTCCATCACCGCCGAATTGCTGAATATCGACAAAGACCTCGTACAGGTGGCCTCGACCGGCATCATCGGCCGGAAATTCCCCACAGAAAAGGTCGTGGAAGGGATCCGTGAGAACATCAAGAAACTCTCCGACCGGCAGATGGCCGGGTCCCTCACCGCGAATGCCATCCTCACGACCGACACCTTTTCCAAAGAAGGCCACCAGCGGTTCGAGATCGACGGCAAGACCATTAATATGGCCGGGATTGCCAAGGGATCCGGCATGATCCACCCCAACATGGGGACCATGCTCGCTTTCATCGTCTGCGACATCGCTATCGACCAGAAGCTCATGGACAAAGCCTTCAAGGAAGCCGTGAACAAGAGCTTCAACATGATCACGGTGG
>CAZAYA010000209.1:0-1076 GCA_964489175.1 uncultured Flavobacteriales bacterium | reverse complement strand
CCTCCTGCTCTGCAACGGTCTGGCCGGGAACAACACCATTCAAAGCGAGGACGATCCAGGCTATGAACTTTTCCGGCATCACCTGGAAGCCCTTTGCATCCATTTGGCCAAATTGATCGTTTCCGACGGCGAAGGCGCCACCAAGATGGTGGAATACAAAGTGATCCATGCTGCCCATGAAGAAGGCGCCCGTCAGATCATCCGAACTGTTTCTGATTCTTCTCTGGTGAAGACGGCCATATACGGAAGAGACCCCAACTGGGGACGTATCATTGCTGCAGCCGGCCGGGCCGGGGTAGATTTCGACCCCGACAAGGTCGACCTGTTCATCGGTTCAGAAATGGAAATGGTGCAGGTTCTCAAGCAAGGCCGTCCCACGGACCAGGACCTGAAAGAAATCAAAAGACTGTTCAAGGATTCTTCGGTCCGCATCCAGATCGACCTTAATCAGGGAGAAGCTGAAGCCACCGGTTGGGGGACGGACCTTACCGAAGAGTATGTTCAGTTCAATTCAGAGTATACGACGTAAAGGAGAGTCAAGCCTGCCATCCAAGACAGGGTATTGATGCCTTCCTTTTGCTTCTTTGAGGAGGAAAACAAGACCTGCAGGTTTGACAAACCTGACAGGTCTTATTGAGAGACACTCAATACAAGAACCTAAAGGGGCCCTCTACCAACAGGACAGTTCCTTGTATCCTCCTGATCAATACCGACTCCCCCCTGAAATGGTCAGATCAAGAGCGATGGTGGGCATTTTCCCGCCCTCAGGCTTACCCATGGTGAACTCCTTCTCTGCGGGCTTGTAATAGCGCTTCTTGACCTTCGCCTTATACTTGCGGCCAACCCGCAAGCGGGTTACATAATTACCCTGGTCGTCGGTGGGCGCCATGCCAACGGTCTCACGCTCTTCAATATCGATGAACTCTACGTTGCAGGACACCGGCTTGCCGTCCTGATCGGTGACGGTCCCCGACACCTTCCCATGGGAGATCTTGTCAGTACCATGACCCAGGATATCGAATTTTGACAGGTCCACCTTGTAGATGTCCCTGACCCCGAAATTCTCTTCGAAATAA
>CAZAYA010000208.1:0-3499 GCA_964489175.1 uncultured Flavobacteriales bacterium | reverse complement strand
ACCGATTTCCTGGACAGGGAAGTGATGCATCGCTATTCTCCTTTTCAGTCCTTCAATACAGCTCGCCTTGGATTGGAAGGGACTGCCATGAGAGCCTTTGATGAATTGTCCGATGAGGAGATTTGGTCCGTAGCCTTTTACATTAAATCCCTCATGCATCGTCAGGTCAATGAAGATACTTTAAAAGGAGCTAAAGGTCCGGTAACTCTTGAAGAGGCAGCCCGCCTTACCGACCAGGAGCTGATCAAAAAATACAAGGGGAAAGAAGGGTTTGCCATCGAACAGGTTCGAGCCTATCAACCATCCCCGGAAAAGCCGAAGAGTGCTATCGATGTGGCCAGAAAGCATCTTCGGTCGGCGATGGAGTTATACAAAGAGGGCAAGCAACAGGAAGCGGCCGATATTGCTTTGAAAGCTTACCTCGAAGGGGTGGAGCCGGTAGAGAAGAAAGTACAGGCAGCTGACCCCAAATTGGTGGGAGCCCTTGAAAATAAGATGATGGCCGTTCGTTCAGGCATCAAAAAGGGTTTGGAAAAAGGAACATTGGAGCAACGGGTTGCTGCGGCGAATGGTGTTCTGGATGAAGCCGAAAAACTCCTTTCAGAGCAAGAGTATTCCTTTTGGTTCTCCGGTGTTTTAGCCGGTTCTATCTTTCTCCGGGAGGGGTTGGAAGCTTTGTTGGTCATTATCGCGATCCTGGGGGTCGTTCGGTCTGTCCAGGCTCGCCGTGCCGCCCGGTGGGTTCACGGGGGATGGATCGTTGCAGTGGGGGTCGGTGTTTTGTCCTGGTTCTTCACGGATGCCCTGATCGGTATGGGGGTCAAGAACCGGGAGCTCATGGAAGGAGGGGGGGCTTTACTGGCCGTGATCATTCTGCTTTATATCGGGTTCTGGATGCATAGCAAAACCGAGGCCAGAAAATGGAAAGCTTTTGTTGAGGACAAGGTCCGAAAGGCTTTGAATCGCAATAACTTTTTCGGGTTGGCCTTGCTTTCCTTCGTTGTGGTTTTCCGGGAAGCTTTCGAGACGGTCTTGTTCCTTTCTTCGCTCAAGCTGGAAGTTGCTGAAGAAGAGCAGTCCGGAATATGGATCGGTTCTGGGGTCGCCGTCGTATTGATCGTACTGATAGGTATTGCCTTGCTCAGGTTTTCCCGATCCTTGCCGATCCGGAAGTTATTCCAGTATTCCGCTATCATCATGGCCTTGCTGGCCCTGGTCCTTACCGGAAAAGGCTTTCATTCCATCCAGGAAAGTGGAATAATAGGGATCACCCCTTCTCTGCTGGATCTTCGCATTTCCATGTTGGGTGTTTATCCTACCGTGGAAACGATGCTGGCCCAGTTGTTGGTCCTGGTGACCATCGTTATCCTCTGGAAGATATCCAACCGTCCCCTTAAGACCACCCATGAAGGGGGGAGCTGATCATGACCGGTTCCGGGTCATCTCCAGTAGCTTCAGGGTCGTTTTCCAGTTCCTTGTGGTAGCGTTGACCTGCAGCTGTTTTTCAAGGAAGGTGTTGGTGAATTTGGTTCGGCCATAGCCGTTCGGACAAAAAAGGTAGATGACCTTTCCCCGCTGTATCAGCTCATCTGGTGGATAACTCATGTTGCTCAGGCGCTTAGACCGGTCCGCAGAAGGCTCGTCGTTCAGAAAAGTAACATGAAGGCATCCCAGGTCTTCTTTTCGTTTGTTCAGGAAAGGGTTCCCTTGTACTACTTTGGATAATTCTTCTTCATCGAAGACGATGACCGGGACCTTGAACCCGTAATGTTCCCGGATCGCCTGATGAATAATAGCTGCCAATTCAGAGAAAGAGGCAAGAGCATGTCCGAACAGGATGTTCCCACTCTGTATGTAGGTCTCGACTTTTTCAAAGCCCTTATTGGTCAATAGCTCTCTGAGGTCGGCCATGCGAACCTTCTTCTGACCACTGACATTGATCCCCCGAAGGATAGCGATGTAGTTTTTCATAAGAGAAGATGAAAAGGGAAAGGTAATTTTTCTTTCTAAAGAAGGTTTGAAGATCTGTATCTTCAGTGCAGATGAACACCTTCCGTTTCCTGACCGTTCTTGCTCTGCTGTTCCCTCAGGCAGCATCCTTTTCCTTGTTGGGGAAATGGTACGTTGTATACCCCGATGAACAAGGGTGGGTTCTTCATGAACCCTGGGATGCATTGCCAGAGCATTGCATTCTTGAGAAGAAAGCAGACGGATCCGTGACGCTGACCAGGGTCTTCGGACACGATGCCATCATTCTTGAAGTAACCGACCTTCCGTCTTGTAGTGATCAGGATACCTGTACCCTGCAACTCCAGAATGCCGGAAAGACCTTTCCCCTGGTCATGGTCCCCGAAAAAGCAGGGATCCGTGAATTCCACTTTGGGGGGCTGACCGAGGTCGGAACGTATTATGTACACGAGACATACCGGGATAGCGTTCGCTACATCAAGGAAGAACGGGAGTAAAAGGTCGGAGATGTTGATAATTAAGACCGTTCATGCTGCGTAAGATGCTTGCTTTTCCTCCGATCCTGCTATTTTTGTACACTCCCTACCATGGCAGACGAAGAGAACAAAGAACCGTTCGACGAGGAAGGAGCTCAAAGCGATCCCGAGGGCAATGGGCAACTTCCATCCGGTGATACGGAGATGGAGAACATCATCCCTGTATCCGGAATGTACGAATCCTGGTTCCTGGACTATGCTTCCTATGTGATCCTTGAGCGGGCGGTCCCATTGGTCGATGATGGTTTGAAACCGGTCCAGCGCCGTATCCTTCATGCTATGAAAACGATGGATGACGGTCGCTACAACAAGGTGGCGAATATCATCGGGGAATCGATGAAATACCATCCCCATGGTGACGCCTCCATCGGAGAAGCCCTGGTCCAACTGGGGCAGAAGGAATTGCTGATCGACACCCAGGGGAACTGGGGGAATACGATCACCGGTGACAGTGCCGCTGCTCCCCGGTACATCGAAGCCCGGTTGTCGAAATTCGCTAATGATGTCGTCTTCAACAAGAAGACCACCGAATGGCAGTTATCATACGACGGGCGGAATTATGAGCCGATAGCTCTTCCTGTTAAATTCCCCTTATTGCTTGCTCAAGGAGCAGAAGGGATAGCTGTCGGGCTGGCTTGCAAGATCCTCCCTCATAATTTCAACGAATTGATCGATGGGTCCATCGAGATCTTGCGGGGCCGGAAACCCACACTTTATCCGGATTTTTTAACGGGTGGACTGGCGGATTTCAGCAACTACAACGACGGCAAAAGAGGGGGGAGGGTCCGTGTTCGTGCACGGATCCAGAAGGAAGACAGCAAGACCCTGCTCGTTACGGAGATCCCTTACAGTACCACGACCTCAAGCCTGATCGATTCTATCGTCAAAGCGAACGAGAAAGGAAAGATCAAGATCCGTAAAGTGGAGGATAATACTTCGGAATTCGCGGAGATCAAGATCTACCTTCCTCCTAATACTTCGCCAGATAAAACGAT
>CAZAYA010000207.1:0-3624 GCA_964489175.1 uncultured Flavobacteriales bacterium | reverse complement strand
AAGAGCCTGAAGTACCAACACAAGTTCTGGTCGCCGGTTCGCCGGGTCGATAATGCCTATGGCGATCGTAATCTGATGTGTTCCTGCCCACCCATAGAGGCCTACGAAGAGGATCAGTTGCTGGAATCCTGACCGGGAGAAAGTGTTTTTGGAGAGACCGGAAGGCAACCTAACCTCCCGGATCTTTCGTACTTTTCTGTACGAAACGAAAGATACCTTTCTCAATGAAGCGAACGCTACTTTTCACGCTGGTTGGCGGATTATTGTTCTTTTCCTTCCCTGTTCAGGCTCAACTGACCAAAGCCGACCAGGCTCCCCGCTCCGTTCCTCCTGCTAAAACAGTCCGGACCGCGGAGCCTCGTTCTCAGAACACATTGCTGAACGAGAATTTTCAGGGGGTGTCACCCCCCGCTTTGCCTGCAGGGTGGACCAGCGAGTCACCGGAAGGTACGTTCGTAACGGGCGATTCTGAAGATGCGAATGAAGGAGGCTACTTTCCGGTCCCAGAAAGACCGGGGAACCTCTTTGCCATGGCGAACGATGACGTGTGTAACTGCGACATGTCCGATATCAAACTGGAAACGCCTGAACTGGACTTTTCCGGACAAACGGACATGGCCCTTCGTTTTGATGCTTACCACGACAAGAATTGGGGTGGAGGAGACGCTCAGGTCGAAGTTTCTACCGATGGCGGAACTTCCTGGACCCTGGTCAAGGTCCTGGACGATGCTTTCCAATGGCAACATTATGTGATCAGCCTGGCAGCTTATGATAATGAACCCAGCGTTACCATCCGTTTCCGTTGGGATGATGGCGGGACCTGGTCGTCAGGATTCGCAGTTGACAACGTCGTGGTGGACGAACTGATCGACAATGATCTCCGGACCAAGGATGTGTTCACCACGGATATGCGCCGTGCTCTTGAATATTCCCGGATCCCGCTTTCCCACACCCATCCCATGACCGTTGGAAGCTACGTGCAGAACAATGGAAGGGCGGTTCAGCCGAACGTGATCATGGACGTGACGATCGATGAAGGAGGAACACAGGTTTACAGTGGGACAAGTTCCTCCATTGCTTCCCTGGACTCCCTGGAAACGGATTCCTTGTGGCTGAACACGGGGTATCAACCCCAGACCATGGAGCGATATACCGTAACGACCACGGTGAATTCGGATTCCACGGAAGGATACCCTTCCGACAATGCCATGACCGATAGCGTTCGGGTTACTTGTGATGAATTTGGCCGGGATGCTGGATATTACGATGAGGGAATGATCTCATCCGACAGTACCTTTCGGGCCGGGAACCTGTACGAAAGCTTTCAGCAAGCTACCGTACTCCATTCCTTTCGGGTCGTTCTGGCCGACAGTACTGCTCCCGGTGCTACGCTACAGGGAACCCTTTTCCGGTGGGCCTCCGATTCCGGGAAGTTCTTGCCGGTCGCCCAAACCGACACGCATCAGGTGGCTTCCGGAGAGGTTAGCACGTCCGGGCAGGAAAAGTGGTTGGGACTCTCTTTCCCTGCTCCTGTGACATTGGATAGCGGTGCGATCTATGCAGCCATGGCGGGAAGTAACGGGGGAAAAGTGGCTATTGCGACCAGTGGTTACGGTCCGAAGGGAACAGCTTACCGTTATGCTTCTTCCTGGCAACCTCTCACCCGCATCCCAATGGTGAGGATGGTCGTTCCCGGCTTGCAGCCCCAGCTTCCTAAAGATACCTTGCTTTGCTCTGCTGATACCATCACTCTGGATGCAGGAGCGGGTTTTGACAGCTATTCCTGGAATACCGGGAAGGCGACCCGAACCCTTGAAGTGGATTCCTTCGGTATCTATGAAGTTACCGTAACAAAGGATGGGTGTACCACAACGGATTCGGTCCGGGTGCGGAACAAGTTTTCTCTACAATTCACTACTGACAGTGTTTCTTGTTTTGGAGGGATGGACGGTCGGGCTTCCGTTCAGCCCCAGAACGGAGCCGCTCCTTTCTCCTACGATTGGAACGGTATGGGGAACGACGATACCCTGGCCGGGCTATCCTCCGGCTATTACAAGATCACTGTAACTGACGACAGCGGTTGTGCACGGATGGACAGTGCCTGGGTCCCTGGACCGGATTCCCTGAAAGCTGGTATGGGAAGGGAAGAAGTGACCTGTAACGGGGACGGCGATGGTGTGGCTTTTTCCGTTCCTTCTGGAGGAACTCCCCCTTATGCCTGGTCCTGGGCAGCAGGAGGGAATAACGATTCCCTGACCGGCCTGGCTTCAGGAAAACACTATGAAGTTACCGTTACCGATGCGAAGGGGTGTACGGTAACCGACAGTGTCTACATCGATGAACCGGACAGCCTTACTGTCCAGCCGACAGCGACAGGTGTGACTTGTCACGGGGGAGCGGATGGCCAGGTGATGGCTAATGTGAACGGAGGAACCCCGCCTTATGCCTATTCCTGGACCGGAACTTCCGGACAGGATACGGTCAAAGGATTGTCGGCCGGTTGGTATGAAGTTACTGTGACCGATGCTCGTGAGTGTTCAGATACCGGGAGTGCCCAGGTACAGGAACCAGCTGCTCCCATCACCTTCACTTCTGCCTCTCAGGCACCTTCTTCTTGTGGCAGCTTGGATGGTGAAGTTTCCGTGGATCCTTCCGGAGGGAATCCGCCCTACAGTTACGATTGGATGCCGGGGGGACAAACCAATGATACGGCGACAGGTCTTGCAGCCGGGAGCTATGAGGTGATGGTCACCGATGCCAACGGATGTGATGCAGATACGATCGTTGTTCTCAATGACCCCGGTGCACCTATCCTTATGCAGGATACTGTTGCTGCTGTTACCTGTGCCGGAGCGACAGATGGAATGGCTGCTGTGGAAGCTTCTGGTGGTGTGAAGCCTTATGGTTATTCCTGGTTTCCTTCCGGTGGGAATGATAGCTTGGCTACCGGCCTTGACGGAGGAATGTATACGGTAGAAGTGATCGATGACCAGGGTTGTAAAGGTTTCCTGAACCTTACGGTGGAGGAACCGGACTCCCTGACCCTTTCTTTTACATCGGTGGATGTGGAATGCCCCGGACAGTCGACCGGTAGCTTAAAAGCTGATGTGAGTGGAGGAACCATGCCTTATGACCTGTTGTGGTCGACCGGAGCTAAGACAGATTCCATCGGGAACCTTTCGCCCGGAACGTATAGCCTTTCCGTGACCGATAGCAATGGCTGTGTGAAAACAGGTACGGATACCGTTCAACAACCAGACCCGTTCGATCCGGGAACAACGATCCGGGATGTAAAGTGCCATGGCAATGCTTCAGGCCGGATCGACCTGGCTCCTTCCGGTGGGACGCCGCCTTATCAATTCGTGTGGAATGCTGGTGGAACAGGAGATTCGTTGACCGGCCTTACCGCAGGAAGCTATCAGGTGGCCGTCGGTGATGCTGTCGGATGTTCCTACCCTTACACATTTACTGTTCAGGAACCGGACCCTCTGGAGATCAAAGCGATCATTACTGATAGCACGATGTATGGCATGATCGAGGTGCAGGTGATGGGTGGCACGAAGCCTTATACGTATGCCTGGGATCCCAGTGGTGCCACTACTCAGGACCTGGACAGCATCACTA
>CAZAYA010000206.1:0-3651 GCA_964489175.1 uncultured Flavobacteriales bacterium | reverse complement strand
CCCCAAGAAAGCCCCCCTATTGGCCAGTGGCTAATGGCTATTCGCTAAAATACCTCTTTCATGGTATTGTTTAGAATAAGTCTAAATAAGAATATTGCACCCACATTCACACCAAAACCAAGAACCATGGGCTACAGATACCTTTTCAGTTTATTCCTTTCCCTGCTGATCACCGGATCGGCCATTGCGCAAACGGGATCGATCAGAGGAACGGTCACCACGTCGGACGACGAACCGGCACCTTTTGTGAATATCAGCCTGAAAGGAACACCAAAAGGAACCGTCGTGGACGAAAGTGGAAAGTACGAGATCAGGAACGTGAAAGCGGGCGAATACACGCTCGTGGCTTCCTTTGTGGGACTGAAAACACAGGAGCAACAAGTGGAAGTGAAGAGCGGTGAGACCACCACCCTGAACGTCTCCCTGGAAGAAAATGCCACCCAGTTGGAAGAGATCGTGGTCTCCGAAGACCAGAAGGGATACAACGCAAAGCAACCCTCCAAGATGCTTCGCCTCAAAACGCCCTTGGTGGAAACGCCTCAGAACATTCAAGTGATCACCGAAGAGGTACTGGAAGACCAGCAGGTGATCGACATGACCGAAAAGGTGATCCGCAACGTGAGCGGTGCCCAGCGTCTGGAACACTGGAACAATTACGCCCGCATCAATATGCGCGGGTTCAAATTGCCGGCCTTCCGGAACGGCATGAACGTGGAAATGCCCTGGGGACCCCTTACCGAGGACATGGCCATGGTGGAACGGATCGAGTTCGTGAAAGGCCCTGCCGGCTTCATGCTGGCCGCCGGCGAACCGGGTGGTTTCTACAATGTCGTGACCAAAAAGCCCAACCGCTACCACCAGAACAAGGTCTCCCTGATGGCAGGAAGCTTCAACACCCTTCGTGCCACGGCTGATATCGGGGGAAAACTCGACGAAGAAGGCAAGCTGCTCTACCGGCTCAACCTGATGGGATCCAACCAGGGTTCTCACCGGCCGTACGAGTTCAACAAACGCTTCACCTTCTTCCCTTCCCTGAAGTACCAGATCGATGAGAACACCTCGGTCACTTGGGAATATACGTTCCAGCAAGCCCAAATGTCGGCACTCGGCTCCCAGTATGTCTTCTCTCCTCAAGGATACGGACACCTTCCACGCAATTTCACTACAGCGGAACCGAATCTGCCGGCCACGAACGTGAAGGAACACATGACCTTCCTCCGCTTTGAACACCAGTTCAATCGCAACTGGGATATCACTGCCCAACTGGCCTACATGCACTACAAGCAAATCGGGAACACGATCTGGCCCAAAGCTGTAGAAGCGGATGGTGATATCCAACGAGGCATGTCCATCTGGGATGCCCTCAGCGAATCCAAGATGGGACAGGTCTTCGTGAACGGCGACGTCACCACCGGCCCTGTCCGCCACCGCATCCTGGGTGGTGTGGACCTCAGCCAGAAGGACTACTATGCCGACTGGCACCAGACCGGAATGATGGCCGGGCAGGATAACCCGCTGAACATCTACCAACCCCAACATGGGGTCCACACGGATTCCTTCCCGGATTTCAACCGGCAACAGGGCATCCGTGAGCGTTCCTACATCGGCGGCTACTTCGCAGGGCAGTCGATCGGCTCCAATGCCCTCTACGTGCAGGATGAACTGAGCTTTTTCAACAACCGCCTCCGCCTTACCCTGGCCGGCCGCTATACCTTCACCGACCAGGCCATTTACAGCGCGGAAACGAAGGATCAGGCTTTCACCCCCAGGGCAGGCCTGAGCGTGTCCATCGACAAGAACACCTCTGTCTACGGGCTCTTCGACCAGTCCTTCCTGCCGCAGACCGGAACGGATGCAGAGGGCAATTCCTTCAACCCCGTAGAAGCCACCGATATCGAAGGTGGGGTGAAGCGCGACTGGGGCAACGGCCTGTGGAATTCCTCGCTGGGGGTCTTCCAGATCACCAAGACCAACGTGGTGACCAGCGACCCGGAGAACCCCAACTTCTCTGCCCAACTCGGCGAGGTCGTTTCCCAGGGGGTCGAGTTCGACGTGCGCGGCCAGGTACTGCCGGGGCTGAACGCCATGCTCAACTATGCTTACACCAACGTGGAGATCACGGAAGACCCGAACGACGAGCTCGTCGGGAACCGCCTCCCCGGCCATGCCAACCACGTGACCAACGGCTGGCTGAACTACCGCTTCCGCGGAGGGGCTCTCAAAGGCCTTGGCATAGGCGCTGGTTACCGTTACATGATCGACCGGGCTTCCTGGTCGTTCGACAACACAGACTCCCGAGAGGAGTTGCCAGACTACTCCCGCCTCGACGGATCGATCTCCTGGCAGAACGACAAGATCAGCGTCGGCCTGAACGTCAACAATATCCTTGATCAGTACCTTTACACCGGTAGTGACTACGGCAGCTATTACTACTGGCAGACCGAACCAGGCCGGAACTTCCGCCTGAAGGTCGGTTACAAATTCTGATCCCTTGACCTTCAAAAAGGCCATCCGCAAGATCCACCTCTGGCTCGGACTCGTATCCGGGCCAGTGGTGTTTCTGGTGGCCATTACCGGAAGCCTCTATGCTTTTCAGGAGGAGATCCAGGACCTGACCCAGCCTTACCGTTGGGTAGAGCCGCAAGACGAGCCCATCCTCCCTCCTTCCGAAATGAAAGCGATCGCTCTGGAGGAACTGCCCGGTCACCACGTACACAGCGTGAAGTACGGCAGCAGAGAACGCTCCGTGGCTGTCATCTTCTTCGAACCGGACCCGGAATTTTTCCAGGCTGTTTTTATCAACCCTTACTCAGGGAAAGTGCTTAAAACGAAAGACCTCACGGCGGGCTTCTTCCACTTCATCCTCCAGGGTCATTATTACCTGTGGCTCCCTGAGGATATCGGCCAAACGGTGGTGGCCTCGGCCACGCTCGTCTTCCTCGTGATCGTCACCTCGGGCCTCATCCTTTGGTGGCCGGCTACCAGGGGAGCGTTCCGGCAACGGTCGCGCTTCAAATGGAAACCGTGGACCAAATGGCGCAAGAAGGTCTACGACCTCCACAACATTCTCGGCTTCTACATCCTCCTCTTTGCCCTGATCTTCGCCATCACCGGACTCGTCTGGGGCTTCCAGTGGTTCGAGGATGCCGTTTACAAAGCGGCAGGCGGTGATAAATCGCTCACCTTCGAACGCCCGCCTTCGGACACCACCCAGGCGCTTGCCGAAACGGCTGCCATTCCTCCGGTGGACCACATCTGGCAACGCATGGAAAAACAGAATCCAGAGGCGGCCTACATCGATGTCCATTTCCCCACGGGCAAAAGCTCTTCCATCTACATGGAGATCCGCAAAGACGAAGGCACTTTCTGGCGCTCCGATTATCGCTTCTTCGACCAATATACCCTCGAAGAGCTCAGCATCGACCAGGTCTGGGCCCGCTTCGAGAACGCCTCGGTGGCCGACAAGCTCCTCCGTATGAACTACGACATCCACGTCGGTGCCATCCTCGGCTTCCCCGGTAAGGTACTGGCCTGCCTCGTGAGCCTGGTGATCGCCAGCTTGCCGGTAACGGGGTTTTTGGTGTGGTATGGAAGGCGGAGGGGGCGGAAGGTGGGAAGGGGTTAGTAGGGAGGGGGAAGCGACTAGTGACT
>CAZAYA010000205.1:0-3727 GCA_964489175.1 uncultured Flavobacteriales bacterium | reverse complement strand
CGCGAGCTGGGTTCAGAACGTCGTGAGACAGTTCGGTCCCTATCTGTTGTGGGCGCTGGAAGTTTGCGCGGACCTGCCCCTAGTACGAGAGGACCGGGGCGGACGAACCTCTGGTGTACCTGTTGTAACGCCAGTTGCATTGCAGGGTAGCTACGTTCGGAAGAGATAAGCGCTGAAAGCATCTAAGCGCGAAACTCTCCGCAAGATGAGACTTCCTTCGAGGGCCGTCATAGACGATGACGTCGATAGGTCGCAAGTGTAAAGACGGTAACGTCAAAGCTGAGCGATACTAATTGCCCGATTGCTTTCAAATAGCAAATGGTACTCTTATTCTGATATAAGTCGTATTTCCTGCTGATCACCGACGCGATCTTTTTTCCAATTTGTCAACCTTACTCAACGCTTTGGGTGACGAATAGCGGTGTGGTCCACCTCTTCCCATTCCGAACAGAGAAGTTAAGCCCACCAGCGCAGATGGTACTGGGGTCTAAAACCCCGGGAGAGTATGTCGTCGCCACTTTTCAAAAAAGCCCCGCACCTTATGGTGTGGGGCTTTTTTTATCTTTGACCTCCATGACCTGCGCGGCATTTCGGCGAACCGGGGCCTTGTTCCTCTTCCTCCTTGCTTTCCCCGTTACCAGCCCGGGAACTGCCCCGCTTATTACTCTGCCCGATACATCCGTAGCTACGGATACAATTGCACCTCCCCAGGATACCCTCATCTTTTATTACCCCTCCCCACCGGTCCAATACCAACAAGTGGATACCGTTGCTATCGGCCAGGCTCCTCACCGGTATTTGCCTACAGTCCGGTCGAAGTGGGCGGACCTTGGGAACATCGGCAGTGACCACTATTCCCTTTTGCCTACACCTGCTTTTACCATCGGACCCCGTTCTGGCCTGCCCTACGATCTGTATCAGGTGAACGCCCTCAATTATACGCACTACGATGTCCGATATCCTGTCACCCGGCTGCGGTATTCCCTCGGCTCGGCACAGGAACAGACGTTTGGATTGCTTCATACCCAGAACATCACCCGCCGCCTCAACTTTTCCCTGGATTACCAAAAGATCAATTCGAAAGGCCCTTATAGCCGCCAGGAGGTTGATATCGGGGACCTGAAACTCGGGGTCGGCTATCGAACCCGAGATCACCGCTATGCCGTTTATGCACACTATGAACGGAACAAGACCTTCCTCATGATGAACGGGGGGATCGTGAACGACTCCCTCTTCACTGAAAATGTAGCTGATAACCGGGATGTATATCCGGTGAACTTGTCAGACGCTGCCCACGACATCACACAGGATGGGGGAGCCATCGACCAATACCTGCGGATCGGCGGAGAACGGGAACAGTTGAACGACTCGGTCGGGGCCATCTCTGATCATTGGGAGTTGCACCATAGCTTCCGCGGTCGAAAGACCAATGGTGCCTATGGCGGCGAAGCTGATACGTCCTTTTATGATCACATCCTGCTCGACAGCTCTGCCACCAAGGACGACATCTGGTCGCTGTGGATGCGGAACGACCTTTGGTTGCGGAAACACTTCTCCCTCGATAGCTTATCCGCTTTATCAATAAGTATGGGCTATGTCGACATTCGCCAGCAAACCGTCTGGGAACCACCGGAAACAACGGATACCACTTTTGAAGGTGGTATCGCTGAAGCCCGGCTGGACCTGGATTTGCAGGGCTTTCATTGGGAATTGCAGGGAGAAGTGGGTGTTTCCGGAAGAGCCCGGCAAGAATGGAAAGGAAGCACGGGACTCTATTGGAGGCCCGGTGGTAAAACCGATACAATAGGGTTGAACGTACAAGCGGTGCATCAGAAACAGGCTTACCAGGCCATGGCCTACTCTTCCAATCATTTTTACTGGCAGCAGCCGGAGTTGCCTATGACGACCGCTTTGTCCGGGGAGTTGTCCTATACTTCCCAGGCTTTGGGGTTGACCGCCCGGGCTTCTTACCATCAATGGCAAAATCCTTTGTTCTTCAATGAGGATGCCATCCCTACCGTAGCGAATGGAACCCAGGCGGTTTTCCGTGGGGTGCTGGAAAAGACCTTCCATTGGCGCAAATGGTACCTGCAGAACCGGATCGTTTACCAAAAAGGTTCTGGTGTGGACGCCTTTCGCTTTCCGGAATTCTGGACGCGTAACACCTTGTATTTCCAGTCCTGGATGTTCAACAAAGCCTTGCTGGGGCGTTTTGGGGTGGAGTTCCTCTACTATACTGGCTTCAAAGGGTATGCTTACATGCCGGCCACCCGGCGGTTTCATCATCAGGAAGGAATGGAGACGGGGAATTACCCCTTTTTCGATGTTTTCTTTAGTGGCAAGGTCCGGAACATGGTTATTTTCGCCAAAGTGGAACACGTGAACGCCGGCCTTACCGGGTATCGTTACCTGGCCGCTCCGGGTTATCCTTTTCATGACCTGAGTATCGTGGCCGGCTTGCGCTGGAATATCTTCAATTGATGGACGCACTTTTCGGAAAAGGGACCAAACTTTACAGCATTTTCGCCTTCAAATGCCCTAAATGCCATGAAGGACGGGTTTTTCAGAATTCCAACCCCTTCGCTTTGCGGGACCTTTTCAAGATGGATGAACGCTGCTCGGTGTGTGGTCATAAGTTCGAACCCGAGCCAGGCTATTGGTTCGGAGCAATGTACGTCAGTTATGGTTTGAACATCGCCCTGTGGGTCACACTTTTCGTGGCGATCTATACGCTTACCTCCATTTCCCTGGAACTGTTCCTGGGGATCGGGATCGTGACCAACCTGGCATTGGTCCCTTACTTTTTCCGGTTGGCCCGGTCGATCTGGATGAACTTTTTCGTGAAATACGACCCGGAGGCAGGTCGCCAAGAGGGGGACGACTCAGGAACTGAAGGATGAGATCCCGGTATAATTGAAAGGAGTGACCTGCTTCAATTCTTCCTTCACCCCATCTGCCACATTAAGCCCGTCGATAAAATCATGGATGGAGGCCTTGTTGATCTTCCCTTTGCCCCGGGTAAGCGCTTTCAGGGCTTCGTAGGGGGCCTGATAGCCTTCTCTTCTCAGAACGGTCTGAATGGCCTCGGCCACCACGGCCCAGTTGTTTTCCAGGTCCCGCTCCAATACCTCTTCGTTCACCTGTAGCTTGTCCAGCCCCTTTTGCATGGACTTCAGGGCGAGCACCGTATGAGCCACCGGAACGCCGATGTTGCGGATCACAGTGGAGTCAGTGAGGTCGCGTTGGAGACGTGAAATGGGAAGCTTGGCGGAGAGGTGTTCGAAAAGCGCATTGGCCAGCCCAAGGTTCCCTTCGGCATTTTCCAGGTCGATGGGGTTCACCTTGTGAGGCATGGCGGAGGAACCCACTTCGCTGGCTTTGGTCTTCTGGGTGAAGTAATCCATGGAGATGTAGCTCCACAGGTCCCGGTTCAGGTCGATGAGAATGGTATTGATCCGTTTTACCCCATCGAACCAGGCGGACAGGTGGTCGTAATGGTCGATCTGCGTGGTAGTACGGGAGCGGGTAAGGCCAAGATGTTCGTTGACGAAGCGGTCAGCGAACGCGATCCAATCCACTTCGGGATAAGCCACATGGTGGGCATTGAAGTTGCCGGTGGCGCCACCGAACTTGGCACTGTGAGGAATTTCCCGCAAGAGTTTCAGTTGCTCTCCGATCCTTTCATGGAACACGCCGATCTCCTTGCCGAGGCGGGTAGGAGAGGCTG
>CAZAYA010000204.1:0-3737 GCA_964489175.1 uncultured Flavobacteriales bacterium | reverse complement strand
TGAAAGTTCAAAACGAAAAGAAGCTGTTACCACGATCAAAGAAGAATGGGAAAAGATCTGTGCTGCCAACCTGGCCCATTATTTAAAATCGACCAAGGAGGATATTAATAATAATGAGACTGGAGCTAAATACCACCATTGGTCTGAAGCCTATGGGTTCTACCTTTCTTTGAAATACAACAGCGAGAAGATCATCAGCGACGCCGACTGGCAGTCCATTGGGAATGATCTTGGGGATAAGCCAGCTGATACGGATAAGAGCAAGCTGGACAATGCCCTGACCACCCTCCAGAATGCCTATGGGTTCACCAACGGTGAAATGTCGAACTTCTAAATTCCTGAATACTGATGCGTACCCTGCTTATTGAAAAGAAAGGGTTGATCCGGGATCCTGTTTCCCTTCGGGGGAGCAGGATCTTTCCCGTTCTGATGATGCTCCTGTTCTTGTTCCTTCTTCCTGCTTGTAAAAAGGACAAGGAAGAGGAGGAGAACAGTGGAAATTCAACGAAAAGCTTCGACCGCGAAGCCATGTTGACGAACTACGGGGAGAACCTGATCATTCCTTCGTATGAGACCCTGAAAAGTGAGGTGTCGGAAATGGACCAGGCTGTGGCCGACTTTGTCAGCTCTCCGGACAATGCCGGTTTGCAGGAAGTACAAAGCCAGGTCCTGGAAGCCTATGAGGCCTGGCAATCTTGTTCGGTCTATGAACTCGGTCCGGCTTCGGATCTTGCGCTGAGGAACTTCACCAATACTTTTCCTACCGATACCGCTGAGATCGAGGACAAGATCGCTTCGGGAAGCTGGGACCTGGGCCAATTCGACACCAAGGCCCTGAAAGGATTCCCCGCCCTCGATTATCTCTTGTTCGATCCTGACAACGGAGACAGTGAAGTGCTGAACAGTTACACTTCCGCTTCCAATGCTTCTTCCCGGAAGAATTACCTGAGCGATGTGAGCGATGACCTGCTCTCCAATGTGGACCAGGTACTGCAAGAATGGAAAAGTTCCGGTGGGGATCATTTGAAAACCTTCGTGGAAGCGACCGGTACCGATGTCGGAAGCTCTCTTGGGTTGATGGTCAATGAATTGAACTTTGACCTTGAGCTCATCAAGAATGCCGAGATCGGTATTCCTTTGGGAAAGAAATCTCTGGGGAATCCGAAACCCGGGAATTGTCAGGCTTATTTCAGCGAACATTCTGTTGCGCTGTCCCTTCACCATTTGCGGGCATTGCGGGATGTGTTCCTGGGAAAGAGCAGTGAAGGAAATGGTTCCGGCCTGGATGATCACCTGGCTCATACGGATGCAACCTATGATGGAGAACCCCTGCATCAGGCCATCGAGGACCAGTTCCAGGTAGCGATCGATGATCTGAAGAAGGTGCCGTCTCCCTTGTCCGATGCCGTGGTCAATTCCTCTTCCAAGGTGGATGATGCTTATGCTGAAGTCCAGAAGCTGGTTGTACTCCTGAAATCGGACATGCCCTCTGCCCTGGGAGTACAGATCACTTACCAGGATAATGACGGTGACTGAAAAGCTTCGAAATTTTGGACAACGCTTGAAAGGCCGGATGGACGCTCCGGTCCACCCTGCCCCTTTGGCGGTCTTTCGAGTGTTGTTCGGAGCGGTCATGCTTTTTAGCATGTTCCGGTTGTATGCAAAGGGATGGGTGAAGAGCCTATACATCCAGCCTGATTTTCATTTTTCCTACTATGGCTTCGAGTGGCTGCCTGTTCCCGGTCCGATAGGGATGTATCTGCTGGTCGGGTTGGTGGCCCTGAGTGCTGTAGGGATCATGCTCGGACTGTTCTACCGGGCATCGGCCGTTCTGTTCTTTCTTTCTTTCACCTACCTGGAGTTGCTGGATAAGGCTTATTACCTGAACCACTATTATTTCATCAGTATTGTTGCTTTTCTGATGATCCTGCTACCGGCACATCGCTATTTTTCCCTCGATGTGGTCCGCAGGCCTGAATGGAAAACGGACAGGATCCCTGTCTGGGCACTTTGGACCATTCGCCTCCAATTGGGCCTGGTATATTGCTTTGCAGGCATTGCCAAACTGGAATACGATTGGCTGATCAGGGCCCAGCCGCTGAAGACCTGGCTACCTGCACACGGTCACCTTCCCCTGGTCGGTCCTTTGCTGGAAAAGACCTGGGTGGCCTATGGGTTCAGTTGGTTCGGTGCCCTGTACGACCTGAGCGTTCCCTTTTTCCTCATCTTTCGTAAAACGCGGATCTGGGCTTACGGAGCCGTGGTGGCTTTCCACCTGGCGACCGCGTTCCTGTTCCCCATCGGGGTGTTCCCTTACATCATGATCCTGCTTACGCTCGTTTTCTTCCCGGCTTCTTTTCATGAGAAGATGACCCGAAGGTTATCTCCCGGAGGAAAGCGGGAGCGGATGGGAGAAAACTTTCCCCGAATGTTCTTACCCCGGAAACTTTTGTTCGGGATCCTGGCTGTGCATTTCATGCTCCAGGTGTTGATCCCGTGGCGGTTCTTGTTCTACCCCGGCGAGCTTTTCTGGAATGAAGAAGGGTATCGGTTTTCCTGGCGGGTGATGTTGACCGAAAAAGCAGGGAAAGCTTTCTTTTACATAGAGGATCCACAGACCGGAGGCAAGGAAGAGGTTGCTCCTTCTGAATACCTGACCCCGTTCCAGGAAAAGATGATGGTGACTCAGCCGGATATGATCCTTCAGTTCGCTCATCATCTTGAAAAGCGCTATCAGGCCAGAGGGATCGAGGACCCTGTTGTTACAGTCGACAGTTATGTTACCTTGAACGGCAGCGGTAGCCGCCGGTTCATCGATCCGGGGACCGATCTTTCACAAGAACGGGCCGGTTTCCATCATAAGGAATGGGTGATTCCCTTTCGGGAGAGTGAGGATCATTTTTTGTTGCGTGTTGAGCGGTGATGAAGGGATCAGGAATTTTCATAGCGATCCTTTTTTTGTGTTTTACCGGGTCCTTGCTGTATGCTCAGAAGGGAACCGTAGAAGGTAAGGTGCTGCTTCGTTCGGGAGAGCCTCTGGCAGAAGCTGAAGTGACGGTGCTTTATACACCTCATAAGACAATGTCCGATGATCAGGGATCTTTCCGGATGACTGGCATTGAGCCGGGGGATCATCGGATCCGGGTCTTTGCCCTGGGCTTTCGTACCCGGACCCGCCGTATCCGGGTAGATAGCGATACGGTGCATATCAACTTCCGGGTGGATACGTTGCGGGAAGAATTGAAAGGGGTGGAGATCCGGGAGAAAGACCCGGATAAACAGATCGGCATCCAAAGGCTCCGGTCTATCGAAGGAACAGCGATCTATGCAGGAAAGAAGAACGAGGTAGTGAACATGGAAACGGTCCACGGGGATAAAGCTTCCAACCAGGCCCGCGAATTGTTCGGAAAAGTAGCGGGGGTGGTCAGCTACGAGGATGGAGATGGAGGTATCCAGATGGATGTGGGAACGCGGGGACTGGATCCGAGCCGGAGCGCTCATTTCAATATTCGCCAGAACGGCTATGACATCAGTGCTGATGCCCTGGGATACCCCGAAGCTTACTACACCCCTCCGGCTCAAGCGCTCAAGAGAATAGAGGTTGTTCGCGGGGCGGCCTCCCTTCAGTATGGTCCCCAGTTCGGAGGCATGATCAACTTCGTGCTCCAGGATGCTCCGGAAGGAGACCCTTTCCGGATCGTATCGGAGCAGACCTTGGGCTCCTTCGGCATGTTCAA
>CAZAYA010000203.1:1715-3754 GCA_964489175.1 uncultured Flavobacteriales bacterium | reverse complement strand
TTTCTCAGGAAGGAGCCATGCGTATGGCCGAATTGGGGGTCCCTTATCATGAGATCCTGCACTATTACTACCAGAATGTTCACCTGGTGAAGATCGAAGCACTCGACTTCTTCCGTGAGCAATAGAATTAAAAAAGCCCCGGCAAGGAAACTTACCGGGGCTAAGCCGATGAACGCATTCCAGCGTTCAACATTGAGCGACCTTCAGGAAAGCTAAGTACTTCCCTGGTTGTAAAGGTCAATACGCAATGAACAATGGCAATTAGACACTTCTGGAACACCTCCTTTCTCGTTGTCCGACATGACAGCGGAAATCGACCAAACAACTTATGGTCGTCGTTCCATTGCCGACAAGGACCTTCCCTGTCAAGCATAAATATAAGGATCTTGCTTTCCCGTTGGATCATCATTTTTCCACATTAAGACCTTCATTTTCATGATGGATGGAAAAAATGGCCGCCTCTCTTGGCGGTTCTGGGAGAGGTGTTATCTTTGCAGCGAATCCGTAGCTCAGTTGGTAGAGCATCTCCCTTTTAAGGAGAGGGTCCAGGGTTCGAATCCCTGCGGATTCACATCAAAAAAGCCCGAAGTTCCTTTCACAGGACTTCGGGCTTTTTTGTATTCTTAGTTCTACCCCCTCTTCAATGTGGATATCAATTGTTTCAGGAATGGAGAAGGGTGGAAACCTAAAACCCGGAAAAAGGAGTAGGAACCAGTTGGGAAAATATTACCTTTGCGCTGCTCTTTTCTTCATGAAAGCCCGGGTGGCGGAATTGGTAGACGCGCATGGTTGAGGGCCATGTGATCATTGCGATCGTGTGGGTTCAAGTCCCACCCCGGGCACTTTTTCTCCTCCTCCCTTTTTTATTCTCAACTTCCCCGTCAGTTCCTTATAAGCTTCATTCCAGAATGATCGGGATATCAAGAATGATCCGGAAAGCATTTCCACGATCCTGATCCAAAAATCCTATATTCGATCGGATTGATCATTATTAACCAAAACTGCCTCATTATGACCTGGAAAGGATTATTTTTCTTACTATTGATCGCTGCCACTCTCATTGGATGCAAAAAAGAGCAGGACACCGTTGTCATCTACAATACGGTCGATCATGTTTTTTCCAAACCTGTTCTGGAGGACTTTGAAAAAGAGACCGGCATCAAGGTCAAAGGGGTTTACGACACTGAAGAGACCAAATCCACAGGTATTCTCAACCGGCTGATCGCCGAAAAAGATAATCCGCAGTGCGATGTTTTCTGGAGCGGGGATCCTATGAGGACTGAAGTCCTTCGCCGCAAGGGGCTGCTCGCCTCTTACAAGCCGGAGAACATCGAAGATATTCCGGAAAAGTTCATCGACCCTGAAAACAAGTGGACCGGCTTCTCTTCCCGTGCCCGCGTGCTGATCTACAACAAGGAAGCCATGCCAGCGGACAGCCTTGTGCCTCAGTCCATTTTCGATCTCACCAAGGAGAAGTTTCGGGGTAAGGTCGCCATCGCCAACCCCTTGTTCGGTACCACGACTTTCCATGTGGCAGCCCTTTTCAGTGCTCTGGGTGATAAAGGGGGAAAAACTTTCATGCAAGAGCTGGCCGCGAATGATGTGGTACTCGCCGCCAGCAACGGGGATGTCAAGAAAAGGGTCTCCAAAGGGGAAGTTCCCTGTGGCCTCACGGACACCGACGATGCCTATACAGCCCTGAAAAGCGGAGCTGCGATCGGAGTAAAATACCTCGACCAGGATAGCCTGGGGACCTTGATCATCCCCAATACCATCTCGCTCATCAAAGGTTCTCCCAATCCAGAGAACGGCAAAAAACTGATCAATTACCTGCTGAAAAAAGAAACCGAAGCGAAACTAGCTGAATCCTGTGCCCAGATGCCCTTGCATAGCGGCGTTGAAACGCCAGAACATGTCCGTTCCGTGGAAAACATCCGGTCAATGGATATCGACTATGGTAAAACCGCCAAAAAACTGGAAGCGATCCAAGACTTCATTGACCAATGGGTGAGCGAACAGTAAAACGGGCGCTCTACCTT
>CAZAYA010000203.1:0-1705 GCA_964489175.1 uncultured Flavobacteriales bacterium | reverse complement strand
CGGTGTTTTCCTGAACTCTTTTTGGGAAGATGGAGGGCTTTCCCTGGCCCATTACATACCGATCCTGGAATCCGACAACCTTGAGTTGCTCGGGAAAAGCTGTGCCATGGCCACTTCGGTGGCCATTATCGCCACCTTTTTGGGTACACTCCTGGGATACGGCCTTACCCGTACGGACATCCCCTCCTCCAGACTTCTGAAGATCCTGCTCTTTCTGCCGTTCTTCATTTCTCCTTATTACATGGCAGTAGCCTGGCGAGACCTGGCCCACTTCACCCTGGACGACACTTATATCATGAAAAGTGTGTTCGCCGTGGGGTTCATCCTCAGCCTTTGTTACACGCCCTTATCCATGTGGATCATGTCAGGGTCTTTTTCCAACATTGACCGGCGCCTGGAAGAGGCTGGTCTACTGAGTGGTGGCAAATGGCACACCATCCGGTCCATCACTTTTCCTTTGGTCAAGCCCGGACTGGCTGCTTCTTTCATTTTAACCTTCATCCTGGCCATCTCGGAAGTGAGTGTTTCCTCTCATTATGTGGTGAAGCTTTACATCAACGAGATCTTTCAGCAATTTTCCGCCCATTATGACCATCAAGCAGCAATAGGTTTGGGGGCGGCGATCCTGGTCCTTTGCCTCCTCCTGATCTTCGCAGAACGGTCCTACTTGAGCGAAGCTCCTTTCCTCAGCATCGGTAAAAGAGGGAGTCACCACCAGGTGAACCGGCTCGGTCAAGGGAAGGTTCCCCTGTTATTGGCAATACTCCTTTATTTCGCCTTTACTGTACTCCTTCCTATCTTCATGATGGGAAAACAGGCCTTTGAAGAGACCGCACCGGATTACCTCAGGGATAAAAGACTCCCCGGGGAAATGGTCCCTGTCGGGGATAAGGATTTTGGTCACACCACCCGGTTCTTCGAAAATGCTTTTGACCTGCTGCAGCCTGTTATGTTGGAATCTCTTTTGTATGCTTTGATCGGGGCTGCTGTGATCTGCTTCCTTGGGCTCATTTTCGCCTACCTTTCCGAAAGAGAAGGGTTCCGTTGGGTAGACAAAGGATTGCTGATCGTTTTCGCCGTACCCTCCACCATCTATGGCATTGCCCTGGCCCAATTCTACAACCGGACGGGATTGGAGGTCATCTATACCTCGATGGCGATCATCCTGATCGGCTACATCGGTAAATTCACCTTCATCGCTTCCCGGCTGATCGGCAATTCCCTAAAGCAGATCCCCCGTCCCCTGGAAGAATCCGCCAAGCTCATCGGAGCAAGCTTCATGGAAAGGTTTCGGAGGGTGCTGTTTCCATTGATCGCTGAAGGCTTCTTCACCGCCTTCATCGTCATCTTCATCTTTTGCCTGAGCGAAATGGCAACCACTATCGTCATCTACCCTCCTGGGCATACACTGTTGCCCATCAAGATCGCGACTTCGATGCACAACACCCCCCAGAACCTGTTGAGCGCTATGGTGCTGATCGTGCTGTCGCTCACTTTCCTGATGCTGTTGTTGCTGTATCTCGTCCGAACCTACCTGATCAAAAAGATACGCCATGACCATCATACAACTTGAAGGGATCACCCACCAATATGGAGACCATACCGTGGTCCAGGACCTTTCTCTTGAGATCCCGGAGAATCGGTTCACATGCCTGCTGGGCGGAAATGGTTGCGGAAAGACCACCCTCCTCCGGCTTATCGCCGG
>CAZAYA010000202.1:0-3755 GCA_964489175.1 uncultured Flavobacteriales bacterium | reverse complement strand
ACAGGAATGCCTTTGAGTTCATATTCGGAGAACTTCCAACCCGGTTTTTTGGTCTCGTCATCATCGAGTTTCACTGTGACACCTCTGTCCTTCAACTGATCCTGAAGCTTCCCGGCCGTTTCGTAGATGGCTTCCTTTTGGGCATCCCCTTTCAGAATGGGTACGATCACCACCTGGGTTGGGGCTAGTTTCGGAGGGAGAACAAGGCCGGCATCATCGGAATGGGTAAGGACGAGTGCTCCCATCAACCGGGTAGAAACACCCCATGAGGTAGCCCAAACGTACTCCTCCGGACCCTCCTGGGTAGCATACTTCACATCAAAAGCTTTGGCAAAGTTCTGCCCCAGGAAATGGGAAGTTCCAGCCTGCAATGCCTTGCCATCCTGCATGAGGGCCTCGATGCAATAGGTTTCCACTGCTCCGGCAAAACGCTCGCTTTCGGTCTTGGTCCCTTTGATCACCGGGATGCCCATCCAGTTCTCCAAAACATCGGCATATACATCAAGCATTTGCTCAGTTTCCTCAATGGCCTCTTCCCTGGTGGCATGTGCCGTATGGCCTTCTTGCCATAGGAATTCACTGGTCCGGAGAAAAAGGCGGGTCCGCATCTCCCAGCGGACCACGTTGGCCCATTGGTTCAGGAGAATAGGGAGATCCCGGTAAGACTGGATCCAATTGCGATATGTGTTCCAAATGGTGGTCTCCGAGGTTGGCCGAACGATCAACTCTTCCTCCAACCTGGCTTCGGGATCCACCTCGATCCCCCCATCTTCTCCTTGCTTCAACCGGTAATGGGTAACTACCGCACATTCCTTGGCAAACCCCTCTACATGATCAGCCTCCTTGTTCATGTAGGACTTGGGGATGAACAGGGGAAAATAGGCGTTGGAATGACCGGTCTCCTTGAAACGATCGTCCAGTACCCGCTGCAATTTTTCCCAGATGGCATAGCCATAGGGTTTGATGATCATGCACCCTCTTACATCGCTGTGTTCAGCCAGATCAGCTTTGATAACGAGATCCTGGTACCATTGGGAAAAATCCTCGGAGCGCTTCGCAAAATGACGGGCCATGATCTTTTCTGGTATGATCTTTGTTATTATATCAGGAAAGGAGGTCAAAGATAAGGATCGAAGAGACTTTTTTCCTGTAACGGACCACCTGAAAAATCGTACCTTTCCAGTAAGGGACCGATGTGACCGCCCATGAAACGACTGCTTTCCATACTACCTGTTGCTGCCACTCTTCTGTTGAGTAGTTGCTCCCAGTCGCTGCTCACCCAGACAGAAGCAACTCACGATGACCTCTATTATGCTGAGAAGAACTGGTCAAAAACAAATGGTGAACAGGACCGGTCATCAGAAAAAGAGCAGTCCCCTTCGAACGCAACCACTTCCCCGGATAAAAGCCCGTCCAATGAGCGCTTCCGGGAAAACCCTGAAAAAGAACGAACCGAAGAGGGGGAGAATGATTACTACCGCTCCGATTATACGGGAAAAAGTACCTCTAATACTTCTGCCGCAGAAGAGGGTGAGAACGCGACCGTGGTGAACAATTATTACGGAGGATACAACACCGACTATTATTATCCCAACTATAGCTCGAGGATCCGGCGCTTCCATTATCCGGTTTCCGGGGTCAGCTACTACAGCGGCATCTATGACCCTTACTGGTATGGTGCTTCGGGATCATCCTTCAGCATCCATTATGGCAACCCCTATGCTTACAGGAGCTATTCCTACCGCTACAACTGGGGGCCGAGTTACTATGGACATTACGATCCCTACTACGGGGGAGCTTATGGATGGAGAGGGTCATATTGGGGCAACCACCATTATCACCATTATTACAATGCTCCATACAACCACAACCCTTATCATTACAACAACTACAATTATTCCTCAGGTTGGGGCGGCAATGATCAACAAAACACGCTCCATTACAGGAAACGTAATTCAGTGAATTCCTCCAGCCGGTCAGGCAGCCCGGTGGATCAAAGAAGCACCGGTCAGGGGAAAGGAAAAAGCAAGGCGGGAGAGGGTAAAGCAGGAGACAGCTACCGCCGCTCTGCCTCTCCTTCTCCGCAACAAGAGAAAAATGCCACCCGCCGGATCGATGGCTATAGGATCGAAAGGGGCAACGACCGCCAGGGACAAAGAAGAGAACAGCGCAATACTGCCCCCCCCCAAAGGGAATACTTCACTCCTTCCCACCAGGACCGCTCCGGTAATAATCATGAGCGGAATAACAGGGATCATGAACGACGGCAACACAACAGGGCCACGACCCCTCAACGCCAGACCACAAGTCCTTCAAACCCTAACAACGACCCCTCCAGGAACCGCGGGACAGAAAGAAAAAATACCAGGACTACCAAGCCCCAGCATTTTAACAATAACAACGATCCCGGGAATTCAGGTGGGTACCAGAGGCACTCTTCTCCCTCCCCATCAAGAGGGAATACCAGACAGTCCGTGCCCCGAAGACGTTAAACCATGAACCCAAGGTTCCTGACCCCCATTCTGCTCCTGCTCCCCCTATTGGGAGGCGCACAGAATAAAGATGATGTGTTGCGCTATTCCCGAACCTACTTTGGAGGAACAGCCCGGAACATTGGTCTTTCCGGTGCTTTCGGAGCGCTTGGAGCCGACATTTCCACCCTGAACAACAATCCGGGAGGGATCGCCATGTTCCGAAAAAGTGAGATCACGGTCAGCCCGGGATTCGCTTCCAACATTTCCCACACTTCTTTTGCCGGAGCGACCAACAAGGACACCAAGTACAACCTTAACATCAACAATCTCGGCTATGTTGGAACCTTCCCCATCAAAAACTCCAACTGGAAAAGCGTTCATTTCGGGATCGCTTACAACCGCATGGCCAACTTCCACAACAACATTCTTGTAACTGGAGAAGATCGGTCTGGCACGATCCTGGATGACTTTGTAAGTGACGCCAATGGCTTCCATCCTTCAGAACTGGAAAGTGCCCGCCCCTTTACGGCTTACCATGCCTATCAGAACTGGCTGATCGACCCTCTGTCGGGAGATAGCCTTCGCTACCAGCACAAGGTGAAGAACAGCCGGGTAAACCAGGAACGTTCCATCCAACGGAAAGGGTCCATGGGAGAAACCAGTATCAGTTTTGGGGCCGACTACAGCAACCTGCTCTACCTGGGCGCTTCCATCGGTATTCCCAGCATTAATTTCAATGAGAACATTACTCACATCGAAACAACGGTAGATAGTGCAGCAGTAGATACCTTCAGCGGGGGACTGCAAAAATTCCAATACACAGAAGGGCTTTCCACAGAAGGCAACGGTTTCAATTTCAAGATAGGGGCCATTGTACGACCAGCAGACTGGGTCAGGCTCGGGCTGGCGATCCATTCCCCTTCGATCCTTTCCATGAAAGATGAATGGTGGACCTCCATGAAGTCCCGTTTTCACGATGGTTCCTCCTATGAAACACAGAATGCGAGCCGGGGAGAATATGATTATCGCATTTTCACCCCGTTCCGTGCGCAGGGAAATCTGGCTTTCATTGTCGGGAAAAGGGGGGTGATCAGCGCCGATTATGAATTCGTGGACTACAGCCAGGGGGAGCTAAAACTATCCATCCACAATCAGAATGATCCTCCTTACACCCAAGAAAACCAGATCATCCGGAACCAATTGACCCAGGCCAGCAACCTTCGGATCGGAACAGAATGGCGGCTCCCCCCCTTTGCTGTAAGAGGCGGATATGCCCAGTAT
>CAZAYA010000201.1:0-3828 GCA_964489175.1 uncultured Flavobacteriales bacterium | reverse complement strand
CGGGTCAGAGAACACCTGCTGAACCTGGAAGTGGACATCCTGAACGAAGACCGTGAGGACGAAACCTTCGTTATCAGTGATACCGAGGAAGGGATCGATCATATGATGCTGACCATCGACGATCCCATTCTCGTCCTGGAACAGCATCTTTTCAATATGCCGAACGCTTCGGCGGAAGCCTTCGAAAACCTCTTGAAGAAGAACCGGGATATGATCCACGGTGCCTTCTGCCTGGATGAGAGCGGCCGTAAGGTCCTTTTCCGGGATACCCTCCAGGTAGAAAGCCTGGACTTCAATGAACTCGAAGGATCGATCAATTCATTGAGTTTGTTGTTGAGTGAATATTCCGGGCAATTGCTCGAATTCTCAAAAGCCTAAAATCCATCTTTTTTATGAGCCTCTTCAAAAGATTCTTCAACATAGGAAAAGCCCAGGCCCACTCTCTTGCTGACCAATTGGAAGATCCCATCAAACAAACCGAACAAGGGATCCGGGACCTGAAGAACGACCTTCAGAAAAGCCAGGAAAGCATGGCGGAACTGAAGGCCGCTTCCATCCGGTCCAAAAAGGAACTGAACGAAGCTGAGCAGAATGGCAAGGAATACGAACAAAAAGCCATGATGCTGCTCAAAAAGGAAGAAGAACTCGGCAAGGAAGAGGCAGAAAGACTGGCCCAGGAAGCCCTCGCCAAAAAGAAGCAATACGAAGAGCAAGCTGAGCTGGCCCGACAGCATAAGGAAAAACACGATCAGGCCATCGATCAGATGGACGGCCACATCCGGAAACTCCGCTCTAAGATCAACACCTGGGAGAACGAACTCAAGACCCTCAAAGCCCGCTCCAAAGTGAGTAAAGCCACCGAAAAGCTCAACCGGCAACTCGCTAATGCTGACAACAACGGGACCATCTCCACCCTGGAGCGCATGAAGGAGAAAGTGGAAAAACAGGAAGCCATGGCTGAATCATACGGGGAAATGGCCCAGGAACCCAATTCTGTGGACGACGAGATCGACGATGCACTGGGTAGCTCTTCCGCTGGAACCTCTGCCGATCTGGAAGCCCTTCGAAAGAAGATGGACCAGGAAAAGCGCTAAGTCGTCCCCTTTTTATCACCACTTACGACCGGGCGAACGGCTATCCATAGGCTGGTACCTACCAGTCTACGATCCCTCTAAGTTATCAACGATCCTTTTCCAGCCGTTCAAAACTTTCAGGGCAGCCCTTCCGGGTGAATGCCCTATATTCTTACATTTGTTATAATACACTATCCGTCGTTCTATGGAGTTTGACAAAGAAGGTGCGGAATCCCAGGTCGCCCGTTTCGAGGAAATGCTGAGGAACAGCGACGAGTATTATTTCGACGCTGAAGAGTTCGACCGGATCGCAGAACATTACCTGGGGTCGGGGGACCACGGAAAAGCCTTGCGATGCGTTCGGATCGGCAGCTCACAGCACCCCTATAATCCCCAACTCCAGTTCCGGAAAGCCCAAATACTAGCCTCGGCCGGAAAACTGAACAAGTCCCTCGACATCCTGCTCGAACTCGAAGCCAGCGAACCTTTCAATGCTGAAGTACTCCTGATGATCGCCGGGATCTACGGACAATTCCAGGATCATGGCGCAGCCATCCAATACTACCAAAAAGCCAAGGACCATTCCGATGAATACATCGATGACATTCTGACCGACATAGCTTTCGAATACGAAAGTGCTGAACGATACGACGATGCCATCCGGGCTCTTCAGGAAGCATTGGAACGCAACCCTGCCAACGAAACGGCCATTTCCGAACTGGCCCACGTATATGAACTGGCCGGTAAGGTTGAAGAAAGCATTCATATTTACCAACAGCTGATCGACGAAGACCCTTATTCCCACACGGCCTGGTATAATCTCGGAAATGCTTATGTCAAGCTGGGACTGACCGAAAAAGCCCTCGAAGCTTACGAGTATTGCACCCTGATCAAGGACGACTTCTCATCAGCCCATTTCAACAAGGGCAATGCCCATGTTCAGGTGGACCAATATCACGAAGCCATCCAGGCCTACAACAAATGCTTACGCCTGGAGCCCCCCCTTCCGGTCACCCACTGCTACATCGGAGAATGTTATGAAAAGCTGGACCGGCTCGACCTTGCCGTGCGCCATTATCAAAAAGCGCTGGAACTTGACCCCGAATGGGTCGATGCCTGGGTGGGGATCGGGGTGGTCAAAGACCTGGAAGGCCATACCGTAGAAAGCCTCAATTACCTTAAAAAGGCGGTTACCCTTTCCGAAGAAGAACCGGATACCTGGCTGATCCTGGCCAAGGCCCTGCACAAGGCCGAATTTTACCTGGAAGCCCGACAGGCTTACGAAGAGGTGGCCCATCTCGCTCCTGATACCGTCGAATTGTGGATGGAATACTCCCGAATGGAAGCTGACTTCGTATCCATCACAGCAGGACTTGATGTGATCGAACGAGGCCTGGAGATCTATTCCGACCAACCCGAGCTGATCTACCGTATGGTCGCTTACCTCTTGCGACTGGGGCGCCGGCAGGAGGGACTTGAACACCTTGAGGAGGCGCTTGTGCTGGACCATGAGTCCCACACGGGGCTTTTAGATTATTATCCTGATGCCCAGCACATCCCCGAAGTACTGGAGCTGATCCAACTGTACAAGAACACTCCATGAACTTCGAACTCCCGCACATTCCTGAGAGGACAGAAAAGCCCAGGGATACTGGCCTCACCATGATGATGGACAAAGGGCTTCCGCTGCGGCAGGTCGAAATGTTCATCGAAGGATCCGGACATCTGACCGATCTGGTGAAGCTGGGTTTTGGCTCTTCCTATATCACCAACCATCTGGAAGATAAGCTCCGTCTCTACAAAGAAGCTGGCATACGTCCTTATCTGGGGGGCACTCTCTTCGAGATCTTCCTGGCCCGCGACATGCTGGATGATTACCGAAAGTTACTGGAGCGGCTGGAGCTAGACCTGATGGAAGTTTCCGATGGCTCCATATCCATCCCCCACGACAAAAAATGCGAACATATCCGGTCGTTCGCCAAGGATTTCACGGTTCTTTCAGAAGTCGGTTCCAAGGAGGAAGGGATCCTTATCAGCCCCAGTAAATGGATCAAGATGATGCAAACGGAGCTGGAAGCGGGCTCATGGAAAGTGATCGCAGAAGCCCGTGAAAGTGGTAATGTCGGCATTTATCGACCGAACGGGACGGCTCACGTCGTACTCGTCAACAAGATCCTCAACAAGATCAGCGGGGAGGATATCCTCTGGGAATCTCCCAAAAAGCCGCAACAAGTGTGGTTCATCAACCTGCTCGGCGCCAATGTCAACCTCGGCAACATCGCCCACGATGATGTAATACCGTTGGAAACCTTGCGTTGCGGACTTCGGGGAGACACCTTCTTCAATTATCTCCCGGAAAAGATCGTCAACAATGTTACCTGAAAGCTTCAGCATTCATGAAAGAGATCACGGTCAAGGAACTGAAAGAGAAAATGGACCAGGGAGAGCCCTTGCAACTCATAGATGTCCGGGAACCTGACGAGGTAGCTATTTGTGAGATCGGAGGAGAGAACATTCCCATGGCCAAGGTTCTTGACAATATCGAGAAGATCCGCCGGGATGTCCCGGTAATAGTTCACTGCCGTAGCGGTGGACGATCCGGGAACATTGTCCAGGCCCTGGAACAACGCAAAGGATTCGACAACCTGTACAACCTCAAAGGTGGCATCCTTGCCTGGTCAGACGAGATCGATCCCTCCCTCCCCAAATACTGATCCCCACTCATGAAAAAACGGGTGCTCGAACACCTTCTCCT
>CAZAYA010000200.1:0-3880 GCA_964489175.1 uncultured Flavobacteriales bacterium | reverse complement strand
CCCAGCTTCAGGAAAAAGACAAGGAATTCTCCCTGGTCCGGAAAGTACACATCACCGACAAAGGAGTGATCTTTCAATCAAGCGAAAAGATCTTTTTGTGGACAAATGAAGGTTACCGGGTCTGGGAGGCAAAGGGGTTGTTCCATGATTCATTCTATATCCATGACCGTTTATTCGTTCGAAGTCTGGAGAATGGGTTGATGGAGCTCCGGAATGATGGCCTTGAACCCTTGCTGGAAGATACACTTTTCGTAAGCCGGGAGGTCCGGAGCATACTTCCCTATGGAGAGCATGATGTGCTCATCGTTACTCAGGAGAAAGGCCTTTTCCTCATGGAAATGGGAAAGGACCAGGTGTCCGTAGCTCCTTTCCCTGTCGACATCGACCCCGATATTCTCAAAAACCCCGGACTGAACAGATCCGTTGCTCTGGGAGATGGTTTATACTCCATAGGAACCTGGGGAAAAGGGGCCATCATCATCGACCGGGATGGCAATGTGATCAATGTTGTTGATAAGGGGGGCGGGCTCCAGAACGGATTGATACGGGGACAGTTCGTGGACAGGGACGGAAGCCTGTGGTTAGCTTTGAACAATGGGATATCGAAGGTTGATCCCGGCTGCCCTGTTACGGTCTTCAATGATCAAGTCGGCCTGAACGGAACCGTAGAAGCACTGGCGCATTTCAAAGGATGTCTTTTCGCAGCTACCCATACCGGCCTTTATTATCTCCCGCTTCATGACCAGGATAAAGGATCCCTCTCCGCTACCAGAAAATTCGAGAAAGTTCCCAGCTTCACCAGTGAATGCTGGGCTTTGCTCCCCTTTCGAACCCAGGGAAAGGAAGTCCTTTTGGTGGCCGGGAATGCGGACGTTTTCGAATTAAGCTATGCAAAGGACCTTATTGAAAGAGGGGCCGACTTGTCCGTTGAACAGATCAAAAAAACCTATCCGTGGACGCTTTACCGCTCTGCCATGGATACCAACCGGGTATACATCGGGGCAGATAATGGGCTGGGGGCTATTTATTATGAAAAGGGGGATTGGATCGATGAAGGACGAAGAGAAGGACTGACCAGCTCCGTATTCAACATTTGCTATGGGAACAAAGGAAAGTTATGGTTGGGGACCATGAACCAAGGCACCTATCTGGTGAAAGAAGACCTTGTGGAACCGGGGGATATTTCCGGGCTCCAATACACCCGATACGATTCAGCACAGGGGCTTCCCGGGAAGACCATTTTCATCGAGCATTACAAAGGAAACACTTTGTTCGGATCCCCCGACGGGTTGTTCACTTATACAGGAAAAGGATCGTTCAGGCCTTTTGAGGCTTTGAGTGAAGTATTCACATCATCCACCACCCATGTACACCGGATCAAAAAAGATCCCTCTGGGAATCTTTGGGTGGTCTTTTTCGATGAAGGGTCAGAGCAATTTCACATTGGTTATCACCACCCTCAGAACGGCTGGTTCGAGACTCCCTTCCTCCCACTCACTTCCGGAGTGATCCAAACCATTTATCCTGCTGGGGATCAGATCACCTACCTGGGGGGTGATGAAGGCTTATTCCGTTATAATGCCAGGAAAAAAGTTGATCATGCTGAAGAATACAGTACTCGTATCCGGGAGGTTATCGGAACCGGAGACTCTATGATCTTTTTCGGTAATTTTCGGCTGAATTCCGGAGGGATAAGCCTTGAGCAACCCTCTTCCATGATCCCTTCACTTTCTTTCGGGAAGAACAATATCACCTTTCGATTCGCCGCTCAGAACTATGACCGGGAAGAAAAGACCGTTTATAGCTATTACCTGGAGGGTTTCGATAAAGACTGGTCTAAATGGCGAGAACAGAGCAAGGCCGTATACACCAATATTCCGGAAGGGACTTATAGATTCAGGGTGAAAGCCCGGAATATCTATAATAATATCAGTCGGGAAGCGGTTTATGAATTCAGGGTACTCCCCCCATGGTATCGTACCATTTGGGCTTATTCAGGATATGGAACCTTATTAACCCTTCTGATCTATGGAATCACTCAGGTTAGCCTTCTTCGGATCCGCAGACAAAAAGAGAAACTGGAACAGCTGGTCCAAGAACGAACAGCTGAGATCGAAGAAAAGAACAAGAACCTGGAGCAAGCCAATGTCGCTATCACCGAACAAAAAGAGCTTATCGAGGAAAAGAACCAGGACATCCTCTCCAGTATCAAGTATGCCCAAAGGATCCAAAATGCGATCCTTCCTCCTCAAAGCACCGTCCAGAAAACCCTTCCTGATTCCTTTATCCTTTTCAAGCCCAAGGACATTGTTTCGGGAGACTTCTACTGGCTCTCCTCTGTTGGCAAGGACCAAGACAACGGACAAAAGGTCCTGTTTTCAGCTGTTGATTGTACAGGCCATGGTGTTCCCGGAGCTTTTGTCAGCATCATAGGGCATGATGGCCTGAACCAGGCTGTGAAAGAGTTTCGATTAACAGAACCCGGCCCTATTCTGGACCGTCTCAATGAAACCGTTGTCGAAACCTTTCGCCTTCAGGAAAAGACCGAAGTAAAGGATGGGATGGACATGGCCTTGTGTGCTTACGACCCAGCATCCGGGGTGCTGGAGTATGCTGGTGCCAACAATCCTCTTTATCTGATCAGAAAGGGTGTGGAAGCCCCCGACCCTCAAAAAGACCTTTCCGGGAATATCGATCCGAAGATCGTTCGCCACCTTCAGGGAGAAGGGGCAACGCTTTACGAAGTAAAAGCCGATAAACAGGCCATCGGAGCAGAAGAGAATAAACGATCCTTCACCAATCACAGGATCCCGGTCCGGGAAGGTGACCGGATCTATATCTTTTCCGATGGTTATGCCGATCAGTTCGGAGGGGCCAAAGGCAAGAAATTCAAATACAAGAATTTCAAAAACCTTTTGCTTTCCCTCATCAATACCCCTATGGAAGAACAAGAACGGGAACTGGACAGGGTCATCGAAGATTGGCGGAAACAAGCCTCTATCGAGCAGATCGATGACATTTGCATCTTCGGGGTTCAATTCTGATCTCGCTTTCCCTTTGCCGGAATTGAACATTCCTTTGTTGATCCCTTCCCTTTTTTCTACCTCCATCCAGGGATTACAGCAGCTATTTTTGTGGATCATTCTATCATGATGACCATCCGGAACATCTTTATTGTCTTGGTACTGCTGCTTGGACTGCTAGGCGGTCCAATTACAGCACATGGTTTACCCCAGGTACTCCGGGTAGGACTTTTCTTCAAGGAAACGATCCGCTCCGTTCATCTTTCCAGTTACCAGTATGGATATGATGTTTATGGGGATGGCAAAAAAGTCGTCGATCTGGCCGGAGAAGCTTCCATTTCGTTGTCAGTCAGCAATGGGGCAGTTCTGGTGAAAAAGAACGGGAATACGATCGGCCGGTTCAAGAACATCCGGCTGGAGCGAAAGCAATGGGGGGCGGCATTTCGGCTCAAAACCCTGGACCCGGACCACTACAACAGGGTCTACGATGATGAATTGACCGTATGGCCGGTAGGGAATAAATTACGTCTGATCAATCGGGTGTATATCGACCATTACCTGGAAGGGGTGGTGTTAGCGGAAAGTGGAAAGGACCAACACGAGGAATTCTACAAAGTACAGGCGATCATCTGCCGTACTTATGCCCTTCATAACCTCCGGCGATTCCGGAAATACGGATTTCATCTCTGCGACAAGGTGGATTGCCAGGTCTACAAAGGAAAGAACCTCCATGAGCCTTTGATCGATGAAGCCGTTCAGGAGACCAAAGGGATCGTGATCGTGGACAGCGACATCGACCTGATCACAGCCGCTTTTCACTCCAATTCAGGAGGACAGACCGTGAATGCAGGTGATGT
>CAZAYA010000199.1:1239-3881 GCA_964489175.1 uncultured Flavobacteriales bacterium | reverse complement strand
CCCTGAGGATGATGCGATCATCTCCGCCGGGAATTTCCATGGACAACCGCTTGCTTTTGCTCTTGATAACATTTGTATGGCGGTTGCGGAGTTGGGCAGTATCTCTGAGCGTCGGACCAATAAATTGCTTTCAGGACAAAGGGGATTGCCTGAATTCCTTATCGCCGACCCGGGGCTTCACTCTGGATTGATGATCCCTCAGTACACAGCTGCTTCTTTGGTCAGCCGCAATAAACAACGCTGCATGCCTTCTTCTGTGGACAGTATCGAGTCTTCCAATGGACAGGAGGACCATGTGAGCATGGGCGCGAATGCTGCGGTTCAAGCCTACCGGTCGGTTCAGGACCTGCGGAGGATCCTGGCCATTGAATTGTTCACTGCTGCACAGGCGCTGGATTTCAGACGTCCCTCCCGGACCTCTCCTGCTCTGGAGGCCTTGATGAAAGACTTTCGGGAAAAAGTACCTTTCCTGGAACGGGACCGGTTATTGCACGAGGACATCGAGAAGTCAGTGGCTTTTCTGGAGAAGAAGGATCCCGGAGAATACGGGCAGCAGGCGTGAATTGAAACTTTTCCATCATGAAACGACTGTACCTGCTCCCGGGAATGGGATGCGACCACCGGTTGTTCCAGAACCTTGACCTGCCAAAGGGTATTGAAGTGGTGCCTCTTGATTGGATCGATCCCGCTGGATCCCGTTCACTTGCGGATCAAGCCAGCCTGATGGCGGAAAGGATCGATACGACCGTTCCATTCCTGATCGGAGGGGTTTCGATGGGAGGGATGGTGGCTGTGGAAATGGGGAAATTCCTCTCTCCTGAGAAGATCATCCTGATCTCCTCTGCCAAAGGAAAACATGAATTGCCATGGTATTTCCGGTTGTTGGCCAGGACCAACCTTCATCGGCTTTTCACTGATGGGGGATTTCGCAGGATGTACAAGGTGGCCGAAAAGTTCATGGGCCTTCAGGGCAAACCTGAAAAAGCAATTTTCTATGAAATGCTTCTGGCGCATTCCGTTTCCTTTATCCGCTGGTCCTTCGAGGCCGTTCTGAAATGGGATAACCGGGAAATTCCTCCCGGTATCGTTCAAATTCACGGGGACCAGGACCGGGTGATCCCGTTGTGGTGTGTGGAGCCGGACATTGTGATAAAAGGAGGCCGGCATTACATGACCCTTTCCAGGGGAAAGGAAGTGTCGGAGGCAATAGGTTCGGTTCTGTCTTGGGAGACCGATCGATCGTAATTGCTGATGGATACTTACTTTTACGATATATGAGCAGAACGGGAGCATCATCGAAAGCATTGGGAAAACATTACCTGATGGAATTGTCAGGGTGTTCCTATGATGCCCTGAACGATATTCCGCTGGTCGAAAGGCTCATGGTAGACGCGGTGACCGAAGGAGGGGGAACGGTGGTGGATACATTGCTCCATCATTTTTCGCCCCATGGCATATCAGGTGTTGTGGTGATCAAGGAAAGCCACTTTGCGATCCATACGTGGCCGGAATATGGCTATGCGGCCCTGGACCTTTTTACATGCAGCCCGGGGATCGTTATTGATACCGTTATGGACCGGATGACGGTTGGTCTGCAAGCTACCGATACTGCTTTGAAAGAACTGGACAGGGGAAAGGATGAGCTTTTTTCACGAACAGCTCCCCTTCAGGAACATGACAAGGATGAATGATCCCATGGACATCGGCCCGCAAAGACCCCGAAGGAATCGTAAAAGTGAAGTGATCCGGCAAATGGTCCGGGAAACCCGGCTCCAGGCTGAAGACTTTATTCAACCCCTTTTCCTGATGGATGGGGAGGATCGCCGGGAACCCGTGCCCTCTTTGCCGGGCAGTGAACGTTTGTCCATCGATAATGCTTTGCAGGAAGTGGAAGCTTGCCGGGAGCTGGGATTGAAGAGCTTCATCTTGTTCCCTGTGGTGGAGGAGAGTCGGAAAGACAGCAGTGCTTCCTATGGTCGTCAGCCGGATAATTTCTATGCACAGGCCATTACCAGCATCAAAGAGAAATTCCCGGATGTCTGTGTGATCACTGATGTGGCAATGGATCCTTACAGTTCGGACGGACATGATGGGGTGGTTCGGGATGGGAAGGTCCTGAACGATGAGACCTTGCCTATCCTTGCTGATATGGCATTGGTACAGGCGCAGGCCGGGGCTGACATCATAGGCCCTTCGGACATGATGGACGGGAGGGTGGAATACATTCGCCAACACCTGGACCAGAACGATCTTCAGGAAGTATCCCTACTTTCCTACACGGCCAAATATGCCAGCGCTTTTTACGGTCCGTTCCGGGATGCCCTGGATTCAGCTCCGAAAGCCGGGGATAAAAAGACTTATCAGATGGATCCTGCCAATCGAAGGGAAGCCAGGACAGAAGCATTCCTGGATGAGCAGGAAGGGGCGGACATGTTGATGGTGAAACCTGCCCTGAGTTATCTGGATGTGATCCGGACCCTTCGGGATAACACGGATTTGCCGGTCGTGGCTTACAACGTGAGCGGGGAATGTGCCATGATCCATGCAGCGGCGGAAAAAGGGTGGTTGGATCTTGATGCTGTTAGGGAGGAAGTGCTTTTGAGCATCAAAAGAGCCGGGGCGGATATGATCATCTCTTACAT
>CAZAYA010000199.1:452-1229 GCA_964489175.1 uncultured Flavobacteriales bacterium | reverse complement strand
GGTCTTACCTTGAATTACTTCGAGAGCGGGAAGGATGATCACTCTTCCAGGAAGGACTTGACCTTATTCATGCGGAGCGTTCTGAACCCGAAATGCGCTCGGATCGTTCCTTCCTCCACCAGTAATATCGAGGGGAATTGGGGAGAGCTTACCTTGAAAAAGGTCTTTTGGGGAATGATAACATGAGGAAAAGCAATGGAACAGCTTTCTTTCCAGAACCAATCGACTTCTTCAGCAGCTCCGAAAAAAACGACGGAAACAGGTAGCTTTTCTTCCGTTCGTCCCTGGAGGGTGGTCAGTTTGAGCGATGCCAACCGGCAGTAGGGACAATGAATGCTGTAAAAACAAATAATATGTTTTCCTTTTGTGAATTCCTGAGGATCGAATGTTCCTGCCTCCCGACCCTTTGCAATTTGTTCTGTTTGCAGTTGTTCTCCCGTAAGATCCCGGATCATCGGATAATCATGGAAATGATCGGGAGGTTCTGTTATCATGGGATAAGCGATGCCTGCTGAAAGGAAAAGGAAGAACACAAGAGCGGGGTATTTTTTCAGAGAAGGGCTTGTCCCGACCCTTGGAAGGAGCATCAGCATGCTGGCCACGAGGAGGTATTTTAAAAAGGTGAAGAGGGGAGAAGAAGGAAAAGGTTCCCCGAAGGGTTGACAATGCCTGATAGCAGTCGTTTCTGAGAGGACAAAGAGGGAGAGGTATAATAAGGACAGGCCGATAAAGATGAAAAGAAGCCTGCGGAAGGCTTTGAGGTGGGGGATGAAGAAC
>CAZAYA010000199.1:0-442 GCA_964489175.1 uncultured Flavobacteriales bacterium | reverse complement strand
AGAGTCCTGCCCCCAATTCTATCCCGATCATTATTCTGGATAAATAGGGGGCTATTGTCCAGTTGGCAAGTCGGATATCGAGCAGTGAATACTCAAAGGGCTCGATCGGGGAAAGTTTCGTGAAAGCTGAATAGAGGAGAAGAAAGCCCGACAATACTCTCAAAATAACGGATAGAAGCGTTTTTAATGAGGGCATGTTCCGGGAATGTTCAGGACAAAAAAAAGGGCAATTTAAATTGCCCTTTTTTTGTGAAGAGGTATGCCGAATTACTTCAGTTCACACTTGGTGTTAGAAGTTTCACTAGAGCACCATGATTCTGCTTCGCTCTTTTTCTTGAATTCAGCAGTGGATGAAGTAGTGGTTTCACTTCCACTTACAGTTGTGGTGCACTCACAAGTATACTCTTTGCTACAGGAAGCAAGTCCCAACGTAGCAACGCAT
>CAZAYA010000198.1:0-3886 GCA_964489175.1 uncultured Flavobacteriales bacterium | reverse complement strand
CAAACTTTTGTCCTTCCATGAGAAAATGGAAGGCTTTCCGGACCCAATAGGAATCGGAAGCATGGCCAGCCTTTCTTTAACAGTGTTCGCGGAATTCCTTTGTGCTTTGGCGATCGTGGTAGGATGGCGTACCCGCCTGGCAGCAGTACCGTTGTTTATTACCATGATGGTAGCGGCATGGGTCATCCATGCTGACGACCCCTGGCAAAACAAGGAGTTCCCCTTGCTTTATGCTACCTTTTTTCTCGCTTTGCTTCTGACCGGAGGAGGAAAGTATTCACTGGATGCTCTTTTCGGACGGCGCTGATCGCTGAACAGTCCCTGTCCTGAAAAAAAGACTGTATCCCCGGTTCACCCAGTGGGAAGGATCCTCTTTGATGTCCAGAATGAAAAGGCTCTCTGGTCGGACAGATAAAGGTGGAAGAGAACAGGCTTCCTGATCTTTATCCCGACATTTTTCAAGCAGTTCGTAACGTTGGGTAAGTTCCTCGTCGAAGGTACGAGCCTTACCGGTGATCAGGTCTTCAGCCACCCTTTGCCCATTGTTGGTCAGTGCCATAGACAGAACAGCGATCATGACCATTACCCATTGCCAGCGAAATAGCCAGGAAGGAAAGGCCTTACTATCCCAATGCCGTCCCCAAAGGATCATGAACCACCCCCAGGAGATGAGAAAGAAAGCATAAGCTGTGTTGATGGTACGGTGTTGCCCGAGTATGCCTGTGCTCCAGTAAGGGAGCGCACAACAAATGAAGATCACCAGGAAAGGAATACCGAAGAACAGCCAAAGCAGTTTTTTTTGCCCGGTCAGAAAAGGGGGAAGGCTCATTTTCAAGTGGCCAGCATTGAGGAACAAGATCAGACTACCTATCAAAACGGGCAATTCCGACAACCAGGAAGTCGCAAAACGAAGGGTCTGGGCTCCGGACATTAGGAGTGTATGGATCAGTTCATGGTCCCGGGAGAAATGAGCAGCCCGAACCGCATTCCCTGGTGAAAAATACATGAGGGAAGCTCCACTTATAGCCACCAGAAAGAAAAGGAAGGACCATGCCCCGGCCTTTTTACGGACAAGTTCCCATAAAAATACTCCGGCATGAAAAGCCAGCAGCAGAGCCATTAATACTTCATTAAAACCAGTTGCGAGAAAAAGTGATACAAGAGAAAGAAAGGCGACGAATTTGCCGTTGCGATGCCGAAAACGGAGGAAAAAGGACAGGTGGAGCAAGGCGAAAACAAGACCGGTCTGGTAGGTGACCGCCCCGGTATACCAGTAAACACCTTCGGCAAGGTCGGGCATACCATAAAGAAAAAGAAGGGTCAGGAAGAGAGATGGAAGCCAGTTGTTAACAGGAGGACAGAAAAGTGAAGTACGGACCAGTTCCCGAAAGGCCAATAAGACCAATAAAATTTGTACCAGGGCTACAGCCCGGTACCAGAACAGGTTCTTCAGGAATGGGGAAGCCAGGACCAAAGCATTGGAAATGTATCGTCCGTTCCATGCCGTATACTCCTGAACGTATGCTGTTGCCCATCCTTGATCCCGGGTCTTGTGAGCATAGGTTAAGTCATCACCAGCCGGATGAACGTACCAGACGACCAGCAGATAAGGGATGAAAGCTGCTGCCATGAACCAAAAAGAACGGCGGCCAACAAGAGTTCGGTCAGGGTTGTTCATGTTATTAGGAAAATGTCCGGGAACATCCTCCGGCTAATTGCGTAGAAAGCTGTGAACAGCTTAGGACCTGAGGTTCATCAACAAATTTGATCATATTTGTGACATCTGTACATGTTCCTTTTGCTAGCAAGAACATATAAGGGACCTCCCAGTACCTTATGGAAGGTTTGTATGTTGCTTCTCCTTTTATGCGGAGCAACAAGGGTAACCCATGCCCAACAGGAGGAGATCCCGGTATTCGGAGCCGTGACCAATGAAGGCTCTGGGAGAAACCTTGGCAAGGTGACCGTTTCCCTGATCAAAGACGGAAGCAAAGAAAAAGAAGTAATTACAGCGAATAACGGAAAGTACGAGTTCAAGCTCGATTTCGGTCATAAATACCTTATTGAATTCAAAAAGGAAGGATTTGCTTCTAAGAAACTTCAGGTCGACACCCGGAATGTCACGGAAAAGGCCCGAAAAGAAGGAGGATTCCAGATGGAAGTGGGGATGACCCTCTTCAAGAAGATCGAAGGGATGGATGAATCCGTACTGGACCAACCGATAGGGAAAGCGAGTTTCTACGAAAAAAAGAGCGCCATCGATTGGGATTATCAGTATACCGCTAAGGTCAAACAAAAGATCCAGCAGGAAAAGCAAAGGGCCAGGAAAGCACTGGAGAGGAAAAAAGAAAAGGAAGAAGAATACGAACAACATGTGCAAGAGGGAGATGAGCACATGGAAAGTGGGGATTACTCCAAGGCCGAAAGCTCATACAGTGCTGCTTCTCAGATCTTCCCGGACCGGGGTGAAGTAAAAGGTAAGCTGGAGAAGGCTAAGAAAATGGCGGCCCAGCAAGAGAAGCTGGAAGAATACGAAAAGATAGTGGAAGATGCTGATAAAGCTTTCGGGGATAAGGAATATCAGAACGCTAAAAGCCTTTATGAAAAAGCGCTGGGGTTGTTCCCCGAAAAGCCCCATCCCAAAGAACAGATCGGCAAGATCAAGAAAGCCCTTGAGCAACAAAAGGAATATGACCAGTTGGTTTCCCAGGCGGGCGACTTGTTCGACAAGGAGCAGTATGAGCAGGCCAAAGACAAGTACAAGGAAGCTTTGGGGATCTTCCCGGACAAAGACCATCCGCAGGACAGGCTGGACGAGATCACTGACATCTTAGAAGCAAGACAGGAAAAACAAAAAGAATACGATCAGTTGGTCGCTGCTGCTGACCAGGCCTTTGATAACAAGAAGTACGAGGAAGCCCGGGAGAAGTATGAGGAAGCGTTGGAGATCTTCCAGGGTAAGCAACACCCAAAGCAACGTATCGGTAAGGTCAAAGAACTGCTGGCTCAACAGGAGAAACAGCAGGAACAGTATAACAAGCTCATAGAAGAAGCGGATGGAGCTTTTGATAATGAAGAGTACGAGACGGCCCGGTCCAAATACCAGGAGGCGCTGAAGCTTTTTCAAAAGGACCATCCGAAGTCCCGGGTCCAGGAGATCAATAAGATCCTGGCTCAGCAAGAGGAAAAACAACAGCAGTACGACAAGCTCATTTCGGAGGCCGATCAGGCTTTTGACGGAGGAGATCTCAAAACCGCGAAAAGCAAGTATCAGGAAGCCCTGTCTATCTTTTCTGACAAAGAACACCCCAGCTCCCGCCTTGAAGCGATCGACAAGAAGTTGGCCGCCCAAGAAGAAGAGCAACAACAGTATGACCAGTTGATCTCAGTTGCTGATCAGGCCTTTGAAGGGAAGAATTACAAAGAGGCCAAGGCTAAATACAACGAAGCGCTGGGGGTCTTCTCTGACAAGGAGCATCCAAAGTCCCGCATATCGGAGATCGATAAGATCCTCAACCAGGAAAAGGAAAAACAACAAAAGTACGACCGATTAATATCGGAAGCAGACCAGGCTTTCCAGGGGGAAGAATATGAATCCGCTAAGGGGAAATATCAGGAAGCATTAAAACTTTTCGGTGACAAAGAGCATCCCCGTTCCCGTATTCAGGAGATCGACAATATCCTCCGGCGTGTACAGCACCTCAGGATACTGCGGTCCCCCGACGCCGTGTGTCAGGTTGCTCCGGTCGTGGCCGACTACCAGAAAGGTTCCCCCGGGCCGGACGGCCTCCGCCGCGGCGGACACAACCCGTGACATCTCCGGCCAGGGTATCTGCAGATAGCAGATGCAGACCAGGTCGAAGTGGCGGGGAGTCGGCTCGTACTC
>CAZAYA010000197.1:0-3904 GCA_964489175.1 uncultured Flavobacteriales bacterium | reverse complement strand
AAGCCTTTTCGAAGCACCCTCCATCAAAGCCTCTTTTTTCTTCCGGGTCCACCGCTGGACCTGTTTTTCCCGTTGGAATGCTGCATCGATCCCAATATAAGCTTCATAATACATTAACCTTATGGGAAGACGGTTTCTGGTATAATTAGCGCCCGTACCATTCTGATGCTGAAGGATCCTTGCGTTCAGGTTCCGGGTGCTACCAGTGTAATAACTCCCGTCCGAACACTTCAGAATGTACATGTATCCAGCCATGAAAAGACCCCTTTCAATTCTTCATGAAAGGAAAGCAATAGATCGCTTTTCAGAGCGATCAAAAAAGTGATAAGATCGTGATCCTGTTTGGAAAATTTGATAGAAGGCCACCGGATCCTTCGGCTCCGCTCAGGAACCTTCCTTCGGCTTCGCTCAGGAACCTTCCTTCGGCTTCGCTCAGGAACCTCCCTTCGACTCCGCCAGCCACCCCTCCCGACTTTTGATCTTCCGCCGAAACATTCAGCATAAACCTTGTACGGCTATTTTTACCTTTGCCAAGATGCTCCGCAAGATCTACAACGACCCTTTCCTCCGCTTCCTCACGGTAGCCGGCACCCTTTACCTAAGCTGGTACCTGGTCTACGAGGTCTGGCTCCACCCCTGGAAGCAACTGGATCTCCTGGTGATCAACAACCTCATCTGGATCGCCTCCGGCTTCCTCCGAATACTCGGCTATGACCTCATCCCCCCTCCCCCCGATGCTTCTGACATCCGCACCATCGGCATCGACGGCACTCCGGGCTTATGGGTCGGCGACCCCTGCAACGGCCTCACCCTTTTCGCCCTGTTCGCCATCTTCGTGATCGCCTACCCGGGCCCCATTAAGAAAAAACTCTGGTACATTCCCCTCGGTCTCCTCGCCATCCACTTCCTCAATGCCCTCCGGGTGATGGCCCTTACCATCATTGTGAACGTTGACTATGCCTACCTGGACTTCAACCACTCCTATACTTTCACAGTGATCGTCTACGGCTTTGTTTTCCTGTTGTGGTATGTGTGGGCGGACCGGTTGTCGGGGTTCAGAATGAGAAGAGTGAACAGTAAACAGTGAGCAGTGAGCAGAGAAATAGCCGTACGCTGCTCCCTCTCCTGGTAGGAGCGGTCGTTTTTATCGCGTTGGGATATTTGCGGGATTTCATCTTCGTGAACATCAATTTCCAATTGTTCGCCTTGCATGAGAACGAACCTTCCCGGGCTCATTCGTTCTTTTCCTTCCTGGAACGGTTCACTTACGACCAGCTTTATTACAGCAAGTTCTTCCTCACCGGCCTCTTCACCCTCCTCAACCTCCTCACGGGATGGGGCGTGCTCTATTGGCTGTTCCGTAAACGACAATACCTCTTGTGGAGCCTCTATTTGTACATCGCCGTCGGCCTCATCGCCCTGCTCTTCTATAGCGGCGGATACTGGATGAACGACCCCCACGGCGGCTATGCCTTTGCCCGCCTCTTCATGGGATTCCTGCAATCGCCGGTGCCTTTTATGTTGTTGGTGATGGGGTTGTGGATAAGAGAAGGAGGAGTGAGGAGTAAACAGTGAGGAGTGAACTGTGAGCAGGGAACAGGGTGGGTTCTGCAGAAAAGGTTCTGTTCAAAAAAGTGTGTCATTTTTTATTCCAGTCCTAACCGGTCCTTGTATTTGATGGATAAGATGTTGAGGACCTGTTTGTCTCCCTGTTCACTCCTTACTCCTCACTCCTCACTGTTTACTGCTCACTGCTCACTTATTCCTACTTTTGTGACCATCCAAGAAATCAAAACTCCCATGACCAGAGACAACCAGATATTCAACCTTATTGAAGAAGAAAAACAACGGCAGCTGAGCGGAATCGAGTTGATCGCTTCGGAGAATTTCGCCAGTCCCCAGACCATCGAAGCCATGGGGACCGTCCTTACCAATAAATACGCCGAAGGCCTTCCCGGCAAACGGTATTACGGAGGTTGTGAAGTAGTGGACAAGATCGAGCAACTGGCCATCGACCGGGCCAAGGAACTGTTCGGGGCCGAGTGGGCCAACGTGCAACCTCATTCCGGTGCCCAGGCCAACTCTGCCGTCATGCTCGCCTGCCTCAACCCCGGCGACAAGATCCTCGGGTTCGACCTCTCCCACGGCGGCCACCTGACCCACGGCTCTCCGGTCAACTATTCAGGCAAGCTTTATCAACCCATCTTCTATGGCGTGGAGAAAGAGACCGGGCGCGTCGATTACGACAAAATGGAAGCCAAGGCCAAGGAAGAAAACCCCAAAATGATCATCTGCGGGGCCTCTGCGTATCCCCGCGACTGGGATTATAAGCGCATGCGACAGATCGCTGACAGCGTCGGTGCCCTCTTGCTGGCCGACATCTCCCACACAGCCGGCCTCATCTGCAAAGGCCTGCTCAACGACCCCATCCCCCATTGCCACATCGTGACCACGACCACCCACAAGACCCTTCGCGGCCCCCGTGGCGGCCTCATCATGATGGGCGACAAGAATTTCGAGAACCCCTGGGGCATCACCACCAAGAAAGGAACGGTCCGTAAGCTGTTCTCCCTGCTTGATAGCGCCGTTTTCCCGGGTTCCCAGGGAGGTCCCCTCGAGCACGTGATCGCTGCCAAGGCCATCGCTTTCGGGGAAGCGCTGACCGACGAATTCAAAGCTTATGGCCAACAAGTGATCCGCAACGCCCAGAAAATGGCCCAGGCCTTCATCGACAAGGGCTACCAGGTCAGCTCCGGCGGCACCGATAACCACAGCATGCTGATCGACCTCCGGCCCAAAGGACTGACCGGTAAAGAAGCGGAAGATGCGCTGGTCCAGGCCGATATCACCTGCAACAAGAACATGGTGCCTTTCGATGACCAATCGCCCTTCGTTACTTCCGGTATCCGGATCGGAACCCCGGCGGTGACCACGAGAGGCCTGAAGGAAGAGGAGATCACCACCATCGTGGACCTCATCGACGAGGTGCTGATGAACAAGGACAACGAAGCCAAGATCAACGAGGTGAAGGGGAAAGTGAACGAGATGATGAAGGGGTATCCGTTGTTTGCTGAGTGAGGAAAAAGTAAGCAGTAAACAGTGAGGAGTAAACAGTGAGGAGTAAACAGGGACGGACACAGGAAGCGGTGAACAGCCCTGCTTACTCCTTACTCCTCACTGCTTACTCCTCACTATTCACTTCTCCGGAAACATAAGTACCCGACCCCGATCCCTAACGAAACCATCCCCACCCCCATCACCACTACCAACGCCAGGTGAAAAGCCACACCAACCCACAACAGCGGACGACGAAACTTCCGGAACCACACCAACAAGGGAAAAGCGATCAGGAAAGCCAGAGCGCCCCAATTGCCAGCCATCATGGTCCATCCCGACAGGTCGGATAGGCCGGACCACCAGGAAGGGGTGAATTCCCGCGTCTGAAGAACATAATACAAAGCATCCCCCTTTAGCCAATGCGCTCCGGTGAACTTATGGAGGGCGGCAAAAGCGTAGACCATCGCCACCTGGAGGCGAACGGCCCAGACGGCCAGGTTGGAAGCGATGCGCCGGACCGACGGTATCATTCCTTTCCCCGGCACAGGCTTCTCGTTCATGAAGATCCCGTAGAAAGCCAGCAACACCACCAGCTCATGGCCGGCATCGGTGTAGGCATAGGCCCGGTTGTAGAGAAGGTCAACACAAAGAAAAACCAAAAGGGTCATCCAGCCGGGCCTGACCCTTAGCAAAGCCAGGCAGGCAGCCCCCACCAACACCAGCAGAACAACCCAGTAGAATTCCTGCCACCCCGGCCAGGTCAACAGGTCCAATACACTCCCGAACCACCCGTTCGTTCGGGGTTCAGGACGGATCAGTCCATCCTTGCCCCAGATCAGAGGAGCAT
>CAZAYA010000196.1:0-3984 GCA_964489175.1 uncultured Flavobacteriales bacterium | reverse complement strand
GGCTTCATCGACCGGGAAAGAACGCCTGAGCATAAAGGGGTGAACTGGATCACCGGACATTATGCTGGTATAGAGGTTCACAAGTGGCGCAGCCAGGAGCAGGCCATCATGGTGGGCACCCGAACGACTGCGATCGATGACCCATCTTTAACCGTTCGTAATTACCACGGCACTTCTCCCCTTCGGATCACCCTGGACCGAACCCTTCGTCTGGAGCAGGACCTCCGGTTTTTCGACGAAAGCACCCCCACCCTCATTTTCACGGAAGCTCCGAAACCTCCCGAGCGAGAAAATGTGGCCTATGCCCAGTTGGAAAAAGAAAGACCCGTTCTCCCCCAGGTGCTGAGAGAACTCTACCGCCGGAAGATCCAGTCTCTGCTGGTGGAAGGCGGCAGTCAACTGATCGAAAGCTTCCTGGAAGCGGGTTTATGGGATGAAGCCCGTACCCTCGTGGGGGAAAAGACCTTCGGCAAAGGGAAAAAAGCTCCTGTAATTCGTACCGAACACCATGAAGCCCGGCGCCTGGGCAAGGACCAACTGTTGTTCTACCGGAACGAGCAAACCGCTCCTTTTCACTCGCCTCCCGAATGACCTACCTTTTCCTGAGCATTTTCAGCTCTGCCTCTCTGGTCCTACTTTTCAAGGCTTTCGACCGGTTGCGGGTCAACACGGTCCAGGCCATCGTGGTGAATTATTTCGTGGCCAGCGGACTGGGGTTCTGGATGGTCGAGGAACCGGGGTTCGCCACTCTTCCCGACAAGCCCTGGTTCAATGTATCGCTGCTGGTAGGCACCCTGTTCATCATCATGTTCTACCTCATCGCCCTCACGGCCCAGAAGATCAGTGTGTCGGCTTCTGCTGTTGCTCAAAAAATGTCGGTGGTCATTCCGGTAGTGGTCGCCATCATCCTGTACGATGAAACCCTGAATTTCCTCAAGGGAGCCGGTGTGATCCTTGCCCTGGTGGGGGTCTACCTGACCAGTCGCCGATCGGGCAAGGTACACATCGACCGTCAATGGGTGGTGGTGCTGCCTTTGGTGGTTTTTCTGGGAGGTGGGTTCCTTGATGCTACCATGAATTACGTTGAACGCTTTCTCCTGAACGCTGGAGAAAAGAACACGGAACGATTACTGTATGTCTCCACCCTGTTCTTCGTTGCCGCCGCTCTAGGTGTTCTACTGCTCCTCTTCCGATATGCCATCGGTCAGGCCCGTCCGTTCTCTTACCGAAGTATGCTCGGAGGGGTTGTCCTAGGCCTTCCGAACTTCTGTTCGATCTATTTTCTTTTGCGAACGCTGGATGCTCGTTTTCTGGAGGATTCAGCGGTCTTCCCCATCAACAACATGGGTATCGTAACGGTATCCTCCCTCGGGGCGGTACTGCTCTTCCGGGAACATTTATCCACCGCCAACAAGATCGGCGTGGGGCTTTCCCTGCTTGCCATCGCCATGATCGCCTACAGTTGATGGGCAGCTTCAGGACCATCACGGAACCTTCAGAAGGAAGCTATAAGGACCGGGTCAGCAAGTTCCTGGCACAGAAGAGGAAGCCATGGCACATGTCGACACGATGAAAAAGCGGTTCCAGGATGCCAGGCACCATTGTTTCGCTTATATCATCGGACGAACCGGAGAAACATTCCGGATAAACGATGACGGGGAACCCAGCAGCACAGCAGGAAAACCGATGATCGGCCAATTACGGTCTTTCGGCCTGTGCAATGTAGTGGCCATCGTGGTTCGTTATTTCGGTGGCACCAAGCTGGGAACGAGCGGGCTGATCAACGCCTACCGGGAAGCAACGCGTGATGCACTGGCTAAAGCCACGATCCGGGAACAGAACTTCCAAAGCCTTTACCAGCTCGATTTCGACTATAAGGTCACCAGTGATGTCCAGCAGCTTCTGCATCACACTGGAGCAACGATCCAGGAAGCTTCTTATGAAGCATGTTGTCATTATATTGTAGCAGTGCCTGAAAAGAGTGCTTCTCCTTTTCATGAACAATGCCAAGGTATCGAAACCCTTACCATTAAATTCTTGAGCAACGAATAATCCCTTACCATGGATACCCAACTTCTCAAAGATCTGTGCAGCATTCACGCTCCCAGCGGTAACGAAGCGCCGGTCAAAGCCTTTCTGCTAGACTATATAGAAAAGAACAAAAGCCGCTGGCGCAAGGAACCGGTCATTATCGCTGATAAGAACGAAGTCCAGGACTGTCTCATCCTCCTGTTCGGGGAACCCCGGACCGCCCTCTTCGCCCATATGGATTCAGTGGGATTCACAGTCCGCAACGACCAGGAATTGGTGAGGGTCGGTAGCCCCAGGACCGAGGATGCCTATCGCTTGGTAGGCGAAGATGCTCGCGGACCGGTGAAATGCACCCTACGAGTGGAGGAGGAAAAAGAAACTGAAGGCAAAGGGAGAAAAACCCTGAAATACGAAAGTGACCGGCCGATAGAAAAAGGAACCAACCTCACTTTTGCCCCTGATTTCCGGGAAGACGAAGACCACGTCCAGTGTTGCTATATGGATAACCGTCTGGGCATGTGGAACGCTTTAAAGGTCGCTGAAGATCTGGAACATGGAGCCATCGTATTCTCTTGCTGGGAAGAAGTTGGAGGCGGCAGCGTCGGATATCTGGCCAGGCTCTTGTTCGAGCAACATGCTGTCCGCCAGGCCCTGATATCCGATATCACTTGGGTGACTAACGATATCCTGGCCGGCGAAGGTGCGGCTATTTCAATACGGGATTCCGGTATCCCCCGGAGAGGGTTCGTGAACAAGATCCTGGAGCATGCCCGTGAGAGTAAAATAACCTTCCAGGAAGAAGTAGAGGAAGCAGGAGGAAGCGACGGGATCGCTTTGCAGCATTCTCCCTACCCTTTCGATTGGTGCTTCATCGGAGCCCCTGAACAACATGTTCATTCTCCCGATGAGAAGGTTCACAAAAAGGACATCGCCTCCATGACCGCTCTTTATCGATACCTGATGGAACGGTTATAAGAAGCCTTACCAAGTACTTCCACAAGAAACAGCCTGTGTCACCAGAGCTGAATGCCCCGACGGTTACCGGAACATTCAGGTGTTTCATGAAAGCTTCCCGGCGATCGCTTCCTTCAGGTCATCCGGGCAAGGGCAAGGTTTACCGTTCTGTTTGCTAACGAAGACCAACGTGGTCTCTGCCATGTTCAACCGCTGCCCCTGTTCATTGTAGGTCTCATAGTTAAAGTGAATGCGAGCAGAAGGGATCTCGGAAATAACTGTCCGGATCGTCAGGAGATCATCGTACAGGGCCGGTTTGAGGTATTTGATCCTATACTCCAGTACCGGCAGCATAACGCCACTTTCCTCAAGCTGGCGATAACTAAAGCCGAGCTCCCGGAGTGTTTCTACCCTTCCTATCTCAAAGTATTGGGCGTAGTTCCCATAGTAGACATACCCCATTTGATCGGTCTCACTGTAACGAACACGAAGCTGGGTTTCGGCGGCAAGGGACATGTGGAAAGGATATTGGAACAGGGCAAAGATACAAGAAGGAAACAGCTATCCCTTTTTCCCGAACGCCTTCCTCTATCGACATTTCCAGACTTTCACGTTCCGATCGCCGGAAATAATCAGTATCTTGGGAAAGCTGATCATCAGCACACGCCTCATCAACCCGTTATTCGGGTAGCAATTTCCGGGCATGAGGATCATGCTGGACATTAAGGCAAGGTTAACAAAAGGCTATTCAAGCGACGCTCACTTTGTGCCCGGAAGAACAAGCTATGCAATGTAGCGGATTTTCAAAACAGGCGAATAGCAAGAGAAGCAGAAGGATGAAAGGTTCAGGTAACAGAGAGAGAGCTAGTAAAATACCGGGGGGAAGTAATCGATAAATAAGAGATGGAAAAGGGGGGTTTATTAGGAGTCAAAATTTCTAAAAAGTCAATAGGCAATTCATTTTTTTTTCATCTTTTTTTTGTAAAAATTTGTAAGCAC
>CAZAYA010000195.1:0-3997 GCA_964489175.1 uncultured Flavobacteriales bacterium | reverse complement strand
AGTGGTAAGCTATACCTGTGCGCCGTTCCGGCCGATGACTCCCAAAGCAATCTCGTCCGGCATGCCATCTTCGTCACCACCCTGCTCCGGGCGGCAGAATTCAGTACCCCGACCGGCCAACTATACCTGACCATTGGAAGTGGTATTCCCATCGGCTTACAGGGAGTTGCTCTTTCCGGGGATGAAGTCCTCCACCTCGTAAACCCCCGCACAGAATTCGATGTTATCCCGGAAACCCGGCGATCCCCAGGACGGCTGGACATTTTCGTGCACGACCAGGTAAAGGAAGCAGGGAATTATGAATTGACCCACCAGGGGAAACCCGTACGTGGGATCGGGTTCAATTATCCACGCAAGGAATCCGACCCAACAGCCTATTCACCGGAAGCGCTGAAAGAACAACTGGAAGAATACGGGATCCCGGGAACGCAAGTGATCGACCGAAACCTTTCCCGGCAAGCCGGAGGCATTGAAAGCTTTAACAAGGGGACGAAATTATGGTGGTATTGCCTTATCTTGGTGCTGTTCTTTCTGGCTGTTGAAGAAGGCCTTCTGATAGGGAAAAGAAAAAACAAGACCAAACACGCTGTGTAATCTAATGACCCCCGATCAATACCGACCAACCATGGATCTGCTGCTCCGTTCCGCCACCATCATCGACCCCGCCTCCATCCACAATGGAGCAACGCGGGACATCAGGATCAAGGACGGAACGATCTCCGAGATCGGTGAAAACCTGAAAGCAGAGGATAAGACCGAGAGCATCGAAGCAGAAGGACTACACGTTTCCCCGGGATGGTTCGACATGCACGTGAATTTCCGGGACCCCGGCTACGAACACAAAGAAGACCTTGTTTCAGGAGCAGCTGCTGCTGCTCAGGGAGGCTTTACCGGAGTCGCCGTCATGCCTTCCACCAACCCGGTAACGGATTCCAAAGGAGGGGTGGATTACCTCGTTAACCGGTCACGTTCCCTTCCCGTCAATCTCCACCCTGTAGGCGCTCTTTCCAACCGGCTGGAAGGAAATGATATCGCCGGCATGTTCGATATGTTCCAGGCTGGAGCGGTTGCCTTTTCTGACGACCGGCACCCCGTGATGGACACGGGGCTCATGACCAATGCTTTGCTTTATGTAACCAATTTCAATGGCCTGGTTATCAGCTATCCTGATGATAAAACCATATCGCGGGACGGAAAGATGAACGAAGGGGCGATCAGCACCCAACTGGGCCTGAAAGGGATCCCGGAACTGGCCGAAGAACTGCACATCACCCGGGACCTTTATCTGTTAGAATACACCGGATCCCGGCTACACTTCAGCCCGGTCTCCACGCCCAGGAGCGTGGACCTGATCAGGAAAGCCAAAGAGCAAGGGCTGAACATTACCTGCGAAGTGACCGCTCATCATTTGCTGCTGGATGAAGAATACCTGTCGGAGTACGACTCCAATTACAAGGTAATGCCTCCCTTGCGATCTAAAACGACCATTGAAGCCCTCCGGGAAGGGCTGAAGGACGGCACCATCGACCACATTACCAGCGACCATGCTCCCGAAGACCCGGAGACCAAGCGGGTGGAATTCGACAGAGCCGCTTTTGGCATCATTGGCCTGGAATCCGCTTTTGGGGCAGCACGTACTGCCACAAAGAAATTCCTTTCCCTGGAAGAACTGATCGACCGGCTGGCCATTCGTCCCCGGAGAACATTAGGGCTCGATGTTCCCGCGGTCCAAGAAGGTGCAGAAGCCGAACTCACCCTTTTTGCCCCCGATCAGGAATGGGAATTCGGAGAGGATCATATTCGCTCACGCTCCCGCAACACCCCTTTCCTTGGTACCCGATTCACAGGAAAACCCCTTGGGATCATCAACAAGGGGGAATGGACCAAAGCGTACTGATCAACGATCATTGATAGTTTTCCACGATCCTCCCTGCTTTTTCATTTTTCTGGCAACGTCCAGCATTGGTCATCGTATGAATATTAAAACCTTGGAATCCTGATAGGATCCTTGTCCCAAGAAGGAGGAAATGTGACCATGGCCGGGCCTACCTACCGCCCATTATTGATCCTGATAATAGCCCTTTTCTGCTCCCATCCTGGCCGAGCAGAAGGAACGGAAGAGTTACGCCCCAACTCAGGCGATGAAGGATACCTGCAGATCTACGATGGGAACGATCGTCCCTTCGCTACATACGGAGCTGCCGATGAACACCGCCTGTATATTCGCGTTTGCGATACGAGCGAAACCGTCTACCTGGGTTTCCAACAGAACAACAACGATGTCTACTTCCGGATCAAAGATCCCGCCGGTAACATCGTTTACGGCCCCCAGCAGATTCCTGCAGCGGGAGCCGGCTTTATCCAGAATTACAATGAAGCGGTAGCCGGTCCGCAACAGGTCGTCGGAGCTGGCGGATACAATGCGCTGGTATTCAATCCCACCCAGACCGGCAATTATTACATCGAATTCAATCCTGGCGATCCGGTCAATATCGTTAACCAAGCCAAACGTGTCTTCGAATTGTTCGATATTACCGTTACTGATGCTGCCGGAAACATCCGAAATGGAAGGCTTTGGAGCAAAGGATGGGACATTCAATTGAGTGGAGCCAACAACCCTTTCAAAGGCACCATGTTCATCTATACGAATGATAGTATTGTTACTTCCGTGGATTTCAACGGTATGATGCCTTTCGGGTTCGTGATCGCCTCCAATGAGACCGGCACCCAGAACACAGGAAACCCGATCAACGACCGCCTCTCCAGGAACGGGAACACCAAGTATCACCAATTCAAAATGTTCCTGAACGATCCCGACCCTTCCTGCTTTCCAACCGGCACTTTCGGGAAGATCACGAAACCAACCACCATCACCGGCTGTTCCCAGACCGGGTTCTGCATCAATGTGACCGTCAACAAGACCGGTAATGCTGATGTGATCGTAGACCTGAATGGAACTCCTGGTTACCAAGACAGCACAGCCGATGTATCCATCAGTGCCAACCTCACACAAGGGAAGAACTGCGTTCCATGGGATGGGCTCGATGGTAACGGGAACCCCGTGCCTTCTGGTACCCCGATCGCCGTATCTGTCAACTACTACAACGGTCTCACTCACCTTCCCCTTTACGATGTGGAAAAGCATCCCAATGGCTTTGATGTCAACCTGATCCGACCGGCAGGTCCCAAACCGGATCTTTACTGGGACGACTCCCAGATCAATGGAGGTGGACAAAACCTTACAGGGTGCAACGATCCTGGAGGATGCCACCAATGGCCAAACCCGGGTTTCGGAAATGAAGAGACCATCAACACCTGGTGGTATGCTGCCAATAATACGGACACTACCCAATACATTGTGAACGAGGTCACAGTGGATGCCAATGTTCCGGATACCACTGCTGATGATGACACGATGCGGGTTTGCCTAACAGATTCTGTTATATCACTTCACGGAGAAGTGAACGGAGTCAGTAGTGGTCGTTGGTACGGTGGGAACGGTACCTTCCAACCCTCCCGGGATTCGGTGATCACGGATTACGTGCCCACTAACGCGGAGATCAGCAGCGGCCAGGTAGCTTTCAGCCTGCGATCGACCGACGACACATGCTCCAATGACAAGGATACCCTGGTCGTACTTATGGAAACCCTTCCCACTGCTGATGCTGGACCGGACCTAGACCTTTGCGAAGCAAACCTCCCCTTCTCACTCAACGGCAATATTTCCAATGCCGATTCCTCCTATTGGAGCGGTGGCAATGGCAACTTTTCTGCCCCCCGGGATCAACTGTCCAATACCTATCAACCTTCTGCCACAGAGATCGGGAACGGGCAGATCAAGTTGGCCCTGATCGCCGAAGCAGTTGGAACCTGCCCCGCCGATACGGACTCGGTATCCTTGAACATCCTCAGCATCGAGGGACCGATCACCCCCGACTCCACCTCAGAGCGCTGTCCGGGTTCCTGCGACGGTTCGGCCTCGGTGATGGTGAGCGGC
>CAZAYA010000194.1:0-4004 GCA_964489175.1 uncultured Flavobacteriales bacterium | reverse complement strand
GGCCAGGAACATAATGAGCAAAGCGCTCAGGGAGAGACTGATCGTGGCTTCTCTCTGATGTCCGGTCATGAGCAGGATATATCCTACCGGCCCGGCAATGATGTTCAGGAGTTGGGCACCGACCAAAAGACCGAGGGAAGTTCCTCCTTCCGGGAATCCTTGCCCAAAAAGTTCCAGGATGGGCGTTCGGGCCAGGACGAGAATGATCCCAAGGGGGAAGGCGATCAGGAAGACCACTCTTATGGTTCGACTGATGAGTTTCTGAAGGCGTTGCGTGTCTTCTTTGAAATACAACTCGGCGATGATCGGGGCCAGGACAGTGTTGAAGGCCAGAAGCAGGAAGTTGAGCAGGTCGGCGAGCTTGCGGGAGACGTCGTAGATCCCGACTTCCCGGGTGGATTTCAGGGTCCCCAGCAACAGGATGTCCACTTTACCGAACAGGACGGATACCCCGTTGAACAAGAAAAGGGCCAGTCCTGTACGAAGCAGGTCCTGTTTGGTCTCCGGCTCCAGGGGAGAAAGAGGATATTCCCGTGTTTTACGCTGGTAAAAGAAAAGGCCAAATCCGAGGGCTATAAGGACACCTCCGCCATTCAGGAGAACGGCTACAGGGGCATTGAGGATGCCAGGACTGAAGACCAGGGCACAGCCGATACCGGCCAGCAGGAAGAGCGGACGGATCAGTCTTTCCATGAACTGCCCTTTTACCATTTCGTGCATGCCTTGCAGGGCGCTTCGATGCATGGAGACCAGCGTGAAAAGGGGGAGGGTGAGGACGGCCAGTCGGAAGGACAGGCGGGTGCTGGCGTCGTTGAATAAACCACCCGGTAAATAAGTAAAACCCAAAAGAGCCAGGGTGATGATGAGGCTGACGCGCAGGACCAGCGCTGCACTCCAACGATGGATGCCCCTGGCCTTCCCTTTTTCCCCTTCGGAGCTTGCGCGGGCCAGTTCCTTCACCAAAAGCTTGTCCATACCCAGCAAGGCGATCATCCCCAACGCTCCGACCCAGGCAAAGGCATAGGCGAAATCCCCGTAAGCTGAGGCACCTAAGTTGCGGGTGAGAAGGGCACTGTTGATGAAGGCGAGGATCATGGCAGTGCTGTTGATAGCGAAGATCCTGGCCGACCTTCCGGTGACCCTTTCCTTTCCTCCGCTACCGGCCCACTTGCGTATCTTTTGTTCCAGGTTACGCCACATGTGCTTCCTTGAGAATGGGTAGTGCCATTCGGACCACTTCCCCGGGATCGATCCCTTTCATAGCTTCATTGTTCTGGTTCATTTCTGCTACCTGCTTTTCGGAATATTGTTCGTCGTACATCAGTCCGAACAGTTCTCCCCGGGCAAAAAGGATACGGGAAGTTTCCTTCAGAGGACGGGTGCGGGTGTGGTCGGTCGGCCCGTACAAAGCGATCAGGTCTTTTCCCAGAGCATCGGCCAGGTGCATCACGCCGGAGTCATGGCAGATGGTGAGCGAAGCATGTTGCAGCAATTGCAACAGCTCTGTAACGGAAGTCTTGCCAGTGGTATCGATGATCCGGTCCTGGCTGTCCAGCTGCTCAAGCAAGGGTTCCACGAAGAGCTTGCGGTCCCCTTCATCTCCTACGAATACGACTGGGAGTTCACTTTGCTCCAGCAATCCGGTGATGATCTTATAGGATTGTTCCGTACTGATGGACTTCGCGTTCAGCGTTCCGTTAGCTGCTCCTGGTTGAAGGATCAGAAAGGGTTGTCCCTTCAGGCCGAATTGTTCCAGGACTTCGCTCCCTTCCGGAGCTTTCAGAGTGGTCGGGGCATTTCTCGTTAGTGGTTCCCGGTGAAAAGCTTCCAGCAGGTCCAGATTGAGGTCGGTTTCATGCCTTCCCGGTAAGATGGGCACCGGGATCAGGGTAGGGTCGAGCAAGAGTTTTCGGGCGAGGGCAAGAATGGTTTTTCGTCTTCCCAGGCGGGCGTGAAGGAAGCGTTGGGGAATGCGTGCCAGCCTCGTTCCTGTGGTCATGGTCCTGCCTGCGGCATCAAAGCTGATGAACGCAGCCCGGTACTGCTCGTTGCTGAGGTTCCGGAAGTATTTCAATTGCTGGGATCTGGGGATATCCCGGGGGCATTTCATAACCTTGTCCACATGGCCAGAGTCCTGCAAGAAGCGAACTTCTTCCTTGTGGTTGGTGATCAGGTCGATACCGTATTCCGGATACAACTCCCGGAGTTTTCGAAGCATCGGGATCTTCAGGACGAAATTCCCGAGACCTGTGTAGCCGGAGATGAGGAAACGATGGTTCATTGGAGTGAGCAGTAAGAAGTTAAAGTGTAAGGAATTCCCATTTCCTACTCCTTACCCTTGGCTCCTTAACTAATAAGAACGCCCCAAAATTATCAAGACTTCCAAGATACGATCTTAAAAGGATCCCGGGTTCACCTGGTTTTAGGGTAGTCGTTTCACCTTCAACAACAGAGAGTTGCCGATCACTACCACGTCGGAGAAAGCCATGGCCAGGGCAGCGATCATGGGGTTCAGCAGTCCGACGGCGGCGATAGGGATCGCTACCACATTGTAAAAGAATGCCCAGAACAGGTTTTGCTTGATGGTCTTGAGCGTGATCTGGCTCAGGGCCAGGGAACGGTCCACTTGCTCCAGGTTGCTGCTGTCCAGTATCACCACTTTGGCGGACTGGATCGCTACTTCCGTGGCATTGCCCAGCGATACCCCGATATTGGCACGGGCCAGGGCCGGCGCATCGTTGATGCCATCCCCCACCATGGCGGTGGGTTCCTTTTCGGACAAGCGGGTGATGATCTCCAGTTTCTCTTCCGGTAGTTTTTCGCTGTGAACGGTCTTGATCCCGAGTTTTCGGGCCAGGCTTTCACATTTTTCTTTTTTGTCGCCGCTCAGAAGGATCGTGTTCAGTCCGCGCTCATTGAGCTTTTGAATAAGGGCTTTGGCACCTTTTCGGACCTCGTCCTCAACCTCGATCCTGGCGATCAATTGATCGTTCCGGGTTAGGTAAAGGGCTTCTCCCCCTTGTTCTTTCGTTGCTTCAGAAAGGAGTGCCGACCCAAAGGAGTAGCGGGTGCCGTCTTTGCCTGTGCCGATCATGCCGCGGCCTTTTTCTTCGTGTACCTCTTCCAGGGACAGGGTCTGCCCTTTTTCCTGCAATTCCTCCACCAGAGCTTTGGCAATGGGATGAGAGGAATACTGTTCGAGGGAAAGGATGATGTTCCGGATATCTTGCTCCGGCAGGCTGTTCTCCGGGTGGATGGCTTTGATCCTGAATCGGCCGGTGGTGAGGGTACCGGTTTTGTCGAACACGACGTTCTTCACTTTGGCATACCCTTCCAGCGTGCTGCCTCCTTTGATCAGGATGCCACTGCGTGCAGCCCGTCCGATACCGGACACCACGGCTGTGGGGGTGGCCAGTCCCATGGCACAGGGGCAGGAGATCACCAGTACGGCCACGCTGTTCATCAGGGCGTTTTGCAACTCGATCCCTACGATCCAAAAAGAGACGACAAAGGCCAACAGGGAGATGGAGACCACGGCAGGCACGAAAATGCTACTTACTTTGTCGCCCAGTTGCTGGATGTTCGGTTTGTCTTGCTGGGCTTTCTTCACCATCTGAATGATGTTGGACAGCACCGTTTCATCTCCCACTTTTTCAGCGGTGACCCGAAGATTACCGTTCCTGAGAATGGTTCCACCGATCACCTGATCTCCTTGTTGTTTGCGGACCGGTTTACTTTCTCCGGTGATCATGGATTCGTCGATGAGGGCTTCGCCACTTTCTACCATGCCATCGACCGGTACCTTGTCCCCGTCAGCGACCATCAGGCGATCCCCGACTTGTACTTGTTCTGCTGGAATGGTCTCTGTACTTTCCTGGCCCTGCTCTTCTTTTATTCTTTTGGCCTCGGTGCTGCGCAGGTCGCCCAGTTTTTTGATGGCGCTGCTGGTTTGATCCACCGACCGGTGTTCCAGTACATTTCCCAGCAGGACCAGGGTGATCAGC